>CAYQVI010000189.1:2638-7586 GCA_964420725.1 uncultured Gemmatimonadaceae bacterium | reverse complement strand
GGATGAGCATTCCGGTGACCCACTCCAGTTCGGACCCGAGCCGACAGGGGACCAGGCGGATGGATGAGCATTCGACAGAGCAACGAACCCGGTGGATCGAAAAGGGCCGGACGCGCACCACCCTGTGGATTGTGGGCGTTGGCCTGGTGTTCGTGGCGCTCGGCACCGTATTCGGGCTCCCGGTCCTGTTCAAGGCCATGGGCCTGCACCCGGACTACACGGGGCAGCGCTATCTCCTGCCCGAAGGCAGGGCCCTCATCATCGCCACGAACCACGACGAGCTGGGAGACGATGGGGAGGAAACCGGCGTGTTCATGTCGGAATTGACCGCCCCCTACTACGAGTTCCTCGATGGTCGCATGAGCGTCGACGTGGCCAGCATCGAGGGGGGTGAGATCCCGATCGACCCGTTGTCGTTCCTCTGGTTCATCGAGAGCGATTACGACGACCGGTACCTGAACGACCCGGTGCTGCAGACGAAGGTCGAGAACTCGCTCCGGATCGATGACATCGACTTCACCGACTACGACATCGTCTTCCTGGCCGGTGGCTGGGGAGCCGCATACGACCTCGGCTTCTCGGAGGTTCTCGGCCAGAAGATGACGGCGGCCTACGCGGATGCTGCCATCGTTGGTAGTGTGTGCCACGGCGCACTCGGTCTGCTCAACGCGACCGACGAGACCGGCAAGCCGCTGATCGAGGGACGCAGCCTCACCGCCGTGACGGACAAGCAGGTCGAGGAGCTTGGTATCGGCATCACCCCGCAGCACCCCGAGCGGGAACTGCGGGCGGCAGGCGCCAACTTCGAGAGCCGGTCGGCGTGGCGGGATCTGTTCGCGAACCACGTCGTCGTGGATGGCCGGATCATCACCGGACAGAACCAGAACGCAGGACCGGAGGTAGCGAATCTGATGATGAAGGCGGCGGGAGGAACCCGCCGATGAAACGCGTGGGGGCGCTGACGCGCTGGCTCTCCCCGCAGATCGGACGGCTTGCAGGACCGACTCAGCGGATCCTGGAGCCGACCAGGAAGGCCCTCGGGCGCCGCAGCGTGGTCACGACCACTCGGGTGCTTGCCGGGGTGGTGGGGTTCCTGCTCCTGGGAACGGGGCTGGCGATGACCATCATGCCCGAACTCACCGCAGCCCTGCAGCTGGCTCTGACCACCGGCCCGGCGGGCGCCAACTCACTGAGGGGCGACATCGGTGGGCTGTTCCTGGGGATGGGCTTCTTCACACTCCTCGGTGTCCTCACCCGGCACCGCTGGCTCCTGTTGATCCCCAACGTCTTCATGTTCCTGATCGTCGCCGGACGATCGATCAGCGCCGTCGTCGACCCGTTCCCGATGGTTCCGACGAGGGCCTTCGCTTCCGAACTGATCTTCTTTGCACTGCTCTTCCTGGCGATCGCCTCGTACGCATCGTCGTCGGATGCCGAGGAGGGTCCGCCGGCACTGAAGGCGGCGCTCAGCCCCCAGGTTCTCGCGTGGGTCGCAATTCTCGCCGTGGTCGCCGCCGGCGCGTTCGCCTTCCGGGAACAGATCGGAACCCGACTGTGGAACGGGGCCGTAGGGAGCGCAATGGCCCAAAGCGGGATCGATGACCTCCCGGACGGTCTCCACGTCATCCTGGCGGGAACGGGCTCTCCCATGCCCTCGTCAAGACGAGCCGGCGCCAGCACAGCCGTGATCGCGGGTGAGCACCTGTTCATCGTGGACTCCGGCCCTGGGAGTACGCTGAACCTCGAACTGATGAAGGTTCCCATCGAAGAGACGGATGCGGTGCTGCTGACCCACTTCCACTCCGATCACATCGCCGGGCTGGGAGAACTGATGCTCAAGGCATGGACCACCGGCGCACGCACCGAACCACTTCCAGTCATCGGCCCCGAGGGAGTCGAGACGGTCGTGGGGGGGTTCAACCAGGCCTTCAGCCTGGACTCGGAGTACCGCTACGCCCACCATGGAGACGCGGTCGCACCGGTCAAGGGAACGGGGGGAGTCGCCCGGACCATCGACGGGTTCGGCGAGGACAGCGGAATGGTGGTGTTCCAGGCCGGCGATCTGAAGGTCACCGCCTTCCTGGTCGACCATCGTCCCGTGGACCCTGCCGTCGGATATCGCTTTGACTACCGGGGCCGCTCCGTGGTCATCAGCGGGGATGCGCTGCCGAGCGAATCGCTGCGGCACCACTCCCAGGGTGTCGACCTCCTCGTCCACGAGGCGCTGGCGCCGGAGATGCTCGGCCAGGTGAACCTTGCCGCTTCGGGTACCGGGGAGGACGTGATCGAGTCCGTCGCCACGGACATCCTCACCTACCACACCTTCCCGGAGGAGGCCGCTCGCATCGCCAGGGATGCGGATGTCGGACATCTTGTCCTCCATCACAT
Organism: uncultured Gemmatimonadaceae bacterium; assembly: GCA_964420725.1. Taxonomy (GTDB): domain Bacteria; phylum Gemmatimonadota; class Gemmatimonadetes; order Longimicrobiales; family Gaopeijiaceae; genus CAYQVI01. The sequence goes on along the minus strand of CAYQVI010000189.1, from coordinate 5,198 downwards.
CATTCCGCCGCTGCCGTTCTCCGTTTTCAACCACGCCTTCCTGGGCGATTCCGACAAGCTGTATTCGGGCCCGATCACCGTGGGCTCGGACGGCATGCTGTTCAGCCTGCTCCCGAACACGACGGAGATCGGGGAACGGTGGCTCCTGTGGTGAGGCGGGATCCTGGCGTACGCGCTGGAACCGGTGTGCGCCCTCGATTCGGTTCTCGGGACCGGGGACTGTACCGGTAGCCGGCGACTCGTCCGCTACCGTCAGGCGCAGTGGCGCGTCTACCGACTGGACCCGGCGGCGCTTCAGGAAGTGGATCGCTGGATGACCAGGTACACCGGGTCTTCTGGGCCGCCCGGATGGCGGTGCGGGTGCTCTGGCCCGACTGGCGGGGGGACAATCCCATGCCCCACCAGACCGTCACCTGGGAACTGGAGGCCACGGAGGTAGGCACCCTTCTTCGCTTCGCTGATGATGTCTCCCTGACGTTCCAGCCGGTGGCGCGCACATTCGCCTTGTATTCCGATGGCCGGGACCTGAGCCGGCTCCGGGAGACCGGCGTCCTCAGTGGCGGTTTCCCTCCTGGGTTCCCCTACGCCCTCTCGCGATACCCCCCCGGCGACACCCCCATCTCCCGCTTGAAGGCCCGGCTGAAGGCGGCCTCCGAGGCGTAGCCCAGCCTGGAGTGGAGCTCCGCCACGCGCACCTCCCCGCTCCGGAGCCAGGTGGCGGCGAGCTGCATCCGCCACCGGGTCAGGTAGGACATCGGGGATTCCCCCACCAGCCCGGCGAAGCGCCGGTTGAAGGCGGACCGGGAGAGGTGGATCTCCCTCGCCAGCGCCTCCACGCTCCAGTCCCGCTCCGGATGCCGGTGCATCAGGCGGAGCGCATGCCCGATCTCCCGGTCCTTCAGGGCATGGATCCATCCGGTGGAGGCCGCTTCCGACTCCAGCCAGGCGCGGATGGCCTGCACCACCAGCAGGTCCGCCAGCCGGGTGATCACTGACTCCCCTCCGGGCCGGAGCCCGGCGGCTTCGTGGCAGATCAGTTGAACGGTGCTCTGCATCCACTGGTTCTGGGCGCTTCCGGTGCGCTGCAGGTGGATGGCCCGGGGGAGCAGCGCCACCAGGCGACGGGCGGCGGGGTGATCCAGCCGCACGGCCCCGCAGATCATGGTGGCCACCTCCCCCCCTCCGCCGTGGGTCAGGATCTCGTACCGCTCCGTGATCGCCTCCCGCCGTGTGTCCCAGAGGCTGGTGGCGAACGCCCCGGGGGCCCCCAGCAGGACATGTCCGTCTCCATGGGGGAGGAGGGCGAAGTCCCCTTCGTCCATCCGGAGCGGCTCCATTCCCGGGGATTCCACCCAGCACCGGCCCGAGGTCACCACGTGGAACATCAGGTGCCCCGGCATCTGGGGGAATTCCAGCCCCCACGGGTTGCTGAAGCTGGCCCGGGAATAGAAGGCCCCCGACAGCTGGAGGGTGTGGAGCGCCTCGGCCACCGGATCGGCGGAGTCCTGCAGGCGGTCGACGGAGACGGCTCTGGCCATGGCGGCGGGCCTCAGGGCTGAGATCGGGACGATGGATCAAGAGGGTGGGCCGTCCGGTCATGTGCCTCGGGGCCGGATCGGGGGATCGTTCATCACGCCCTGCGGCATGGGACCGCAGGGGACCCCTCCCTGCAAGGAGACAGTGATGCATCCCCAGCCTCATCGCTACCTCGTGATCGGTGGAACCGGCAAGACCGGAGCCCGTGTGGTCCGCTCGCTGGCGGCCCGGGGCCTGGAGGTCCGGAGCGTGTCCCGCTCCACCGACCCGGCTTTCCACTGGGACGACCCCTCCACCTGGGCGGCGGCCCTGGATGGGATGGACCGGGTCTACGTGACCTTCGCCCCCGACCTGGCGGCGCCCGGCGCCGTGGAGACGGTGGCGGCCTTCGTCGAGGCCGCCGTCCAGCAGGGGGTGGAGCGTCTCGTGCTGCTCTCGGGCCGGGGAGAGGAGGAGGCGCAACGGGCCGAGCGGGTGATCCAGCGCCCGGAGCTGGACTGGACCGTGGTCCGGGCCAGCTGGTTCGCCCAGAACTTCTCCGAGGGGCCCTTCCGGGACATGGTGGCGGCGGGGGCGGTGCACCTTCCCACCGGGGATGTGAGGGAGCCCTTCGTGGACGCGGACGACATCGCGGATGTGGCCGTGGCGGCGCTCACCGGAGAGGGGCACGCCGGGGAGATCTACGAGGTCAGCGGCCCGGACCTCCTCACCTTCGATGAGGCCGTGGCAGAGATCTCCGGCGCACTGGGGCGGGCGGTGCACTACCAACGGATCCCCCATGGGGCGTTCATGGACGGGCTCAGGGCCGCCGGACTCCCGGGGGACCTGATCTGGCTCCTGGGCTACCTCTTCACCACCGTGCTGGACGGCCGGAACGCCTTTGTGGCCGACGGCGTGGAGCGGGCGCTGGGGCGGCCCCCCCGGAGCTTCCGGAGCTACGCCCGGGGAGCGGCGGGAACCGGGGCCTGGGGGGCGGCATCATGACCCTCCTCCTGGACGGGCTGCTGGTGGCGGCGGTGGTGGG
>CAYQVI010000189.1:0-2538 GCA_964420725.1 uncultured Gemmatimonadaceae bacterium | reverse complement strand
GTGGTCCCCGGAACGGAGGAGGCGCGGGCCTTCTGGACCCTGTATCTTCACCGCTGGACCCGTTGGAACACCGTCCGCACGGGGGCGGGGATCCTGGCGGCGGTGCTGTTCGCGCTGGCGCTGCGGAGGGGGTGAGCAGGGACTTCACCTCACTGCAATCGTCACCCCCATCCGGTAGCTCAGGTCGTGGGGCCCCAGCACCGAGGGCGGCCGGCTGTCGTAGCGCCATTCCGAAGCCAGCACCATGGTGACGGCGCTCCCCAGGGGCACCCGTAGGGCCACGTCGTTCAGGATCCGGATGTCGCCGGGCTCCGTGATGTCGGGCTGGAGGTAGGCGATGTTCACCAGCTCCGGCCCGGCCTCCAGGGTGTGTCGCAGCACCCCCACCACGGTCATGCGTACCACCCGGGCATTCACCTCGTCCCCGGGCCCCACCGCATCCGGGTCCAGCGCCTCCCACTCCCCCATGACGCCGCCCCCCAGGGAGAGGCTGGTGGCCTCGGTGGGCTGGAAGTCCCGCTGCAATCCGGAACCCACCAGGAGCCGTTCCCGCAGGCGGAGGGTCTCGTTCCGCTGGACCTGCACGAAGTGGAAGCTGCGGGTCTTCGGCGAGAAGAGGTAGGAGTAGCGGAACTGCACGAACTGGTTGTCCAGCACGGGCTCCTCGCCCCCCTGCCGGAGGTAGCGCCCCCCCAGGATGAGGCGGGGCCAGTGGCGCTCCGTGACCACCCCCACGATCCCCTGGATGCGGGCGTCCAGGATGTCCCGGTTCCCCGCTTGCCCCGACCCGGAGAGGTCCAGCTCCACGTGCACCCCCTCCCGGGCGGAGAGCTGGAAGCGCTCCACGTTCAGGATGGTCTGGCCTTCGCCGGGCGCGGGAAGAAGGAATGGCAGAAGAAGGAGAAGGGCGGGGAGGGGGCGGAGAGAGCGAAGCATGGCGGGTGGGGCTGGAGGATCGGAGGTGTGGTGGTGGTCGGGTCGGCGCGGGGTGGTCTGCGGCCGACATGGGCGGAACGGGCGAACGGAGCGATTGGAAGGTAGTGTAGTAGAGCCTGAGGTCGACCGGGAGCCGCCTTGAGCCGGGGAGGAGCGATGAGCACGGATCAGCGATGGCCGGGATCGGGCTGCACACCGTTGCTTTGCGCCCTGTCCCTGATCGTTCTGGTGGGTTGTGGCTCCGCTGACCAGGGACCCGACCCCTATGTGGTACGGGACAGTGTCGGCATCCAGATCGTCGAGAGCACCGTGCCGCTCTGGGGTGACCTCCCGGGCTGGGAGGTGGACGCTGCCCCGACCACCCGGATCGGCCTCAGCGACGGGGACCCCCGCTACCTCTTCTCCCGGGTGGCCGGCGCCGTCCGGATGGCCAACGGGACGATCGTGGTGGGGGACGGGATCAGCAACGAGATTCGATTCTTCGATGCGTCCGGAGGCTTCGTCCGGTCGGTGGGGCGCACCGGGCAGGGGCCGGGGGAGTTCGAGTATCTGAGGGGCCTCACGCGGTGCGGCGGGGACTCGTTGTTGGCCTTCGACCTGAGCTGGCAGACGAAGGTGTACGAGCCCGGCGGCGAACTGGTCCGGGAAATGAGATGGACGGAGCCCGACCGTGACCGCCCCCCCTATGCGCTGGCCTGCGCTCCCGGCGGAGCGTTCGCCATCGCGGGATGGGGAGAGCAGACTCTGGAACGGCAGATCGGATTCTACGCGGCCACCTCCCCGGTCTGGATCCTGGACGGGGAAGGGGGGGTGCTGGCCGAGCTCGGGGAGTTCGTCAGCAGTGAACGGATTGGCTCGGAGGGGGGGAGCAGGCCCCACCCCTTCGGCCGGAGCACGGTGATCGCGGGGGGACCGGACCAGATCTACGTGGGGCCCTCCGAGCGTCTTGAGATCCTGGTCTACGGATTCGATGGCGAGCTCCGGGCGATCCTCCGGGGGCCCCAGCCGGACCTGGAGATCCGCGCCACCCATCTCGCCCGGTACCGACAGGACCTCCTGGACGGAGCCCCACCCGAGCGGCATCAGGCCATCGCCCGGGTCGTGGATGAGATGCCCTCCGCGCCGGCGTTCCCCGCCTATGACCGGATGGAGGTGGATTCGGAAGGGAATCTGTGGGTGCGGCGGTTTCGGAAGCCGGGGGAGGCTGGGCCGGTCTGGGTCATCTTCGATGCCCGAGGGGTTCTCCTGGGGGAACTCGCAACGCCGGACGGTCTGGAGGTCACGGAGATCGGGTCGGACCATGTCCTGGGGGTGCACGAGGACGAGCTGGGGGTGGAGAGGATCCAGCTCCACGGGCTGCGGAAGCCGGGATGAGGGGGGCCATGGAAACAGCGAGTCCGGGATGGCGCACGGCCGCGGTGGTGGTCGTGAAGGCACCGGCCGTTCGAACGACCCTGTGGATCGCCCTACTGGCGCCCGTTTCCCTGGCCGCCCAGGGCGGTCCGACCGTAGGGGTGTTCGCCGGTGTGGGATCGGGACCCGTCGATGCCGCCGCCTGGGGTGTGGATGCGACGGTCCCCCTCTTGCGTGGACTCGGGCTGG
>CAYQVI010000188.1:0-7620 GCA_964420725.1 uncultured Gemmatimonadaceae bacterium | reverse complement strand
GCCACCCGGAACGACAGCGGCTGGGGAAGGGGCGCCCCCACCTCCCCCTCCTGCCCCACCCCCCCGGTCACCAGCAGCTCCGACGGCCGCTGTTCCACCGTCAGGGAGAGGCTCCCCGAGGCCCCACCGGCGGAAGCCGAGATGGAGACCACCCCCACCCCCGTGGCGGTGGCCAGCCCCGAGCCGCTCACCTGCACCACCGAGTTGTTCCCGCTGGACCAGTTGATGGCCTGTCCGGTCATGGGATTCCCCTTCCCGTCCAGCACCTGGGCGGAGAGCTGCACCGTCTCCCCCAGGGCGGTGAGTACCGGGTTGGGGGCCGTCAGGACCACGGTGGTGGGGGAGGGCGCCGTGGAATCCCCTCCGCAGGCCGCAAGGAGGAGGGCCAGGAGGGCGCCCTGGGCGGAGCGGAGGATCGGACGGGGGCGGATGGGCTGGGGCATGGGAGTCGGGTGTTGGGGCGGCGGGGGCGACGTGGAGCGCGAATGGGAGATGTCGGTCACTTTGCAGTACGCGTGAAGTGCCCCGAAACGGGCTCACGGACGGGCCGCACACGGGTCAGAGCCGCCATACTCCAGCCGGAACTCACCGCCCCCGCTCCACACAGATGGCCCCCTCCCCCAGCACTGCCCCCCGGCCATCCGCCACCCGGAGGGTAAGCCCGCACAGGGAGTTCCCCTCCATGCGGCCCCGGAAGGGGACCATGAGGGTGGAGGGCACCGAGCTGAAGGTCCCGGTCCGGTCGGGGGCATAGCGCCCCAGCTCAACCACCGTGGCGCCCCGTGAGTCCAGCAGCGCCAGGACCACCTCTCCCCCCGGACGGGCCCGGTTCAGAACGTCCCGCACGGGGTCCATCCGCACCTCCCAGGGGCAGGAGAGGCAGTTCTCCGGCTCCGGAAGGAGCGTCCGCCGGTCGTCCCGATAGAGGAGGACCTGCAACCATCCCAACTCCATGAGGTGCTGGTACAGCATGTGGGCCCCGGGATCGATCCCGCTGTCGGCGGTGCGCACCGCCATGGCGACGCAGCGACGGTCGGTCCCCACCACCGGCATGTTCTGGGTGCAGATCCGGTACTGGTATTCGCGGTTGGACTGGAGGGTGGATCCTTCCTCGGTCCAGGAGCGGGAGAGGTTCCCCTGACCGGGGCTCTTCTCACGCTCTTCCTGATGCACCATCAGGTACTCCCCGGTGGTGGCCTGCTTCTCCACCACGGTCCGCACCCGCCCGTGGGCGAAGCGCTGGGGATCCTGCCAGTCCAGCCGGATCCAGTGGACGTGGTTCTGATGGCCGAAGCTTCCGGTGAGGGAAGCCACGGGGAGGGAGGTGGCCGCCGGCACCCGTAGCTGCAGGGGGGACGAGCAGCGCCAGTCCAGGTTCGAGAGCTGCGCCGAAGAGTAGCTGGGGAGGGGCTGGAGGATGCTGAAGTCGGGGTCCTGGGCCCCGCAGATCTCGTAACGCCACCCCTCGTTGGCCCCCAGCACCACCTGTCCCTGCACCAGGATCCCCGGCACCGACCCGGCCTGGGTGTGGTCCCAGCCGTGCGGGGCATCGGTGAGCCAGCTCCCTGCGGAGGCGTTCGCGGACATGACGAAGGCAAAGTTTCCCGTGCCTCCCTCCGTCCGCAGCGCCTTGATGCAGAAGAGGTTGGTGACCCCTTCCGATCCCGAGCGCCACTTCACCCCCACCCGATCCTCCACCAGGGGATCGGCCTGGAGGCTGTAGGGGATGGCCCCCCCGATCCCGGAGGCCACGTGGGGACAGATCTGCCGGGGCGCGGTACGAGCACACCTCCCTGGACTACGACGGGAAGCGTCTCACCTTCGACGGCCAGGGGAACTTCCAGGCGGTGACCCCGTCGGAGGCCAGCGCCAGCTACGGCTCCTTCTTCCCCGCACTGCATCTCCGCTATCGCCTGGATCCCAGCACCAACGCCCGGGCGGCTGTGACCCGGACGATTGCCCGCCCGGACTTCCTGGACCTGGCACCCAACGAGTACATCCGCTTCGATGACGAGGTGATCCGACGGGGGAACCCCAACCTCACCGCCGCCACCTCCACGAACCTGGACCTTCTCTTCGAGCGCTACTTCGCCTCCGTGGGGATGTTTCAGGCGGGGCTGTTCTACAAGGCGATCTCCGACTTCGCCTATCTCTCCCGGACCGAGCTGACCTCAGGACCCCAGGCCGGCTTCGAACTGCTGCAGCCGGAGAACGGGGCAGATGCCACCGTGTACGGTGCGGAGCTGGCGTGGCAGCAGCGCCTGGCCTTCCTCCCCGGGGCGCTGAACGGGCTGGGCGTCTACACCAACTACACCTGGACGAAGTCCGAAACGGATTTCGGGGTGGCCGGAGGTCGGGCCACCCGGCTCCCCGAGCAGTTCAACCATGTGGCCAATGTGGCGCTGACCTACGACATGTTCGGGTTCTCGGGGCTGGTGTCGGCCAACTACCAGAGCAACTTCGTGGACCAGTTGGGCAGCTCCGAGGCCAACGACCGCTTCGGCGATTCCAGGCTCCAGATCGACGCCAACCACAGGAGCCCTGGGCTTGCCGCCGCGCCGCCCTGCGTCCCGGCCAGTTCCAGGGTCAGCGCTTCCAGGCGGCCCACCACCTCGTCGATCCGCTCCCGGACCTCCGGAGGAACGGGGTCCCGCCACGCCGGGGGAAGGACGTGGACCACCCGCAACTCCCCCCCCTCTCCCAGCAGTCGTGCAGCGAAGCCCACGGCCTCCAGGCTCTCCGGCGAGAAGTCCACGGCCACCGCTCCCCGGCGGGGAGGCCAGGGCCGATCTGCCGGGATCGCCAGGACCGGGACCGGGGAGAGCTGCGCCACCTGCACCGGCACTTCGTCGGCGAAGACCCGGCTGACCCGGCTCTTCCGGCTGAGCCCCACAAGCACCAGGGCTGCATGGGCTTCAGCGGCGTGGCCGGCGATCACCCGGGCCGGTGTGTGGGTGGACAGGTGGATGGGGGGGATGGGGTCGGTGAACCCGGCCTTCCGGAGGGACCGCCCCACCCGCTGGAGATGCCGGGACACCCGGGTCCGTTCCGCCTCCCGGGTCGGTAGCGGGGCGGGGTAGCCCGTGCGGTATTCCATGGGTAACTCGGCCACGGTGACCGCCGTCACCTCAGCGCCTGCCTCCATCAGGCCACGGGCCCATCGCGCCGGCGCGAGGCTGCCGGGGGATCCGTCGTGGGCCAGGAGGATGGGAGAAGGGGGGTTGTCCGGGGGCATGGGAGCACGAGTTTGAGAGAGTCCGCCAGAGGACAGGTTCGTGGGGGCACCCCAGCGACGCAAGCGATGACCGGGGCAGGAGAAGAGGACGACGATGGATGCACGTGTGTCGGCACCCGATATCCGGGAACTCGTTGAGGAGCGTCGCTGGTCGGAGCTGCGGGAGGTGCTGTCCCACTGGGAGGCCCCGGAGATCGCCGACCTCCTGGTGGGGCTCAGGAAGGAGGAGCGGGTCCTGACCTTCCGGTCCCTGGCCAGGGCGCAGGGGGTGGAGGTCTTTGCCCATCTGGCCCCGGAGGACCAGAACCGCCTGCTGCTGGACCTGACGGACAGGGAGACCCGGGACCTTCTGGCAGATCTCCCCCCCGATGACCGCACCCACCTTCTGGAGGAGCTACCCGGGCAAGCCACCCAGCGGATGCTCAACCTCCTCTCGCCCGAGGACCTGAAGGAGGCCCGTTGGCTCCTGGGATACCCGGAGGAGAGCGTGGGTCGCCTCATGACCCCGGACTACGTGGCCGTGGATCCGGGCTGGAGCGTGGGGGAGGCGCTGGACCACATCCGGGCCAAGGGGGTGAACAGCGAGACCATCAACCGGATCTTCGTGGTGGATTCCGGGTGGCGGCTCCTGGACGACATCGAGCTTCGACGCTTCATCCTCGCCCCTCCCACGGCTCGTGTGTCGGAGATCATGGACCACGCGGTGGTGAGCATTCAGGCCTCGTCCGACCGGGAGGAGGCGGTCCTGCTCATCGGTCGGTACGACCAGGTGGCGATCCCCGTCATCGATTCCGACGGGGTCCTCCTGGGCATCGTCACCGTGGACGACGTCCTGGACGTGGCCCAGGCAGAGGCCACCGAGGACTTCCACAAGGTCGGTTCGGTGGGTCCGATCCGGACCAGCCTTCTGGACGCCCCGGCCCACTTCCTCTATCGGAGGCGGATCGGGTGGCTCCTGGTCCTGGTCTTCATGAACATCTTCTCGGGAGCGGGAATCGCCGCCTTCGAGGAGGTCATCGCCGCCTCCGTCGCCCTGGTCTTCTTCCTCCCCCTCCTCATCGACAGCGGGGGAAATGCCGGATCCCAGTCGGCCACCCTGATGATCCGGGCCCTGGCCACGGGAGACGTGAGGATGAGCGACTGGCTCCAACTGGCGGTGAAGGAGCTGGGCGTGGCGGCACTCCTCGGACTCACCATGGCCGTCGCCGTGTCGCTGGTGTCGGCCTTCCGGGCCCCGGAGGTCCTCCCCGTGGTGGCGGCCACCATGGTGATCATCGTCGTCTGGGGGAGTCTAATCGGGATGTCGCTCCCCTTCGTCCTCACCCGCCTGGGGAAGGACCCGGCCACCGCCAGCGCCCCCCTCATCACCTCCCTGGCGGACATCTCCGGCGTCCTGATCTACTTCTCCATGGCCAGCCGTTTCCTGGGCTCGTGAAGGGCTGACCTGCGCCGCCTACCCTCCTCCACCCCCCCTCAGCGCCAGCAGCTCCGGGAGAGCTTCATCCCACTCATCCCACGCGTGGAGTGCCCGGAAAGGGATCACGCCCGGTGATCACGGATTGTTGCGATCCCGGCGCCCCTCACCCCCTGCCCGGCATCTCCCGCGGCGCCAGGAACACATGCGCCCGGCCCCTCCGGCCCTTCACCAGGAACCCCCGGTGGGCAAGCTCCACCAGGTCCGCCCGGGCCGTGTTCTCGGCGACCCGATGGCTGCGGGAGTGGGACTGCACGGTGTACTCGAATCCGGGGTGCCGCAGGGCATGGGACAGGAGCGCCAACTGGCGATGGTTGAAGGTTCCATCCGAGCGGAGTCGCTCCTCGGTCTGCTTCACCAGCGCCATCTTCCGGTGCAGATGCACCTCCAGGGCCTCGATGGACCGCAGGAGCACGTCCACATGGTGCTCGACGAAGTAGGTGACATCCCCTTCGTCCGACTCGGTGAGCAGATACGCTCGGGCATACCGGGCGGGTGCCTCCCGGAAGACCCTCGAGATGGAGACGTAGCGGGCCAGCGGGTATCCGTGTCGCAGCATGGCCCAGTAGAAGAGGGCCCGTGCGGTCCTTCCGTTCCCATCCACGAAGGGATGGTCGTAACCGGTCATGAAATGGAGGATGGAGGCCCGGATCACCGGGTGGATCCACTCCGCCGGGGAATCGCCGTTGGCAAAGGCCAGGAGTCGCTCCATCCGCTCCGGTAGCTCCTCCGCGGGAGGGGGGACGTGGGCCGTCTCCACCGAGTGGAGGAGTTCCACCACCACCTGATCCTCCGGCTTCCGGAAGGCTCCCGCTCCCCCCGGATCGTCCAGGGTCCCCTCCACCAGGATCCGGTGGAGCTCGAAGACGTCCTCCCGGGTGAGGCGGCCCTCGGCCATCTCCTCCAGCCGATCCATCGCCGCGAAGTTGTTCATGATCATCCGCTCCCCTCGATCCCTGGGGGCCCGGTCCCGCCGGATCATCTCCTTGGCCTTCTCCCTGGTGGTGGCAGCCCCCTCCAACTGGCTGGAGCGGATCGCCTCCTCCATGAGGGAGCTGGCCAGGACGTAGCCCTCCCCATGGCCTGCGGCCATGGTCCTCACGTCCAGAGCCGGCTTCATGCCGAAGCGCTGATCCACGAGGTGCAGGCGCTCCCGGAGGGGTGCGGTGTGGACGATGTGGAAGGGGCGACCGGAGATGTCCAGGAGTGGGAGGGGCTCACGCATGAAGGATCGGGCCATCCGCACCGTGCACCACCACTCCTGGTGGGTGAGGAGGCCTTCCGGGAGGGCTCGGTGCCGCAGATCGTCCCAATGCAGGTAGCGGCCCTCTGCCAGTGGACCTCCGGCTGCGTTCAGGACCACCGCCAACCGCTCCGGGACCATGGCTCCGAGCAGTGACGACAGGGGCGGAGGGGGGGACGGCTTCTTCAGATGGCCCTCCTGTCCTCAAGGGGTCGATCGCCATTCGGGCCATGCTCCACCCGAAGCGAACCACAACTCTCAATCGAAGGATAATTGAGAGTTTGCCCGGTGACAACGCGCAAAGCGTATTCTTGCAACGGTATACCATCCCCCTGGTCCTGTGGGATGACCGCCTGCGGCCACGCAAGGACAGTGATCCCGCAATCGATGGCCTGGTGCGATGCATGGGCCCCTCCGGAGGCTCGCCCGCACCGCCACCCTTGCCCCACCCCCCACCTCCGTGCCACCCATCCATCACCACCTCCACCGCCCCGTCCGCCGCCCCGTCCGCCGGAGCCCCCCCCATGGCGCCCCTTCGCCGCATCATCCCCTTCCTGGCCTTCTTCGCCGCCCTCTTCATGGCGGTGCTCATCGTCAACCAGACGCTGCAACTGGCGGAGTTCGGGGCCCGGATCCACCCCCGCCTGGGGGATGCCCTCTTCTGGGGGATCCTCTGGGCGCTGGCCCTCTCCCTGGCGGTGCCGGTGGTGCTGCTCCTGAGGCTGCCCAAGCCGCTGGTGCCGCCGGAGCTGGACCAGGGGCCGGAGTTCGAGGCCCACCTGCTGCGGCTGGGGAAGCGCCTCGGCACCAATCCCCGGCTGAACGCGGTCCCCATGGGGAGCCGGAACGAGATGGAGGCGGCGCTGGCCATCCTGGACGCCGAGGCCACAGGGATCGTGAAGCAGGCCGGGAGCCGGGCCTTCGTCATCACCGCCGTGAGCCAGAACGGAGCGCTGGACGCCCTCATCGTCCTGGGGATCCACGCCCGCCTGGTCTGGGATGTGGCCCGGGTCTACCGGCAGCGCCCCGGGCTCCGGGAGATGGTGACCCTCTACACGAATGTGCTGGCCACCGCCCTCATCGCCGCCGAGCTGGACGACGCGGACCTGGCGGAGGCGCTGCAGCCGGCGCTGGCGGCGGCCTCCGGGTCGGTGGTGGGGGTGATTCCCGGACTGGGGAGCATCGGCACCCTGGCGGGGAACGCCATCCTCTCCGGCACCGGGAACGCTTTCCTGACCCTCCGCGTGGGGATCATCGCCCGGGAGCAGAGCCGGGCGTGGGTGCGCCTTCCCCGGCGGACGCTGCGGCGGATGGCGGTGGTGCAGGCGGGGGCCATGCTGGCGGGAATCACGAAGGAGGGGGGACGGAAGGTGGCCTCGATCATCACCCAGCGGACCTGGGAGGGGACCAAGGGGGCGGTGGCCGGAGCGGGGCGGGCGGTGGCGGCCACCCCGGGGGTCATGGGGCGGGGGGTGGCGTCGGCCTCCGGGGCGGCCATGGATGCCCTGCTGGAGGGGACCGAGCGCGTGCTCTGCTTCGATAGCCGTTCGGGCGAACTGCTCTGGAAACACGAGTATTCTCGGCCTTACGCGATTTCCTACGGCGGCGGGCCGCGATGCACGCCCACGGTGGACGGTGATCGAGTCTACGTCCTGAATGCGAATGGAA
>CAYQVI010000187.1:4188-7693 GCA_964420725.1 uncultured Gemmatimonadaceae bacterium | reverse complement strand
CCTTCCGACTCCGGGACGCGAGCTTCGCCGGGGAGGGCCTTCAGGCCGAGTTCCGTGAAGTGGGGTGGGAGCGCTTCCGGGAAGCGGCCTACGGGACGGAGCGCGGCGGATGATCGCCGTGGACACCAACATCCTGGTCCATGCCCATCGTGCCGACTCCGACTGGCACGAGCCGGCTGCCGGCCAGCTCCGCACCCTGGCTGAGGGACGGATCCAGTGGAGTCTTCCGTGGCCCTGCCTCCATGAGTTCCTGGCCATCGTGACCCACCCCCGGATCTGGGCTCCCCCGACTCCGCCCCAGAGGGCGCTGGATCAGGTGGACGCCTGGATGGAGTCCCCGTCGGTGGTCCTCCTCTCGGAAGGGCGGGGACACTGGGCGGAGCTGCGCAGCCTGCTGGTGGGAGGTCGAATCCAGGGCGCCCGGGTGCATGACGCACGGATCGCCGCCCTGTGCCTCTCCCACGGCGTTCAGGAACTCTGGACCGCCGACCGGGACTTTGGACGCTTTCCGGCGCTCACGACCCGGAATCCGCTGGCGTCCTGACTCACTGCTGGAAGAGGGTCTCCCCGGTGACGCACCCCTGAACCGGAACGGGCTCCTGCTCCGGCATCCGGGTCCAGCAGTCGTCGTGCACCGAGCAGTAGCAGATCTCCCCGGTCACACGACCGAGGCTGGCAAAGAGGAGGGGAGCCAGCTCCGGATCCGCCACAACCAGGTTCTCCACCCGGTCCCCGGGGGGGAGGGCCCGGCCGCTGGAGGCGGCGAAGGTGTAGGACGCCACCGGGATCCCCAGGCGCTGGAAGAGCTCGTCCCAGTTGGTCACCGGCTCGCCGTCCACCCGGATCACGGCATACCGGATCCGGGCGGGACCCACCCCGGTGTTGGTCATGGTGTAGCGGAAGGCGTCGCCGGAGTAGTCGATCCCCACATCCACATGGGGCCAGACCGACCCCTTCAACTGCTGCCGGATGAGGGAGGTCTCGTACACCGACACCACGATGGCGCAGACGCTGATGGCCACGGCGGCCAGGGCGGCGATGGCCTCCGGGGAGAGGCGGCGGGAGCCCGGGGCAGGGGCGTCCGACATCAGCGCCCTCCCTCCCCGCCCCCCTTGAGCGCCAGCAGTTCGAGCCGGTCCAGGAGCGACCCCAGCCGTGCCTCCGTCTTCGCCAGCCGGCGCTGCCCTGTCACGAACGAGGTGCCGGTGAGGGCCGCCCCGGCCGCTGCCATGAGCCCGAGCAGCGAGGGCGCCCCCACCACCGGATCGGCGGGGGGGAACACGACCCAGAGTACGAAGAGCGTCGCGATCATCAGGGCAAAGGTCCCCCCGAGGATCATCGGCGTCTGGGCGGCGGCTCTGGTGTTCCGGCTCACGGTGAGGCGGGCCGCCCCCACCGGAAGGAACTCCGCCCGGAGAGACACGGTGTCCGACTGTCCGTCGGTGCGGGAATGCCACTCCCACACCCCCCCCACCGAGCTCATCACCCCGGGGGAGCCGGCAAACTCCCTGAGCTCCTGCACCATGAGGCCCCAGGTGGCCTCGTCCAGCGTCACCGGGAGCACCCGGTCTGCATCCACCCGCTCCGGCAGCCCCATCCGGGTCGTCGCCGGAGGGAGGGAGGCGGGGAGGGGGCTCCGCCGGAGCGCCAGCTCGGAGGCCGCCGTCCGGACATGGTCCGGGTCGATCCCCGCCTCGATGGCCACCGACTCCAGATCGGCCAGGGAGAGGAGGCGGTTCCGGGCCAGGGCAGGGAGCATGGAGCTGCCGGGAGCCAGGGCGTCCAGCTCTGCGGCCCGGGCCAGGATCAGCGCCACATCGGCATCGTCGAAACCGGGAAGGGCGGAGGGGCTCCCAGGGAGCGTCCGCCCCCCCGGCACTCCCGGCACCCACGCTCCCCCGCCGGTCCCGCGAGCCGTCACGGGAGCCACCTCAGCGGCCGGGGCGGAGTCCGCGACGCGGGCCGGATCCGCAGCAGCGGCAGGATCCGCGGCCCGGGGGGCCTTCCCAGGGGAAGCCGGCCTTTCGCCTCGCGGCGCGGCGGGACGGATGGGGCCCAGAGCGTCCATGGCGGAGACCGGTGGGGGTGGCGGTGGCGGGATCGACCGGTGTCGATGATGCGGAAATTCGACACCCCGGCCTCCGGGGTCAATCGTAAGCTCCCGGCGGGACGCACCCCCGGGCATCCTCTCCCGGGGGTGCCCCCCTCTACCGCCCCGACACCCCCAGCCCCAGGTGCTCCGCGTAGAACCGCTCCATCCGCTGCAGCCGGTCCCGCACGGTGGCCCGGTAGCGCACCAGCGAGTGGTCCTCGTCGGGGTACTCCACGTACGTGATGAGGTGCTCCTTCCCCAGCGCCCGCATCCGGTCCACCCAGACGGTGGACTGGCGGATGGGCACGGCGCTGTCCCGGGATCCGTGGAGCAGGAGCTGGGGCACCTCCACCGCCTCCACGAAGTTCACAGGCGAGCGGCGGAAGTACTCGTTGGGGATCTCGTGCTCCGCCCCGCCGAACTCGGAACGCTCCCGCCGGGGTTCCCGCCCTGCGGTCCAGGCCCGCCCCGACGCCCCGAAGCGGTCGATGGCCATGAGGGTCCAGTCCGAAACAGGGGCCCGGATGGCCTGGGCCCGGAAGGTGGTGGGGGCCTCGGTGGCGATGACGAAGCTCATGTATCCGCCGCCGCTCCCCCCCTCGGTGACCATGCGGTCGGTATCGGCGTACCCCAGCGACTCCAGCCAGGGGACCACCGCCATCACGTCCTGGAACTCGGCCCCGCCGTAGTCCGCGATGTGGAGATCGTGGAATCCCTGCCCGAACCCCTGGCTCCCCCGGGGGTTGGGCTTCACCACTACGTAGCCCCGCTCCACGAAGTACTGGTCCATGACGTCGAAGGAGCGGTTCCACTGCCCGGGGTGCCCGTGCAGCCGCACCAGCACCGGAGCCCTGGCACCGGCGGCGAGCCCCCGGGGACGGTACAGCATGGTGGGAATGGGGAGGCGGTCGGCGGCGGGGTAGGACACCGACTCGGCCTCCACCAGACGCCCCGGGTCGATGCGCCCCATGGAGCGGGTCACCTGCCGGGGCTCCCCCCCCTCCACCGGGACCCGCCAGATGTCCGGCGTTCGGACCCCGCTGGTCTCGATCCAGGCGATCCAGCGCCCATCCGGTGACAGCTGCGGCGACGACCGGCGTCCGGTCCCCCGGCTCACCACCCTGGGGGTGCCGGAGCCGTCGGCGGCCATCACCACCACCTCGTTGGAGACGTGCCCCTCGGTCCCCCGGGTGAGGACCACGGCGCTCCCGTCGGGGAACCACCCCACGTCGCCATGGTCCCGGGGCTCCCGGGTGAGGGAAGTGACCCGCCCCGTGGCCAGCTCCACGATCCCCACCTGGGAGAAGCCGCTGGACCCGTTCGTGAAGGCGATCCGGCTCCCGTCCGGGGACCAGACGGGGCTCCCGTTTCCCCCGGCGAGGGCCGCCTCCACCACCCGCCGGGGGGCGGGGG
>CAYQVI010000187.1:0-4088 GCA_964420725.1 uncultured Gemmatimonadaceae bacterium | reverse complement strand
TCCGGCGAGAAGAGGGGCGACCGCTCCCCGGTGGGGGTCTCCGGCAGGAGCATCCGGGGCCAGCTCCCGGGGCGCTCCATGTCCTGCACCAGGATCCGGGTCCCGCTCCCGGTGCGGGCGAAGTACGCCAGCGTCCCCCCGTCCGGCGAAAGGGTGGGCCCCGTCTCGATGACCGCGTCGTTGAAGGTCACCGCCCGGGGCTCCCCCCCCTCCACCGGGAGCGTGAAGATGTTGTCGTACGACTGGAAGAGCCGGGAACTGGTGAAGACCAGCGTCCCCCCGTCCCCCGAGAGCCGGAGCCCCCCCACCGGCTCCGGGCGCACCCCCTCCGGCGTCCGGTTCAGGAGCACCGGCTCCCCCCCGTCCGCTCCGATCCGGTAGATGTCGTGGGTGCCGCTGCTCCCTCGGTTCGAGGTGAAGTAGAACGCCCGCCCATCCGCCGACCAGGTGAAGGCGTCCACCTGGCTCACGGTCATCCAGTCGTCCAGCGTGTACCGGGGCCCCTGCTGGGCGTCCAGCGGCACCGGGGATCCGGCCTGGGCCCCCCCCGCCGCCAGGGCGAGGAGGGCCAGGAGCAGGAGGGGGCGGCGTCGGAACTCCACGACCCGCGGGGGCTTGCCGGCCACCGGGGCCGGACCCGAATCCCCGGGGGCTCCAGGGCAGGCGGTCCCGGTCACGCCGCCTCCTCCAGGGCGGCCCCGGCGGCCTCCTCCGCCCCCTCCCCCTCCTCCCGGGTGGCCCGGTCCACCGCCGGGAGCAGCTCCTCCAGCCCCCGCTGCGCCCGCTCGTACCGGTCCATCTGGATCACGGTGGGCGGCGACTGCGACCCGATGAGCTCCCCCTTGAGCCCATTCACCTGCTGCTGCACCCCCTGCGCCTGCTCCCGGATCCGGTCCTTGTCCTCCCCGTCCTCCATGGCGTTGATCCGCTCCATGACCGTGGCCATGGTCCGCTGGGCGGTGGTGAGGGTGGTGATCATCTCGAAGAGCCGGTACCGGTCCCCCGGGGCCAGCGTCACCAGGGGATCCCCCTCCACCAGCACGGATGTCTGCTGCTCCGCCCCCCTCCCGGACAGCGTCACGGTGTAGCGCCCGGGGATCACGAAGGGCCCCCTCTGCCCGAAGTTGAGCTGGCTGGCCAGCCCGGTTCCCATGGGCCCGGCAGGCTCCCCCCGGAGGTCCCAGACCACCCGGTGCAGTCCCGCCTCACCGGGCCCCCGCATCTCCCGCACCACGGTGCCGGCGGGGTCCCGAACGGTGAGGCTCACGCTGTCTCCCCCGGAGGCCAGGTGGTAGTGCAGATAGGCCCCGAACTCGGGATTGGGGGCATGGAAGGTGCGCCCCCCCAGGAACCAGCTGTTCTCGTTGGGGATGAACTGGATGGCGGGGCGGGACACCTGGAAGAGGTGGCTGGGGGCCGCGGCCACGGCGGGGGTGAGCTGCTGCAGCGGCGAGATGTCGTCGAAGACCAGCATGCTCCGGCCATGGGTCCCCAGCACCAGGTCGTTCTCCCGGGGATGCACCGCCAGGTCGTAGACCGCCACGGTGGGAAAGCTCCCCCAGCGGGTCCAGTTGGCCCCCCGGTTGGACGAGGAGAAGAGGGCGAACTCGGTCCCCAGGTGCAGCAGATCCGGGTTCTTCGGGTCCTCCCGGATCACATAGACGGACCCCTCCGGGAGCCCCGCCGAGATGGGGCGCCAGGTGGTCCCGTAGTCGTCACTGGCGAAGACGTACGGGCGCATGTCGTTGCTCCGGTGCCCGTCGATGGTGGCGTAGACGGTGCCTTCCCGGAACGCCGACGGGGTGAGGCGGCTCACCTGCAGCATGGGGGGCACCCCCCGGAGGTTCGCCGTCAGGTCGGTCCAGGTGGCCCCGCCATCCCGGGTCACATGGATCTTCCCATCGTCGGTGCCGGCGTACAGCAGCCCCGCCCGCATGGGGGATTCGTCCAGCGCGGTGATGTTCCCGAAGTTGGCCATCCCGTCATTCCGCGCCAGCACGATGTCCTCTCCCCGGACCCCCATGATCTCCAGCGCCTCCCGGTCCGTCTGGGTGGTGAGATCCGGGCTGATGACGCTCCAGCTATGCCCCCGGTCCCGGGAGACGAAGACCCGGTTGGCGGCGGTGTAGAGGGTCCCCTCCATGTGCCGGGAGGCCACGATGGGGGAGGTCCAGTTCCAGCGGTACGGGTCCTCCCCCTCCGCCGGCTGGGGCTGGATGGGCTTCCGCTCCCCGGTGGCCCGGTCGTAGCGGACGATCCGCCCGTTCTGGCAGTTGGTGTAGACCAGGTTCATGTCGAAGGGGTCCACCGCCATGGCCTCCCCGTCGCACGACAGCATCTGGTACCAGTCCTCGTTGGCGATCCCCGGCCGGTCCCGCACCGCGCTGGGGCCACCCCAGGACGCGTTGTCCTGCATCCCCCCGAACACGTGGTAGGGCTGCTGCATGTCCAGGGCAACGCTGTAGAACTGCCCCAGGGGGTAGTTGTCGAAGTGCTCCCAGTTCTCCCCCCGGTCCCGGCTCACCCAGGTGCCCCCGTCGTTGGCATCGATGAGGTGCCGGGAGTTGGCAGGGTTGATCCAGAAGGCGTGGTGATCCAGGTGCACCTGTGGTGCGATCTCCTCCTCGAAGGTCTCGAAGCCGTCGTCCGAAGCCGCCAGCCGCACCCCCAGCACGTAGATCCGCTGATCGTCGTTGGGGTCGATCCGCACCTTGCTGAAGTACATGGGGCGCGGGTTGTAGTCGTTCTTCTTCGTCCAGCTTTCGCCGCGGTCGTCCGAGCGGAAGACCCCGCTCTGACCCTCGGTGGCCTCCACCGTGGCGTAGAGGATCCGGGGGTCGCTCCGGTAGATGTCCAGCCCGATCCGCCCGATGTCCCCCGTGGGGAGCCCTTCGGTGAGCTTCCGCCATGTCCGCCCGCCGTCGGTGCTCTTGTGGATCCCCCCGTGGGGGCCGCCGCCGTTGAACCCCCACCCGGTCCGCCGCCGCTGATACGCCGCCGCGTAGAGGGTGTTGGGGTCGGTGGGGTCCATCACCAGGTCCACCACTCCGGTGTCTTCGTTGATCTGCAGGACATGCTCCCAGCTGCGCCCCCCATTCGTGGTCTTGAACACCCCCCGCTCAGGGTTCGCCCCCCAGAGCCGCCCCAGCGCCGCCACATAGACGATGTCCGGGTTCCGCGGGTCCACCACGATGGCCCCCACATGGTGGGTCTCCCGGAGCCCCACATGCTCCCAGCTCTCCCCGCCGTCCGTGGACTTGTAGACCCCGTCCCCCCAGGACGAACTCTGCCGGTTGTTGGCCTCCCCGGTCCCCACCCACACCACGTCCGGGTCGTCCTGCTGGATGGCCACCGCCCCGATGGAGACGGTGCCCTGGCGATCGAAGACGTTGGTCCAGCTCGTCCCGCCGTTCACGGTCTTCAGGAGCCCGCCGGAGGCCGACGCCGCGTAGAAGATGGCCGGATCCTCCTCGTAGACCGCCAGGCTCACCGTCCGTCCGCTCATGGTGGCGGGACCGATGGCCCGGGGCTCGAAGCTCTCCAGGAAGGGTGCGGGGATCTGCGCCGCCAGCGGTCCCGCCCCCGCCAGGAGGAGGAGGGCCGTGAGCAGCGGCGCAACGAACAGGACAGGGGGGACCAACGGCAGGGGGATGCGCCGGGTGGGTCTCGGGGGCATGGGCCAACCTCCACAGGATGGGTCTGGTTCCAGGGCCCGGAGGCCCGTTTGGTAGGGTGGGGGGCACCCTCCGGAGACCTTCCGGCCGCCGGGGATGCCCCCCCTCATTCGACTCGTCGCTTCACCCCCCGATGTTGGGGTTCCCCAGCCGCTCCACCCGGGGGAGGGGGAAGCAGGTCATCTCCCCGTAGGCACCCCCCACATGGTCGGTGCCGCTGGGGTGGATGGAGCCCGGCTCCCCCAGGAAGGGGATGTTGTATTCGGTGCCCCGGAAGCGGAGCATGTCCACCAGCCGGTGCGCCCCCTCCACGAAGAATTCCCGACGCCGTTCCTCGATGAGAAGGCGGATCATGGCGTCCGGGTCCACCTCCCCGGTGTAGGGGGGCAGGTCGTGGTCGGCCCGCAGATCGTT
>CAYQVI010000186.1:7304-7734 GCA_964420725.1 uncultured Gemmatimonadaceae bacterium | reverse complement strand
CCCGGGGAGGGTGTGATGTCCGGGGAGATGAGCATCCCCCGGCGGCCGGAGCAGAGCTCCAGCGACTTCGAGGCGCTGAGGGGGGAGGGGCTGCGCTGGATCCAGGAACTCTCGGGGGAGCTCTGGACCGACTACAACCTCCACGATCCCGGGATCACCATCCTGGAGCAACTCTGCTTCGGCCTCACCGACCTGTTGTACCGCGGGCGTTTTCCGGTCCATGACCTCCTGGCTTCGCCGGATGGCTCCATCGATCTGGCGGGACAGGCGCTCCATCCGCCCGAGGAGGCCTTCCCGTCCAGGCCCACCACGGTGGATGACCTCCGTTGCCTGGTGCTGGACCGGGTCCCGGGGGTGGAGGGGATCTGGATCGACCTCCCTGGGGCGCCGGGCGAGGGGCCGGGGGCCAGGGGCGTGGGGGTCCACCGGA
>CAYQVI010000186.1:0-7294 GCA_964420725.1 uncultured Gemmatimonadaceae bacterium | reverse complement strand
GGCGCTCCGGGGCGGCGCTCGCCGTGTTCCTGCCGGGCTTGTTCTTCGGGGGGGCCCCCTTTATCCGTCTCCACGTGGCGGGAGAGGGACACACTGTGGAGCAGGTGTGCGCATCCGTGCGGGATGTGCTGATGGCGGCCCGGAACCTGGGGGAGGACGTGGACCCCGATATCCGGGTCCTCACCGAGCGCCCCTGTCTGCTCCGGGGGCGGGTGCAGATCCGGGGAGAGCGGCCTCCCGAGGAGATCCTGGCGGAGATCCACGCCCGGGCCCGTCGTCATGTGGCTGGAGAGCTGGATCCTGCCACGGGTGAGTTCCGCACCCGGCTCCGGCAGGGGGCCGACCTCCAGCCCGGAGCCGGGGAGCAGACGGTGGAGTCCCTCCTTACCGGACCCTGGATGGAGTACGGGGTGCGAGCGGGTGCCCTGGTGGGGGACGACAGCCGGGTCCACCTGGCGGATCTGGTGTCCCTGGTGCAGGACGTGGACGGGGTCACCGGGGTGGACGAGCTCTGGCTGGATGTGGAGGGGACGGCCGAGGAGGGATCGGTGGCGCGGATGCTCCCGGGGGAGGACCGGATCCTGTGTCTCGACGTCCCCGGCGAGGGAGTGGAACGGCCGGCGATCGAACTCTCCCGGATGGGACGACCGGTGGCTGTGGCCGACGGGGTGCTCCGGGTGCGCTACCGGGAACTCCGGGACGCCCACCGCCTGGCCCGCCGTGAGCGTACGGGCTCGGGGCTCCTGGGTCCCGGCCCCACCGGGGCCAATCGGGATGATGACCGGTACCACTCCATCCAGGCCCACTTTCCGGCGGTGTACGGAATCAACGAGCAGGGTCTCCCGGCCTCGGCATCGCAGGCGGAGCGGGGCCGGGTGCAGCAGCTCAAGGCGTACCTGCTCCCCATGGAGCAGCTCCTGGCCAACCAGATGACCCACATCCGGCATCTCCGGGACCTCTTCTCCACGGCGGACGCTTCCTCCCCCACCTATCGCTACCAGGTGCTGGGGGATGGGGAGGTGCCGGGGGCGGATGCGCTGTACCTGACACCCCCGCGGGAGGTGCTGGAGGCGCTCTACCGGGGGATGGATCCGGGTGGAAGGCTGCGGAGCCGGGTGGTGGACCACATGCTGGCCCTGTACGGGGAGTCGTGCAACCAGAGGTCGCTGCGCCAGTTCGAACACTACGGCCCCGAGAGGGTCGACGAGGTGGTCCTCCGGAACAAGATCGCCTACCTACGTTCCGTGATGAGGGTGGGCCGGGACCGGGGAGGGAGCTACGACCACGGCCGCCCCTACTGGGATCCGGACCGGTCCGGGAGGGACGAGCCGGGGGCGAATGTCTCGGGATTCCACCTCCGGGTGGGTCTTCTGCTGGGCCTCCGGAGCCCCGGGGGGCGCTCCCTGGTGCGGGTCCTCCCCCCTGGCGCGGGGTCCGGGGGCGCAGGGGGCGGGGAGGATGTGGGACGGCGCATCCGGATGGACGGACGCTGGGAGAGCGTACCCCTGCTTCCGGTAGGCGGGGGGGGAGAAGCGTCCGCAGACCCATCCCCCATGGAACTCCCTCCGGGGACCTCTCTCCTCCCCCTGTTGGCGCGGGGGGTGGATCTGGACGCCTACGCCGTCACCCAGGCGGTGGGGCGGTGGGTCCTGGCCATCCGGGGGGATGAGGAGGGGCGGGGCTGGGGAGTCTCGCATCACCCCACCAGGGACGAGGCCGTGGTGGCGGCGAACCGGATCCGGAACCACCTCATCGACATGAGCCTGGAGTGCGAGGGCTTCCATGTCCTGGAGCACATCCTCCTCCGCCCCGAGGTGGGTGCCCGGACCCACCCGGGGGCGGCACTCCCGGAAGGAGATCTCCTCTGGAGCCAGTTCCACCCCCTCCGGGTCAGCGTGTTCTTCTCCGGGTGGACCGCCCGGGCCCGGGACCTCCGGTTCCGCCTCCTGGCGGAGGAGACGGTCCGGATCAACTGCCCTGCCCACATCCATCCCGAGTGCCACTGGCTCGATGTCCCCTCCATGCGGGAGTTCGAGGGGCTCTTCGGGAGCTGGCTGGAGGCGAAGGCGGATCCGGCGACCACGTCCTCAGTCCGGGATGCCGGAGCGGCCCGCCTCATCCGTTTCGTCCTTGAGCGGCAGGCTGGCCGGGGGGCTCCGTGAGCCTTCCGCATCGACACGTCATCGACTCGGCGGTCTTCGACCTGGAGGTCCCGGACACCGGGGTCGTGGCGGTGGACTACGTGCGCACCCGGCTGCTGGCCCTGGCAGAGGCCATCTTCGACGAGGTGGCCGAGCCGGGACGGGTGGTGCGCATCGACCGGTTGGAACTGGACCTTGGGGTCAGACCGGCTGGAGGCGACTGGGCCGGGGAGTTGGAGCGCCGGTTCGAGGAGAAGTTGCGAGAAGAGCTGAAGAATCACCTGGAGGCGTCGGCGGTCCCCGGGGAGGCGGCGGCGCTGGACGTCCTGGTCCACCTCCTCCGAACGGGAACGCTGCCGTGGACCGGGTGGTCCGGGGGGGGGGACGATTCCCTGGATGCCTTCGCCCACAGGGTGATCCGGACGGATCCCGGTGGCTTTGCCCGTCTACTCCGGAGTGCGCCGGAGGCTGGGGTGGTGGTGGATCGGCTGGTGCGACAGACCTCCGACGCCACCCTGGCGGCCGCGCTGGCGGCGCTGGCGGGAGGGGGGGTGGAGGAGTGGGCCCGGCGCCTGCGCCGGGCGGGGACGAGCACTCCCGATGGGATGGGGACCCCGGTCGGGGCGGCGATTCCAGGGGAGAGTCCGCCTCGCGACGGGCCCTGGACTCCCGGAGGGACAGGGACCGCTCCGGATGGCAGGGCGACTCCGGATGGGGCGGCGCTGCGCCGGGCCTGGGCGCGGGATCTCCTGCACCGGATGCTGGGGGCCAGCCCACCGAGGACCGGGGGCGGGGGGGGATCCCCGGCTCCCGCATCGGTTCCCGAGCTGGCTCCCGCATCGGCTCCCGCATCCCGGGGGCACGGAGACGCGGGCCTGGGGAAGGGCTCCAGCCGCCCGGGGGGACGAACGTCACCGGGGGCTGACCCCCGCAGGGACGGGGCCGTGGATCGGGTGGCAGAAGCCCCCCCGGGGTGGGCGACGTCTTCCCGGGAGATCAGCGAGCGATTGGGGACGGCTCTCCGGACGGGGCGCCTGGACCCCGCCGCGGCCGAACTCCGGGAGTGGGTCCAGAACCGCCCGACGGTGGTGGCGGACACCCTCCGGGCCCTGGGCACCTCCCGGAGGATCCGTCGGGGGCTGGCCCGGCTCCCCGACTCCACCCTGTTGGAGTTGGTTCGGGCCCTGGACCCTTCCGTGGTGGATCTGGTGGCTCAGCTCCTCCGGAATCCCCGGGACCTCCCTGGCCTTGCGTCCGGGGGCGCGGGGGGGCTGCCCCACCCCGAGGGGGCGGGCCACCCCGAGGGGCTGCGCCGCAGGGTCCGGGAATCCGTCCTGGCGCACCTGATCCTCCAGGACCCTGTAGGCGGAGGTCCGGCCCCCCTCATGGAGGGGATCCGGCTCCACATCGCGGAGCTGGAAGCGGCTGGGAGCGCCCCGGAGGAGGGGACCCGGGGGGAGGGCAGGGCTCCGGTGGTGGATCGCGCTCCCGGGCTCCCCTCTCCGTACGCCCTGCTCCAGCAGCTCCTTCATGAGGATCCCGAGGGGGCCGCTGTCCCAACCGCCCTCGAAGCCCTTCTGGCCGGCCACCCGGACGATCTTCTCCGGCTGCTGGAGCTGGTCCGCACCTCTGATCCCGTGGTCCGGCGGGGGATGGCGCTTTGGCCTGCACCGGGGGTCCGGGCTGTGGCCGAAGCCCTCCTGGCCCTCGTCTCCCGTAAATCCAGCGACAGTGGGTCTGCGCTTGAGGAAGCGGCGGCTGCGGCAGGCAACGTGGTGGCGGACCCCCGGGGGTTCTACCTGGAGCTGATCCAGGTGATCTGGAGCGGAGGGTGGATTGACCTGGAGCGGCTTCGTGAGGCCCACAGGGGAACGGGGGAGGGGAAGGGGAAGATGTGGGTCGGGGAGGCCGTGGACGCTCGAGGTCCCGGGCTCACTGCGCCGGAGGGGGCGTCCGCCGCGGCCCGTCCGGCGGCGTCGCCGTCGGGGAAGGCCTCCCTCCGCCTGGAGGAGCCCCGGGGTCCTCTCTCGCCGACGCCTCCCCGCGTCGTGGCCCCGGGGGTCGCCCGTGCGGCCCCGCCCGGGGAGGCGGGTGCGCTGGAGGGAAGCGCGAGACGAGGAGAGCCGCACACCCAGGATCCGGATGTGGACGCGGGCGTGGTCTCTGCCTCCCCGGGGGAATTGGGGGACGCCCCGGAGGAAGGGAGGTCCCCACCGCCGTCGTCTCCGTCCCCCTCCACGAGTGTCTCCCCGACCGGTGCCTCGGCGACGGGTGTCGGCACGACCCCTGCGCCCCCTTCGGCGGAAGGAAGCACGGGCCCGGAGACTCCCCCGACAGGCACCCTCCCGAGCCCTGGCCCCGCCCCGATCTCTGCAGCCGCCCCGATCTCTGGCGCCGCGCCGATCCCTGACGCCGCCGCCCCTGCGGGCGCCGGAAGTCCCGCCCGCCCGGGCCCCCTGCCGGGCTCCGCTCCTCTCCCCGGGGGCGGCACATCGGCGCCCGGTCGCCCGGGGGTCACCGGGGCCAGCCCCGCCGGGTTGGTCCAGCGCCTCCTGGAGCAGGCAACGGGCGGTGCTCCGGAGGACACCCCGGATCCGGCCCACGCCCGGGAGCTGCGCCGGGCGGTGGAGTCGGCCCTGTCGCAGGATGCCGCGCCGCTCCGGCGGGTTCTGGAGGAGGCCCTGGAGGAGGCGGACGCAGCGGACGCCCTCATCGCAGTCCTTCCCGGCCCCACCCTGGCCCGGGTGTTCCTCCTGCTCCGCCCGGGGGCCGGGGATCTGCTCCGGGCCGTGGACGTTGTGGCCGGCGCAGCGTTCCAGCAGCGGCGCGACGTGGCCGGGGTGGAGCGGGAGAAGTGGAGGTTCCTGTTCCGCCGCCTCGTGGCGGAAGGACGGCTGCCCGTGCTGGAAGACACGGTCCGGGCGTTCTTTGACTTGCTTCTCAGGGGACCAGCGGATGCGGCAGCGGCGAAGGCCCTGCCTGGAGATGGGGCGCCGGCGGATACGGCGCCTGCGGATGCGGCTGCGGGGCCGGCGCCTCCGGGTGGGCCCTCTGGCGACGCCCCGCCTCGCGACGCCGCTCGGTGGGAGGCCGCGCCGATGGATGGCGATGCGGGGGATGCCGACGCAGGGGGTGCGGGTACGGGGCCGGCCCCTCCGGGGAGATCGGATGGAGGAGCATCGGAGGGCGGAGGATCGGTTGAGGGGAGATCTGGGCGGGGGTCCGCGTCTGGATACGCTCCGGGGGAATCCGCGCCGGGGGCACCCGCTACAGGGGAATCGGTCCCGGGGGAAGTGGCTGCGAGGAAATCGGCTGGAGGAGATCCGGCTGGAGGGAGTTCCCCGTCCGGGAGCTTCGCCCCCGGAGAACCCGCTCCGGAGAGTTCCGCCCCCCCGGAATCGTCCAAGGGAGAATCCGCCGCCCGCGAACCGGCCGCACCGGAATCCGCCGCCCCAGGATCGCCTGCGGGGCTGGTGCCTCCGGAGAGATCGGTTGGGGGGGAGTCGGGAACAACTCCCGGGTCCTCGGCCTCCGGGGCTGCGGCTGGGCGCTCGACCCCCCTGGACCCCGCTCCTCTCCTGGACGCGGTACGGGCCCGGGTGGCGGCACGGACCCTCACCACGCCAGCGGTGGGACAGCGGATCCTCGAAGCGCTCTCCCGTCCCCGGACTCCGCGGGAGTCCATCCCCGCGTCCGGGGCCCTCCCCCCATCCGGGACAACCCCCCCATCCGGCAGATCCTCCCCGTCCGGCCCATCCTCCCCGTCCGGCCCATCCTCCGGGGGCGGGTCCGGGACCACCTCCGGGATGCCCCCCGCCGCCCCTTCGGGGACCACTCCACGCGCATCCAGGGAGATCGAAATGACACCCCACCGAGAGGCGGGGCCTGCGTGGACCACCACCGAGACCCTCTTCATCGGGAACGCGGGGATCGTGCTGGCCGCGCCCTACCTTCCCCGGCTGTTCAGCATGCTGGATCTCGCCACGGAACGGGCGTTCCACTCCCCGGAGCACGCCGCCCGGGGGGCGCACCTCATCCAGTGTCTGGTGGAGGGGAGGCCCGACCGGCCGGAGTACCTCCTCCCCCTGAACAAGATCCTGTGTGGCCTGGGAGAGAACGACGTGCTGCCGGCGTCCATCCTGCCGACCCCCCGGGAGGAGGAGATGGTCTCCGGGCTCCTCTCGGCCATCCTCCAGAACTGGGGGGCGCTGGGAAGCACCACGACGGAAGGTCTCCAGGAATCCTTCTTCCAGAGGGAAGGGGCGCTCCGGGCACAGGGGGAGGCGTGGCGCCTCCAGGTGGAGCCCCGGGCCTTCGACATGCTCATCGACCGGATGCCGTGGAGCTTCAACATCATCCGCTTCGGGTGGATGGACCGGGTCCTCCACGTGGACTGGAGGGGGTGACGCATGGGTGAACTCCAGCATCACGAGGGGGAGGCGGCCGCGGCCAATGCCCTTACCCTCTCCCGGGAGGTGGAGTGGTTCGGCAGGGTCCTGGATGCCCGGCTGGCCCTCCACTTCGAGCAGCCGGTGGAATTCCGGGAGATCCTGGAGATCCCTCCCCCGGAGCTGGCGGGGGATCCATCGGGCTACGCGGAGATCGTCCGGGAATGCGGGATGGGGTTCGAGGAGCGGTTGGTCTTCACGCTGGCGCTCCTCCCCCACATCCGTCCGCAGGCGCTGGACACCCTGTTCATCCGGAACCGCAACCTGGACCGGGGCTTCACGGAGTTCGGGGGTCGCCGGGGAGCGGCCCACGGGGGCTTCCTCCCCACGGTGGAGACGGCGGTCTGCCTCCTGGCGGGGGAGGAGCTGGAGTCCCGCTTCCGCCTCACTGCGCTCTTCGAGGGGGATCATCTCCTGGCCCGGCGGGAGGTGCTCCGGGTGGAGGCGCCGGGGAGTGGCGAGCCCTTCTTCAGCGCCGCCCTGGGGGTCACCGTGGACGCCCTGAACCGGGTCACCTCGGGGATCCGGCACAAGCCGGACTACAGCGTGTCCTTCCCGGCGAAGCTCACCACCACCCGGCTGGAGTGGTCGGACCTGGTCCTGGCCCCCGAGGTCCTGGAGGAGGTGGAGAACGTCAACGCCTGGCTGCAGCACTCCGGCACCATCATGGACGAGTGGGGGCTGGGAAGGGCGCTGAAGCCCGGG
>CAYQVI010000185.1:7326-7736 GCA_964420725.1 uncultured Gemmatimonadaceae bacterium | reverse complement strand
GACCCTTCCTGGCCTGGGTCCGACTCGTGTACCCCCCTCCACCCCGCGCCCTCGTCTACCAGTCCGCCAGCACCACGAACTCCGCCAGGTCACCGGCTCCGCCGTAGGGAGCCGTGTACCGGGGGAGGTTTCCCATCGGAATACTCACCACCCCCGTGTGCCCCGGATCCAGGAACAGCATGTCGTTTCCGGCGTTGTCCGGTCCGATGCAGACAATGGCATGTCCGCCTCCGCCATCCCAGAGCGCTCCCGCCACACCCGGCTTCCTCTTCGAACAGGAGCGCAGCAGCGCAATGAGGCCCGCGGCGTTGGCCGCCTCCCTGGTCTTCGCATAGCGGCATCCCAGACTGCTGAGGGCGGCGCCCCAGGCGTGGGGCTGGATGCCCACCTCCGTCCACGTATAGGCGGCG
>CAYQVI010000185.1:0-7316 GCA_964420725.1 uncultured Gemmatimonadaceae bacterium | reverse complement strand
TTGATCGACGCATCCAGGTTCCCGATGGCGTCCCGCGCGTTGCTCTCGCTGCAGAGGGTGTTCTTCACCTTCCGAACACACATTGCGATGCTCGCTGCAGCGCAGGAGTTGTCCAGATCCTGCCTGCAGAGATCGTGATTGACGCCATCCGCGTCGGCCACCACATGCCATCCCATATCCGCCCCCTCCTCCGGCTTCGTATTCCATTCCCCAGGTCGCACCAGGTCCTGGCCTCCCCACGGGGACACCCGGGCTCCGCTCCTCCTCCCGGCCTGTCGGGCCTGAACATCTCCCCGACGGTAAGGGTGCACGGCTGGAAAGTCACGTAACGTTACGAATGCTGTGGGGGGATGCGCCCCGCAGGCGGATCCGCCTGCGGGGTGGACCTCCGGTTCCCGGGCCTGCGGTCAGGGGCCCGGGGAGCGGTGACGGCGCGGGGCGCGCCGTCACCGTTCCCTCCGACTCAAGCGGCGGGTGTGAGCTGTGCAACCGCCCCCGTCCAGTCTTCCAGGTGGTGGACATGGACGATCTTCCCCTGCTCGACGGTCACGATGTCGATGGACATGATCTCGAAGCTGCGGCCCGTGGGCTCCTGGACGGCGAAGAAGGGGCCCACCGGTGTGCCGGCAGCGAGGCCGCGCACGACGAACCGACCGTCGTTCAGTTCGATGATCTCCTGGGGTTCCCACGTGAGGTTGGGCACCACCTGGCCCAGGTACGCGATCGTCCTGAGCATCCCCGGGGCCCCGGGGCCGCCCGGGGGGGTGGGAAGGGAGACGACGTCGGGGGAGAAGAGTTCGTAGTAGCGCTCTTCCGTGGTCTCCGCCGGAGCGGTGAGAATATCGGCATAGAACGCGCGGACGGTGTCGAGGTCGCGATGCCCGTCATCCGGGAACCCCGCATCACTGCCGCCCAGCACCGACTCGAGCTGCATCTCCGTGAGGATCCGGTCCTGGATGCCCTGGGTGCGGGCGTTGATGTCCTCCACCCCCCACGAGATCCCCACCACGGTCCGTGTGGGGCGGTGGCCGGCCGGGGCCTCGGCGAGGCGGATGTAGGCGTCCACCACCCAGCGGGGATCGGGGGCGTCGTCGCTCTTCAGCATTGCGTCGAAGCCGGCGATCATCCGACCGGGCACATCCCCCAGGTCGCCGTAGGAGGCACGCACGGCTTCGTGTGCCGGAGGCTCGCTTCCGGCCAGGAGGTTTGTGCCGAACGGGCCGGGCTCCACCAAGGCGATGTCGACGCCGAAGGGCGCCACCTCGTAGCGAAGGCTCTGTGAGTAGGCCTCCAGCGCGTGCTTTGTCGCGCAGTAGGTGCCGAAGAAGGGCACCGCCACCCGGCCGGCCAGCGCCCTCGTGTTGATGATCAGGCCGGAGCCGGCCTCCCGCATGGCCGGGAGAACGGACTGCATGCAGCGGATGGCGCCAAGGTAGTTGGTGTCCATCTGCCGCTGCGCCTGCTCCTCGCTGAAGGCTTCGGTGGTGCCGATGTACATGATGCCCGCGTTGTTGATCAGGACATCCACCGGCCCCTCGGCCAAGATCTCGGCGAAGGCCCCCCGTACCGACGCACCGTCGGTCACGTCCATGTCGATGACGGCGATGTGGGGGGAGTGGGCCAGCAACGCATCCCGTCGGGGGGCGTTGCGCCCCTCGACATCGCGCATCGTTCCCCAGACGCGGTATCCTCTGTCGGCGAAGGCCCGGACGGCGCCGGCCCCGAACCCGCTGCTTGCACCCGTGATCACGACCCGCTTCTGCTTGTCTTCCATGTTGCTGCACCTCGGCTGTGTGTATTAAAGTACCGGCCGGTACGCATCATCTATAGCGCCCCGGAGGGGGCGGGTCAAGAATAAAGTACCAAGAGGTACGAAAATGGACAGCCAGAGGCCGAAACGATCGAGGGGGCGGCCACGCACCACCGATCCGGAACACGTCCTGGAGGTGGCGATGGACGCCTACTGGCAACGGGATCCGGCGGATGTTTCGGTGAACGAGATCTGCCGCGTGGCCGGCGTGTCGAAGCCGTCCCTGTATCGGGAATTCGGGAGCGAGGATGGCCTCACCCGGGCAACGTTGGAGCGCTACACCCGGCTGGTCCTCGCCGAGGTCCTGGCCATCCTCCAGCCCGGCCGCGGCCTGCGGGCCACACTGGACGCCCTGATCGACTTCGCCTGCGACGACCCGCGGATGGAGACGGGGTGCCTGTTCTACAAGATGCGCAGCGGAAAACATCGGCTGGGCCCCGAGACACGCGCCCTGATCGACGAAATCGATGCCAACGCCCGGGAGGCCTACGCAACCTTCCTGCAGGGCTGCCGGGACAGGGGCGAATGGCCCGGGGGGCCCACCGTGGAGGCGGGTGCGCGCTACCTCTCCGAGCAGATCGTGCTGGCCATCACCCAGCGGGCCTCGGGCGAGGACCGCCACCAGATCCGGGAGTCCCTGACCCTGGCGCTCTCGGTGTTCACCCGCTGACCCGTCCGCTCGGCCTTCCTGCCGCGGCCGCCGTAGCCCCTCGAGACCCGTCTGGCCTCCCGACCCTCCTCCGCCTTATCCTGTCGGTGCTCCCACGGACCCCGCTGCCCTCCCGGCGTGGTCTTCCCCCCCACCCCCGTGGAGTCCCTCCCATGCGCCGTGACCCGTTGAGGCCCCGCGTCCCCTTCCTGGCCGCCCTCCTTCCGCTTCTTCTGGCTGTGGCCTGCGCCCCCGCCGACCAGGGGAGCCCGGCCACGGTGTACGAAGGGGCTCGCCTCATCACCGGTAACGGGGGAGTGGTGGAGGAGGGGGTGCTGGTGGTCCGGGATGGCCGGATCGCCGCCGTGGGGGCGTCCGGCGACGTGGAGGTCCCCCGGGGGGCCACCCGGGTGGACCTGTCGGGGAAGACCGTGATGCCCACCCTGGTGAACGCCCACGTCCACGTGGCCACCCAGCGGGACGACCTGGTGGAGATGCTCCGGCACATGGCCTACTACGGAGTGGGCGCCGCCGTGAGCCTGGGCTCCGACCCCGGTGAACTGGCCCTCCAGGTGCGGTCGGAGGTGATTCCCGGAGCAGCCCGCCTCCAGTCCGCCGGGCGGGGGATCACCCGGCCGGAGCCCGGGCGGGGGGAGGTCCCCTACTGGATCAACACCCCTGAGGAGGGGCGTCAGGCCATCCGGGAGCTGGCGGAGCGGCAGGTGGATATCGCGAAGATCTGGGTGGACGACCGGAACGGGCAGTACGAGAAGCTGACCCCGGAGCTTTACGGCCCCATTCTGGAGGAGGCCCGGGCCCAGGGCCTCCGGGTCACGGCCCACATCTTCACCCTGGAGGATGCGAAGGGGCTCCTCCGGGCGGGGCTCGACGCCTTCGCCCACGGGATCCGGGACCAGGACATCGACGATGAGCTGGTGGCCCTCTGGAAGGAGGCCGGGGACGTGGTTCTGGTCCCCAACCTCCCGGACCGGGCGGTACCCACCGACCTTGACTGGCTCTCCGGGACGGTCCCCGAGGCACAGATCCGGCTCATGGAGGATCAGATGACGCTGGAGCGCCCCCAGGCCCGGGAGTCCTTCGGGATCCAGGCCCGGAACCTGGCCCGGCTCCACGCCGAGGGTGCCTGGATCTCCTTCGGAACGGATGGAAGTGTGCCCTGGGCCGCCCACGTGGAGCTGGAGGACATGGTGGCGGCCGGGCTGCCGCCGGGGGATGTGATCGTGGCCGCCACCGGCAACTCCGCCCGCTTCATGGGGCTGGATGACACCGGGGTGCTGGAGGCCGGGCGCAGCGCCGACTTCATCGTGCTGGACGCGAACCCCCTGGACGACATCACCAATACCCGGCGCATCGCCGACGTGGTCCTCCGGGGGGAGGCGCTGGATCGGGCGGGCTTCAGCGCCCGGCTGGCGGCGGCGCGGAACTGAGGGGGACCTCGACTGGTTCCCGGGCCATCGCATCGTGGACCTGTCTTCGGGGTTCGGAGACCACATCAGGACGGGGAGGCAGCGATGGGTCGATGGGTGTGGCTGATGGTGGTCCTGGCCCTTGCCGGAAGCGCCTTCGCAGGGCGGATCGTGTTCCATGGATGGACCCACCATGGCACGCTGGACGTCTTCCACCTGGTGGTGGCGTTGGCCACCGGGGCGGGCGCCGTCATGCTGGCGGGTCGGCGGCTCCGGCCTGCCGGGGGCCCGGCCGGCCGGGATGGGGGTCAGGGACCGGCGTAAGCGGGCGCTTCCCTCCCTGCCCCCCTACCAGGTCGCCCGGTCGTAATGATCTTGCAGCGTGCGGTCCTTCGTCAGGAGCGGGGCCCGGGCCAGGGATGCCTGGGCCACGATGATCCGATCGAAGGGATCCCGGGTCCAGGTCTCCCCTTCGGCCGCCCGGGCCACCACCGGAAAGGGGATGTCGCAGAGCTGGAGGCCCATCGAGGCCTGGAGCGCGTCCACCACCGGCCCGGCGGGGCGGGTCACTCGTCCGATTTGGTAGAGATACTGGAGTTCGAGGCGCACCATGGGGGAGATCCGGATCTCGTCGGCCTCTTCCAGCTTCCGCCGGGCCACCGGGGACAGGTGGTCCATGGCGGACGCGTGGAGCCATGCCACCACATGGGTGTCGAGGTAGATCACGGACGCCATTCGCCGGACCAATCCAGGTGGACGATGTCCTGGGGATCCCCGAGAAGGTAGTCGGGATCCGGGGAGAGGGCGGGGAATCGACCCACAGGCTCCACCGGCACGATGCGCAGCCTCCGACCATCCCGGTCGATCTCGATGGGCACACCGGTCTCCAGGACCTCGTCCAGGAGGCGGTACAGGTTGGCGCGGAGGAGTGTGGGGGAAAGGACGCGGGCCATAGGATCCGACCTTCAGGGGAACGTACGGTACGCTGGAAATACTACGTACGCGTACGTTCTTCCACAAGGGTGGGTTCCCAGGGTGTCGCTACAGCGGTTCTTGCACGGATTGATAGTATAATTTACGATCCGTGCATGATCCGTCGAACCCTGACACCCGCTCTGCAGGCGGCGGCCCGGTCGATGCCCGTGGTCGCCGTTACCGGCCCGCGCCAGTCGGGGAAGACCACGCTGTGCCGGGCGTGCTTCCCGGACCACACCTACGTGAGCCTCGAGCCCCTGGATACCCGTTCCTTTGCCCAGGAGGACCCCCGGGGATTCCTGGCCCAGTATCCGGGACCGGCCGTCTTCGACGAGGTGCAGCAGGTCCCGGCCCTCTTCTCCTACCTCCAGGAGGTGGTGGACGAGCGTCCCGATCCCGGACGGTTCATCCTGACGGGATCGCAGCATTTCGGTCTCTCCGAGGCCATCGGCCAGTCGCTGGCAGGACGGGTGGCCCTCCTGAACCTCCTTCCCCTCAGTGTCGACGAGTTGGGCCGCTTCCCGGACCCGCCCCGGGATCTCTGGGCGACGGTGTGGGCGGGGGGCTATCCCCGGATCCATGATCGGGGCCTCGACGCAGCCCACTGGCTCGCCGACTACACCGCCACCTACGTGCAGCGGGACGTGCGGCAGGTGCTCCGGGTGACCGACCTGGATGCCTTCACCCGCGCCCTCCGCCTCATGGCCGGCCGGACGGCGCAGGAGCTCAACCTCTCCACCCTGGGCGCGGACGCCGGGGTGACCCACCCCACCATCCGGAGTTGGCTCTCGGTGCTGGAGACCAGCTTCATCGTCTTCCCGCTCCCCCCGTGGCTCCGGAACGTGCGGAAGCGGATCGTCAAGGCCCCCAAGATGCACATGGTGGACTCAGGGCTGGCGTGTCACCTCCTGGGGATCCGGGATCCGGATCAGCTACGGACCCACCCGCTGCGGGGGGCGCTCTTCGAGAGCTGGGTTGCCAGCGAGGTCCTGAAGGCCCGGGTGCATCGGAGGGCGTCGGCAGACCTGTTCCACCTCCGTGAGACGAGGGGAGTGGAGGTGGACCTCATCGTGGAGGCGGCCAGGCGGGTGATTGCGGTCGAGGTGAAGTCGGGGGCCACCGTGGCATCCGACTGGTTCACCTCCCTGGCGGAGTTTCCGGACCGGCTGGCCCAGGGAGCCCCGGAGCGGTCGGTGGAGGCTCGCCTGGTCTACGGCGGGGAGGCGGGGCAGACGCGCTCGGGGGTCCAGGTGATTCCGTGGCGGGAGGTCCAGGACGTGGACTGGGGGTGACCGGGCCTCGGGGTTTCCCCCGCTACAGCCGCCCGAACTGCCGCAGATGGTGTGCGGCATGGTGCCGGGCCAGAGCGCGCCCGACCTCGGCGGGGATCCTCCCGTACAGCGGGTGATCCCACTCGCCGGTCTTCGCCTCGATCTCGGCAAAGGTCGAGAGCACCCGCGCCCGGGCATCCTCGAGGGCAGCCCCGTCCACCGGCTCCTCGATCCGGATCGAGGGGAGCGTCCCCATCCCCCGCTTCATCTTGTACGGCGAGGCCGCAAGGAAGCGCCGGATGAACAGCTTGCCGACGAGTCTCGCCAGGAAGCCCGTGATGCCACCCACGCGGATGCGGCCGAGGTAGATCTCGTTGAAGCGGGCGATGTGCTCGGCCATCTGGGGCGCCGTCATCGTGCCCCAGCGGCGCTCGTCGGCGGCCTCGAGCGCCTCAAAGGCGCCGCGCACGGCGGCGATGTCTGGAGTGTCCGGATGGATCGTGTATCCGCTCATGAATCCGGCCGCGCTGAGGGAACGGGGTGGAGTGTCCAAGCATAACCGCCTCTGGGCGGAGCGGTGCCCGGCGGAGTGAGGTTCTCTGGCCCGCAGCCGGCCCCCCCCCCATCTTGGGTGCTCCGCCGGCGGGTTGGCCGGCACAGGCCTGCTCCGGGAGCCTCCCCCATGTCTTGTTCTTCTGCCTCCAGCGCCCAGTTCCCTGGCTTCCGAGCCCGTTCCCAATCCCTCTCCCGGGCCCTCGACAGGGGCTGGTGGCGGGGTCTGGCGATCCTCCTCGCGTTCCTCAGCGGCGGTCTGGCCGCCTGCTCCGGCACAACCCCGCCCCCCTCCGAGCCCTTCGACGTCAGCGAGGCCTCCATCCAGGAGATGCAGCAGGCCATGGAAGACGGGCGGACCACGGCCCGGCAGCTGGTGGAGGCGCACCTGGTGCGGATCGCGCTGTACGAGGAGCGGGTGAATGCGGTGATCGCGGTGAACCCCGACGCGCTGGCGGAGGCCGACCGGTTGGACCGGGAGCGGGCCGAGGGGCGGGTCCGTGGGCCTCTCCACGGGATCCCGGTGGCGCTGAAGGACAACATCCACACCACCCACATGCCCACCAGCGGGGGGGCGCTGGCCTTCGAGGGGTACATCCCCCCCTACGAGGCCACCCTCACCGAGAACCTCC
>CAYQVI010000184.1:0-7758 GCA_964420725.1 uncultured Gemmatimonadaceae bacterium | reverse complement strand
TGCCTGGTCCTCACCCGGTATCCCGACGGCATCGACGGGAACTCCTTCTACCAGAAGAACGCCCCGGACTGGGCCCCCGACTGGATCCGCACGGAAACCGTCTACAGCGACGGCTCGGAGCGGGACCTGGACTACTTCGTGGTGGACGATGAAGCGGGGCTGCTCTACGTGCTGAACTCGGCGGCGCTGCTCCTCCACGTCTGGTCCAGCCGGGTCACAGCGCTGGAGCGCCCGGACTGGTGCATCCTGGACCTGGACCCCAAGGAGGCCCCCTTCCTCCACGTGGTCCGGGTGGCACGGCGGATCCGGGAGATCTGCCAGGCCATCGGGCTTCCATCCTTCATCAAGACCAGCGGCTCATCGGGGCTCCACGTCCTCCTCCCCCTGGGGGGGATGCTGGACTACGAGCAGTCGAAGATCCTGGGACAGCTCCTGGCCACGGTGGTGGTGAAGGAGCTCCCGGAGATCGCCACCATCACCCGGCAGGTGCGCTCCCGGGAGGGGAAGGTCTACGTGGACTTCCTGCAGAACGGGTGGGGGAAGCTGCTGGTGGCCCCCTTCTCCCCCCGTCCGGTGCCGGAGGCGGCGGTGAGCATGCCCCTCCACTGGGACGAGGTCACCGACGATCTGGACATCCGCACCTTCACCATCGTGAACGGACCGGGGCGGATGGAGGCGCTGGGATCGGATCCCCTGCTTCCGGTGATGACGGCCAGGCCGGAGCTGGGGGCGGTGCTGGAGCGGCTGGGGGAGTGGGTGCAGGGGGGCGGGCCGGAGAAGGGGGCGAAGGGAGGGGGGTGAGGTCCATCGGCTCCCTCAGTCCCTTGAATCGCTCCTCTCCTGCCCCTCGGGCTGTTCCCGGGTGATCTGGAAGCCGGGCTCGAACTCGCCCAGTGCCTCCTTCATGATTTCCCGCGAAGGTGGTTTCCGGAGCTTTCCCAGCTTGTCCGAAGGAGGGGCATCGGATGCCTTGATCATGTCGAGGGCGTGCAGCTCATCCGTCTGGTAGAGCCTCCCACCCCCACGGAGGAGCGCAAGGAGGGTGCCCCCGGAGAGGTCATCGTCCGGCCACACTGCCCGCATGACCACATCACTGAAGGACTCTGCTGGCCCCCTGCGGGCCGTCCGGAGGCGCTCGTAGGCCTCATCGCTGAGAGAGATTTTTCGTGTACTCACCCCTGCGTCTCCGACGCCCCCCGGGCCACCATCCACCGGGCCGCCGTCCCGGCCAGGGAGCCGAGAACCTCGTCGTCGGTCCGCCCACTCCGCTTCAGCACGTGGAAGCCGTGGTCCGCCCCCTCCTCCACGTGGAGGATCGCCCGGGAGCCCAGTTCGGCCACCACCGGCCGGAGGAGATCCAGGTCCGCCAGGGTGTCCCGGTCCCCCTGGAGGAACAGGAGGGGGAGCCCCACCTCGGCCAGGTGGTCCCCCCGCTGGGTGGAGGGACGTCCGGCGGCATGAAGGGGAAACCCGAAGAAGACCAGCCCCCTGAGCCCGCACTCGTCCAACCGCCCCCCCGCCGCCGCCAGGGAGGTCATGCGCCCCCCCATGGACTTCCCTCCGGCGAAGAGGGGCCGCCCCCCGGCCATGCGGGCCCCCTCCTGGACGGCCGCCTCCACTGCGGCCAACAGCACCGGCTGCCGGTCCGGGGCCTTCCGCCCCCGGGCCATGTAGGGGAAGCTGAACCGGAGGGTGGCCACCCCCTCGGCGGCCAGTTCCCCCGCCATCGCCTCCATGAAGGCGTGCTCCATCCCCGCCCCGGCTCCGTGGGCCAGGACCAGGAGGGCCCGGGAATCGTCGGGGGAGATGAGGATCCCGGGAAGATCCTCTCCGCCGGGGTTCGGGATGGTCACCGGGCAGGGCTCTGCGCGGGGGCTCATGAGACGTCCTCCGGATTGTTGTGGCTGAGAGTCGTCCCCTTCCCTACCCCGGCCCGGGCCAGGAAGCGCCGGGCCAACTCCGGGCCGGTCCCCTCATCCTCGTGCTTGAAGAAGATGTTCAGCTCGCTCCACCCGGCCTCCCGGAACCGCTCCACCCACGCATCCAGCGCTTCATCGGTGTACTCGGTGCGCCGGAGCCGGGCGTACCCCCACGACGTGGAGGGCACCACCACCGCATCCGGGCTCTTCTCCTCGGTGGTGTCGGAGGTCACCAGCGCCACCCCCCGGTCGCTGAGCCGGGTGTAGACCTCGTCCACAAGCCACGACCCGGAACGCACCTCCAGCGCCGCCAGGAGCCCGTCGGGGAGCACCGCCAGGAAGTCGTCCAGGAGCGCGAGATCCAGCTTCAGGAAGGGGGGGAGCTGGAAGAGGATGGGACCCAGCCGGGGACCCAGCGTCCGGGCCACCCCGGCCAGGTACTCCACCTCGCCCCCCACGTCCTTCAGCTTCTTCCGGTGGGTGATCTGGCGGGACGCCTTCAGCACGAAGCGGAAGCCCTCCGGGGTCTCGTCGGACCACTTCTCCAGCATGGAGACCGAGGGCATCCGGTAGAAGGTGTTGTTGATCTCCACGGCGTCGAACTGGGTGGCGTAGTAGCTCAGCATCTGCCCGTCGGGGAGCCCCTCCGGATAGAACGAGCCCTTCCACTCCTTGTAGGAGAAGCCGCTGGTGCCGGCGCGGATCTGCATGGGGTGTCCATGGTCAGGGGGCACGGCGGAAGGGGGTCCGGTCCTGTCTCCACCTCCCGATCCTCTTCTTGCAGTGTGGGCCGGGGGCGGGGGAATCGCCAGCGGGGGGAGGCTGGCGCCGTCGTGGTCTGAAGAGGCCTGCCTTGACACGGGTCCAGGATTTCCGGGATGTTACGTGGTGTAAACCCCACGGACCCGACTCGGTGAAACCCATGGCCAAGCGCTACAACATCCAGCTCGACGAGGAGTACACGGCCCGGCTCGAGGCCCTTGCCGCCCGCACCCACATCCAGGCGGGGACGCTGGCTCGCGCGCTCCTTTCCAGCGCGATCGACCAGGCGGATCCCGACGCGGAGACCATCACCCAGATCCTCGACGCCATCCCCGGGGCGTTCGAGCGCCACCAGCAGGGCCGCGCCGATGCCCGCGAGGGTCGGACCATGCCACTTACGGAGCTGTAGGCATGGCGGTGGTGCTCGTCACGGAAACGGCGGCACGGGACCTGTCCGAACTCGTCGACGAGCACTCCCTGCCGGAGGACACCGGGGAGCGTGTGAGGGAACGGCTGCGCCCGCTGGGTCGATTTCCTCTGATGGGATCCCCTCTTCACGGCCGCTGGACAGGCTCCCGATTCCTTCTGGGCCCCTGGCGGTGGATGCTCCTCGTCTACGAATACGCTGACGAGATCGACACCGTCTTCATCACCACGATCCAGGATGCTCGCCGGGCCGAATCCGCGACGAGTACGCGGGAAGGGTGAGCCCTGGCGCCACCGGATGACCCCCTGAAGACTTGACACCCATTCAACCTCACATATAGACTCTCTTTATATTGAGGGTCGACATATCGGCCTCCCCCTGTCCCGGGGCCTCGCTCCCGCCCCACCGCCGGCGGACCATGCATTCTCCCAACCTCACCAAAGAGCTCAACGAGCTTCTCCTCCTGGCCCGGCTCCGGGAGGGTCCCGCCCACGGGTACGAGATCGCTCTCTCCATCGAAGAGACCAGTCGGGGGGCCTTCGTCCTCCAGCATGGCACCCTCTATCCGATCCTCCACCGCCTGGAACAGGAGGGGTTCATCGAGGGACGGTGGGACGACTCCGCAGGGCGACGCCGGAAGGAATACCTCCTCACACCCCGGGGGAAGGCCCACCTGGCGGGGGAGACGGACCGGCTGGAGGCACTCCTGCGGGACGTCCTCCACTTCCTCCGGGGACCGGAGCCTGGACGTGCGTGACGGGGAGCTGGCAGCGAGCGGACCGACTATCCCGGAGGAGCCCCCGGGCACCGGAGCTCTGGAGCGGGTGGGTCGCTCCCGGGTAATCCCTGCCCGGCGACGCCTGGAGCTGGCCCGTGAGATGGCTGCAGACCTGCACGATCTGGTGGACCACCTGGTGTCCGGGGGGATGGATCCGGAGGCGGCGCGGCAGCGGGCCGCCCGCCTCATGGAGCCCTCGGATGAGGGAATCCGGGAGCTCGAGGCCCTCCATGGCTCCCTGGGTGGCCGGCTCGGAGCGCGCCTGGACCTCCTTCTGGGGTCCGGGAGGGTCGCCCCGGGATCCAGGATCCACCCCTCCGGAGTGATGGCGTTCTTCCTCCTCTTCGCCATGGCCCTCCTTCCCGCCTTTCTGTTGGGTCCTCAGGGGGGTGTGGCGGGCGGGTGGATCAGCGCCCTCCTTGTGGCGGGGCCTGCACTTCTGGTGGTGCTGGGAGCTCTGGGGCTGGCCCGACAGGGATGGCTGGCGGAGGGGTCGGATGTCGTCCGCTGGAGGTTTTCCCTCCGGCTCCACCTGGGCCAGCTCCTCCTTCTCTGGAGCGGGACGCTCCTGGCCGCAGCGCTGGAGTTGCATCACCTGCTGGGGCGGATGCCGGATGGAGGGGGGACGGCAGCCATGGTCTCCACCCTCTACGTCCTCGTGGTCCTGACCGGCGCGGCGCTGGCCCTCACCCTCTTCGCAGGAATCCACCTCGCCCTCGTGATCCCACGGGTGACCGGCGCACGGCGGGCCAGGGACTCCATCCAACACCTCCTCGACTGGGGAGGGGACGCGTCGTGATCCTGGCCCGCGTCAGGGACAGCCCTGTCCGCACCCTCGCCGGCCATTCGGCCCGAAGCAGAGCAAACCTCAACCCCGAACGGGAGAGTCCGATGATCCGCTTCTTCGAAGAAATGGGCGTCAGCGCCTACCCCCTCCTCCTCCTGACCCTCTGCATGTTCGGGCAGGTGATCTGGGCTCTCCGGGGGCTCCCGAGGCATGGGGATCCAGCCCCCGGCGGCGGATTCCGGATCCACGCGGTCCTGGCCTGGGGAGGGCTGACGGCCCTCATGGGTCTGATCGGGAGCCTGGTGGGGGTGGGGGTGATGGCCCAGGCGGTGGCGTTGGCCGGGGATGCCTCCCGGCCGCTGATCTGGGGAGGGCTCCGGTTGGCGCTGTCCTCCACGGTGTTCGGATTCCTGGTCCTCTTCCTGGCGGGGCTCGCCTGGATGGGACTCCTTGTGCTGGAGGGGCGGCGGTCAGAAGCGACCGCGGGGCGCGGCAACCATGGCTACGCCAGAGAAGGAGCGAGGTAGCATTCGCGCTGGGCGCTGGATGCCGGCGGGACTCACTGCGGCCTCACTGCTAGTCCTCGGGGCGTGCGATGGAAGGGAGGGCCGCTCCCTGGTCTCGGTTCGCGATTCTGCGGGGATCCGCATCGTCGATGTGGTTTTGCCGGAGGAACAAGAGTTGGTGGTCCCGACGCATGTGGCGGACCTGATGCCACCGGACGAGATCCTCCCTACGACCCCGTGGGGCGTGGCCACCGACCCAGGGAGTGGCCGCATCTACGTGGCTGACCGATTCAGCGATCGCGTCGTCGTCTTCGACGGGTCCGGTGCCTTCAGCGGCGTCTTCGGGCGGTCGGGCGACGGTCCGGGCGAATTCGGATCGCCCTCCGCTCTGTACTTCGGCACGGACGGGGTCCTCCGGGTCTGGGACACCGGGCGCGGGGTGATCAGTGAGTGGTCGGCCGACGGGGAGTTTCTTGCCGAGGAGAGCACCACGGTGCCGTACTGGGGGCCGGGCTTCGTGGCAGAATCTGACCGGCTGGTAACGGTGACCAACTCCGGGGGCGACGACGGAATGGGGATGGACCAGCAGCTCGCCATATACCGCGGAGAAGATCGCTCAGTCTTCTACGAGCTGCACCTGCCCATGGAGATCATGGAGCTCCCGTGCATGACGCGTCCGGCGCCGACGATCTTCGCGCCGAGCCTGACCTGGGCGAGTCGCGGGAGCCGTACTTTTGTGCACAGGTCTCCCGGCTACCAGATCGACGTCTTCGAGGGCACCACTCAGGTGGGCAGCATCCGGCGGTCACTGCCCCCGATCTCGGTGACCCGGGAGATGGCGGAGGAGGCTGTCGAGTTCGGACCGACTCCGTACCGCTCTCTACTGCGAACGTGCAACGTTACTCCAGCTCAGGTAGTTCGCGCCGTCGGCCACGAGGAGGAGGCGCCGGCCGTCCTTGCGCTTTCGGTTGGGCCGGATGACGGAGTCTGGGTAACGCGTACGGAGGATGGGACCAACCCCTCGTCTGTGGATGTGTTCGGGCCTGACGGCGTCTTCAAGTTCTCGGTGGATGTGCCCGCGGCCGTGGTAGGGTTTCCCTCTCCCACCAGCTTCCTGACACTCCGACTGGACCGTGACACCGGCGAGACTTTGCTCTCCCTCTACTCGCTCGTGGGTAGCGTCCAGGAGAGGGCACCTCAGACGGCTATGGCGCGACAGCCGGCCCCGGACGACGGAGGGTCGGGCGACGACGGGGATGACGCCTGGACGCGTCCTCCACCTGATGCGGAACTGGAGCCGTTGGCCGAGTTCCGTGACTGTGCCCGTTGCCCCCGGATGGTCGTCGTTCCTCCGGGCCGTTTCGTCATGGGAAGCCCCGAAGGCGAAGGGCTGAACGAGGTCGCGGAACGGTGGCATCACCTTCTCGACAACGAACGCCCGCAGATCGAGATTGAAATCGACTATCCCCTGGCCATCGGGAAGTTCGAGGTCACCTTTCGCGAATGGGAGCAGTGTCGCGACGCGGGCGGGTGCGAGCGCAACCCGGATTCGGAAGGCCACGGCAAGGGAGATCGTCCCGTCATCAACGTCGGCCGACATGACGCAGAGCAGTATCTGGCGTGGCTGAGTCAGGAAACGGGTCGTGCCTACCGCCTACCCAGTGAGTCGGAGTGGGAGTACGCGGCCCGCGCCGGATCCAGCACGAGTCGCGACTGGGGAGACGAGATCGGGGAGGGGCGGGCGACCTGCATTGGGTGTGGAGGCAGGTGGAATGGGCGGGCCTCGTCGCCGGTGGGTTCCTTCCCTGCGAACGCCTTCGAGCTTCACGACATGCTGGGCAACGCCAGGGAGTTGACGTCCGACTGCTACACGCCCGCCAATGACAACCGCCCAACGGATGGCAGTCCCGTGCGCGAAGGCTCTCCGTACTGGGAGGACGGCGTCTGCACAGTGTGGGTCTACCGTAGTGGGGGATGGAGGTCCGAACCGTACCAGTTGCGAGCCGCGGCGCGGCGGCCCTACAACACCCGTGGCCCGTGGGGTACTGGAGGAAGCTCGTCGACCGGATTCCGAGTTGTGAGGACACTGGAGGCCGGCACCGGGGCCGCCGCACCGGCAGGAGGAGACGCCAGCGGCCCGCGCCGATGACCCCGGGAGGACCGGGCCGGCCGGTCGTCAGACAGGCCGGGTGCTGTCTCTTGAGGAGACTAGCAAGACGAGATCGTTCCCGCCGAGCCCTGGGTGACAGGCTGCCCTCTGCTCCGTGGTTGACGCCCGTCAGCCTTTCCGTGGACCGCCGCCTCGTCCTGCGCCGCCCCCCCCTGCCCGGGGGGGGCGGCTTCTCCCCATCCCTACCGCGACATCAACATGCTGGGCACCGGGGGCAATTCCCGAAGCCGGTGGACCGGAAGCACGTCCCCCACCCGCATCTCCGCATCGTACCGTCCCTCGCTGGCGAAGGAATCGATGTCCTCCGGCTCCAGCAGGGCGAAGGCCAGCCCGGCCATGGGCTGGGAGGCCCGCACCAGGTATCCCCCCCTGGGCAACGTCTCGCTCCGGAGCTCCAGCGTGGTCCACA
>CAYQVI010000183.1:0-7789 GCA_964420725.1 uncultured Gemmatimonadaceae bacterium | reverse complement strand
CCCGGGACCTCCTGCTCCCAAAGCAGGCACGCTACCGGACTGCGCCACACCCCGTGTGGGGGAGTCGAACTCCCCCGGTCCTACCCTGCCACAAATCCTCGTGAATCCTGCCGCAGGACGCCACCCCTCCCCTCAGTCGGCTTCACCATCGGCGATCCGCCGGAGATACTCGAATGGGTAGATCCCCGTCCTGTGCCCATCCGACCAGATGAACTGGAGGGCGTAGCGTCCCACAGGGTGGATGGCCTCCGGCACCACGTCTGGTGCAATCATCCCTGGCGTGAGCATCCGTCGACCGCTCCTCTCGTCCACACACCCTGCGCAGGGACAGAGGAGCCGGAGGAGGCGCGGCTGATAGTCGGATACCTCTCCGTCCTCCCAGGAGATCCTCAGGGTGGTGCCATCCGGTCCCGGTCCGATCTCCAGTGGGTTCCACTGGGGCTTCGTCATGACTGCATCCTCCAGGCCAACTCCCTGAACGCCCTGCCCCGGTGACTCCGGGCATCCTTCTCCTCCTCGGAGAGTTGGGCGA
The DNA here is from genome assembly GCA_964420725.1 of uncultured Gemmatimonadaceae bacterium. Classification (GTDB taxonomy): domain Bacteria; phylum Gemmatimonadota; class Gemmatimonadetes; order Longimicrobiales; family Gaopeijiaceae; genus CAYQVI01. The sequence continues at coordinate 7,257 of CAYQVI010000183.1, read as the reverse complement.
AAGCCCGCCCGAGCTCCGGATCAAGGAAGAGGGGATCGTATCCGAACCCCCCCTCCCCCACCGCCTCCTTCAGGATCAACCCCTCGGCCTCGCCCCGGACGACCATCGGAGCCCCTCCGGATTCGGGGCCGGGATCCAACACCGCTACGCAGACGAAGCGGGCTCTCCGTGCCTGCTCCTCCACCTTCTCCATCCGCTCCAGCAGATACCGGATGTTTGCCTGGTCCACCCCCTCTCCGGGCCTTCGCTCGGGGGCAAACCGTTTCGACCGGACGCCGGGCTCCCCGCCCAGGGCGTCCACCACCAGTCCGGAGTCGTCGGCCAGGACCGACATCCCCGAGCGTTCCCGGAACCAGCGGGCCTTGGCGGTGGCGTTGCCTTCGAAGGTGTCGAAGACCTCGATCCCCTCCTCCTCGGGGAGTTCCGGAAGCCCCACCTGGAGGGGATCCAGTAGCTCCAGGTCGGGCACATCCCCCAGGATTCGACGGATCTCCGCCAACTTGTGCCGGCTCCGGGTGGCCACGAGGAGACGCACCGTCATCCCTCCAGCAGGCGGGCCTGCGCCCTTCCCAGTTCATTGATTCCAGCCAGGGCCAGGTCCATCAGCCGATCCATCTCCTCCCGGCGGAAGGGATCGCCTTCGGCGGTCCCCTGCACCTCCACCAGCCCCCCACTGGCGGTGGCCACCACATTCATGTCCACCTGGGCCCGGACATCCTCGGAGTAGTCCAGGTCCAGGCAGGGGACCCCATCCACCAGCCCCACGCTCACGGCGGCCACCCCCTCCCGGATGAAGGAGGCGGGGATGATCCCCTCCTGCACCAGGTGTCGGGACGCCAGGCTCAGCGCCACCCACGCGCCGGTGATGGAGGCGGTCCGGGTCCCCCCGTCCGCCTGCAGGACATCGCAGTCCACGGTGATCTGACGGGGGCCCAGCGCGGAGAGGTCGCATACGGAGCGAAGGGCCCGACCGATGAGGCGCTGGATCTCCTGGGTTCTCCCCTTCGGGCCGCTCCGTTCCCGGGCCGAACGGGTGTGGGTGGCCCGGGGAAGCATCGCGTACTCGGCGGTGACCCATCCGGCCCCGGACTTCAGGCGCCACGCCGGCAGGGTCTCCTCCACCGAGGCCGTGCAGAGGATCCGGGTGTTGCCGGTGGACACAAGACAGGAGCCCTCTGCGTACGGGGCGGGTCCGGGCTCCAGCCCCAGCGGACGAAGCTGGTCGGGGCGGCGTCCATCCCTTCGGGTCATGGTCATGGAATCGGTTGTTCCGGAGTCGGAAGGAGGGGTCAATCGACGAAGCTGCGGATCCGGCGGACCAGATCGGTGGTGGAGTAGCCGTCCACGAAGGGGAGGATCCGGACGACCCCCCCGGCCCGTCGCACCTCCTCTCCCCCCGCCACCTGTTCCTCGGTGTAGTCCCCCCCCTTCACCAGCACGTCGGGAAGGAGGGTGGCGATGAGGTCGCCGGGGGTGTCCTCATCGAAGAAGGTGACCGCGTCCACGCACTCCAGCGCGGCCAGGAGCCACCCCCGGTCGTGGGCGGTCACCAGGGGTCGTTCCGGACCCTTTGAGAGGCGGCGGACGGAGGCATCGGTGTTGACCCCCACCACCAGGAGGTCCCCCAGCCGCCGGGCCTCCACCAGATACGAGACATGACCCCGATGGAGGAGGTCGAACACCCCGTTGGTGAACACCAGGCGACCCGTGCGGGGGCGGGCATACCGGGCGAGAAGGGCCTCGCGATGGAGGATCTTCCTCCCCGGGTCCAGGGGCTGGATCACGCTCCCAGGGGGGATACGCCACCCGCGCCGTTCCGGAGCTGCTCCAGGATGACGCCGGCTCCCCGGGCCAGGAGCTCTTCTCCCACCCGGCGACCCAGCGCTTCGGGATCCTCCGCCTCTCCCGTGCCATCGGCCAGAACCACCTGCCGGCCGTCTGGGGATGCCACCACACCCCGGAGGCGGATGCGGGGACCGAAGGGGATGGCCAGAGCACCCACCGGGACCTGACACCCCCCTTCCACCGTGTGCAGCATGGCCCGCTCCGCCCTCACCGCACGGGCGGTGTCCTCGTGGTGGAGGGGGTGGAGCGCCTCACGGGTCCCTTCGTCGTCCGCACGGATCACGATCCCCAGTGCCCCCTGGGCGGGGGCGGGGAGCCAGGCTCCTCCCTCCACCCAGTCCCCGATCCTGCGGCTCAGCCCCAGCCTGCGAACCCCGGCCCCGGCCACCACGATGGCATCCACCACTCCCTCGTCCACCTTCCGGATCCGGGTATCCAGGTTCCCCCGGAGATTCTCCACCGTGAGGTCGGGGCGGAAGGCCAGGATCAGGGCGCGGCGCCTCAGGGAACTGGTCCCCACCGTGGCCCCCGGGGGGAGGCCCGTGAGGGAGATCCCCTCGGCCCCCTCGGGTCCGATCAGGACGTCCCGGGGATCCTCCCGCACGGGGATGGTGGACACGGCCAGCCCCTCCGTGTCTGCCGTAGGGAGATCCTTCAGGGAATGCACCGCCAGGTCCACCCGGTTCTCCAGGAGGGCCTCATCCAGTTCCCGGGTGAAGAGTCCCTTGGCACCGAGCTGGGAGAGGGGGCGATCCAGCCGGACATCGCCCGTGGTCTGGATGGTCACCAGGCGCACGGGGCGTCCGGAGGCCCGGGAGAGGGCGTCGGCAACGGTCTGGCTCTGGGTCATGGCCAGAAGGGACCCGCGGGTCCCCAGGCGGAGTTCGGTCATGGCTCGTCCGGTTCAGGTCGGGCGGGAAACTACCAGTTTGACTGGGCCCCGTCCACGATCTGCTGCACCAACTCCTCGATGGCCTTTGCCCGGCCGATGTCCTCCACCTCCGATTCGAGGAAATCTCCGCGCCCCGAAACCGACCGACTATCCCAGAGGATCACGTTGTCCACCCGATCGATGATCTCGACGAAGACGTTGACGGTGACCTGCCGGAGCTCCACCTGGGCTCCGCCACCTCCCACCCCCGGGCTGTAGAGGGGGGCGCTGCTGTTGTAGCTGGTGATGGAGCCCCGGACCACCGCGTCTGCCACCTCCTGGGAGGAGGGTCGGATCCCCAGCGCCCTGGGCAGCTCCTCCAGAAGGACCTGGTGGAGTTCCTGGGTGAGCTCGAAGCGGGTGGTCTCGTTCTCGAAGGGGATCACCGCCAGCGTCCGGATGTGGGACGGAAACCCGGTGCCAGCCTGGAAGGTGTACAGACACCCCGAGGAGGAGAGGAGCAGGAGCCCCAGGATGACACCGCCTCCCCAACGCCCTCCCCGGCCGGGGAGGGAGGGGCGGTCAGCGACCGGGTTCCCAGATGTCCGGAGGAAACGCATCGACATCATCCACCGTCTGCAGCTTGAAGGTGAGTTCCCGGAAGTCCCCGAGGTGCCGGTAGACCGTCTCGACGGGGAACCGTGCGTTCCGTGAACCGGAAAGTGTAAGCCGCTCGAAGGTCTGACCACCCCTGAGGAGCTCCACCTGCTCCACATTCCGCTCCTTCAGGTGGTACCGGAGCTCCCGCTCCCCGGAGAGGAGGTACTCCAGACGAACCCCGTCCTGACCCTCCCTTCCGCCACCCTTGAGGAAGGACCCCTGCCCGGGACGGAAGACCCCCAGCGCCGACCAGAAGAGGGCCGGCGGCGGCACCAGCGTCGCCGACGCCCCCGGGGGAAGCCGGAGTTCATCCCCCACCATGGCCGCCCGGAGCACGGTTTCGCCATTTCCCGAGAAGAGGTCCAGGCGAGCCCGATCCGGCGGCTCCATCCGGGCCACCCCACGACCGCTGGCCCGGAGCCCCGGTTCGTCAAGGCTCCACTCGAAGACCACCCGGACCGGACCCTCCAGACGGGTGGCCCGCTCGGTCCCCAGAGCCTCCTGCGCCGGATCGATGGGGGGCTGAGCGGGCCCCGGGGGCGGACCCGGAGGGCCGCAGGCCGCCAGGAGCAGGAGAATCGGGGCCAGGGACCACCGGAAGAGCGATGCGCCGGGCTCCTCTGTCCTCTCCTGTCGGGCCGGTCTAGCTTTGCCACCCATGGCGAACGCTCCCACCTATCTCGCGAGTGATGTCCACCTGGGACCCGGGGGACATGAGAGAGAAGCACGGTTCCTCCGCTGGCTGGATCACGCTGCGCTCAACGCGTCGCAGATCGTCATCAACGGGGACCTCTTCGACTTCTGGTTCGAATACCGTCACTCCATACCCCGGGGACACACGCGAGTTCTCGGGAGCCTCGCCCGGATCGTGGATGCGGGGATCCCCGTCACATTGATGGGAGGGAACCACGACTGGTGGGGAGGAAGCTACCTACGGGAGGAGGTGGGGGTTGAGTTCCACCAGGATCCGGTGGTCCTGGAGCTCTCCGGGCACCGGACCCTCCTCGCCCACGGAGACGGCCTGGGCCGGGGGGATCTGGGGTATCGCCTTCTCCGGCTCGTCCTCCGGGGACGGGCCACCCAATGGGCCTTCCGGTGGATCCATCCGGACATCGGGGCCGGCCTGGCCCGGATCGTCTCCCGGACGGAGGGTCGCCACCCGCCACGGAGCGCAGAGGACGGGCGTCCCGCAGCGTTGCGGAGTTGGGCCCTGGACGCGCTGGCCGGGGATCCCAGCCTGGACCTGGTGACCCTGGGGCACAGTCACTTCCCCGAGCTGGTGGAGGCGGAGCCGGGGCGGTACTACCTCAACTCCGGGGATTGGCTGAACCACAACAGCTACGCCATCCTGGCCCCCGGCGCCCCCCCCTCCCTGCGAGTCTGGAAGGACTGACGGAAGCGGGGTGGCCTCCCCGCCCGGCGGACGCACCCTAGCCGCCCCCGGGCCCCCTCCAGGGGATCCGCACCCCCACCTCCAGCCCCAACCCGCCCCCGGGGCTTCCCACCGGTTCCACCGTCAGCGGCTCGGGAAAGTCCTGGAGGTGGGCAGAGACGAAGGCGTCCACCCCCCCGATCAGGATGAAGAAGAGGGCCAGGGCGATCCAGTCCTCCCGCTGGGAGCGCCGGGCCTCCACCAGGTTCCGGGCCTGCTCCACCCCGGGATCCGACCGTAGCCGGATGGGGATCGAGTCCGCCGGCACCCCCTGGTCCAGCAGGAGGGCTCGGGTCTCCGCCTCCCTGGCGGTGAGGACCCGGTTCGCCCAGGACAGATGCCCAGAGGTCTTGGCCAGCATCCAGACGTTTCCGGCCTGGGCGGTGAGATAGAAGCCGGCCCGGGTGTAGGAACCGGTGGTGGCATGCCCCCAGCCGGGAACCACCAGGGAGCGGATCAGGGCTCCCCTGGGGGTGATCGCCTCCTCCTGTCCAGGGCCGGAGTCCTGGCTCTCGCCGCCCCCCCCCAGCGGGATCACCACCGCGGCGGAGTCGGGGGGGAGCTGCCGACCCTGGGCTGGAGCGGCCACGGCGAGGAGAATGAGCGACCCGAGCAGCTGCAGGGGAGACGGTAGGGCTCTCATGTGACCTCCCGCCCTGGCACCAGGACCCGGATCCTCGCCGGGTGGATCTCGGTGTCCACCCAGGCCACCGGCGCCCCCATCAGCTCCCCATCCAGTTCGAAGCGGAACAGGCCTCCGTCCGGACCCTCAAGGCGGGCACGTCCGAAGCGCCGGAGACGCACCACGGGGAGGTTGGCATGGGTTCCCCGGATGACCCGGGGGATGTAGCGGAGGATCTGCGGGATGCTCAGGGCATCCACGAAGCAGAGGTCCAGGAGCCCGTCCTCCGGGGTCGCCCCCGGATTGAGGAGGAACCCTCCCCCAGCCGATGGCCCCACCGTGATCCCCGCCAGGGTGGTGGGACCGTCGAGGACCTCACCGTCGTCCAGGATCACCCGGAGTGGGACCGGTTCGAAGCGGATCACCGCCTGGAGCAGTGCGGCCAGGTACTGGCTGAGCCCCCGGAGCCGACGCACCCCCGCCCGCCGCAGGAGGACCTCCACATCCACCCCCACCCCCAGGAGGTTCACGTACCAGCGACGCCCACCTTCCCAGGTGGCCAGCCCCACGTCGAAGGGCCGGGGCACCCCCCACTGGAGCATATCCATGGCGCCGTCCAGCGTCTTCGGGGCCCCCACCATCCGGTAGAAGTCGTTCCCGGTCCCCACCGGGAGGACCGCCACGTCGGGCCCCGGGCCGCCGGCCTCCGCATCCAGGAGACCGTTCACCACCTCGTGGACCGTTCCGTCCCCCCCCACCACCAGGATCCGGGCCGTCCCATTCCTGGCGGCTTCCATCCCCAGTTCCCTGGCGTGCCCGGGTCCGGCGGTGGTATGGATCCGGAAGGGGATGTGTCGGGCCCGGAGGCGGGCTTCCACCTGGGGTGCGAGGCGCCCACCCGCGCCACTGCTGGCAGCGGGATTGAGGATCACCTGGACAGGTTCCGACACGGCAACTCCGCTGGATTCCGGACCTGGGGGGGAGTCGATACCGCCTCCCCCCCCCTAGACCCGAAGGATATCCGAGGCCCGGAGGGGGAGCAACGGCCCCCGGCGGCGACCCGGATCTGGCCAGGGGCCCACCGGGCCACTACCCTCCCGACGACCCAGAGGGCTCCCCGGGGAAGCGGACCCTTTGAGCACCCCCCCCGTCCGGGGTCGAGATCCCGCCCACCCTGTAACCTGCACCCTTCCTGGAGGATCCCCATGGGGGACGGAGAGCACGCCCTCGACGAACAGCAGAGCTGGACCGTGGCCTTCCAGGGAGAGCCCGGGGCCTTCAGCGAGGAGGCCCTCAACCTCCTCCTGATGGGACGGGCTACTGGACTCCCCTGCCGGGACTTCATGGATGTGGGTCGCGCGGTGGAGTCCGGGGCCGCCCATCTGGGGCTCCTTCCCGTGGAGAACTCCCTGGCGGGCAGCGTCCTGGGTTCCTACGACGTCCTCCTCCGCTCGGAGCTCGAGGTCATCGGCGAGGTGGTGCTCCCCATCCGGCACATGCTCATGGGGCTCCCTGGTGCCACCCTCGAGGGGCTGGAGGAGATCCGCTCCCACCCCGTGGCGCTGGCCCAGTGCGTTCACTTCCTTCGCTCCCACCCTGGGATCCGGGCGGTGGCGGCCCACGATACCGCCGGGGCCGCCCGGGAGGTGTCTGACGGAGGGCGCCCCGGAGTGGCGGCCATCGCCCCGGAGAAGGCCGCCGCACGCTACGGTCTGACCATCCTGGCCCGGGACCTCCAGGACCGGGACGACAACCAGACCCGCTTCTTCCTGGTGGCCCCTCCATCCATGGACGGGCGCCCCACCCGCCCCGCCCTCCCGGACGGCC
>CAYQVI010000182.1:0-7814 GCA_964420725.1 uncultured Gemmatimonadaceae bacterium | reverse complement strand
GAGCCGAACAGGCTCCGGGGCGCTGGTGCGTCCGGGGGCGGGGCCCCCCGGGTCCCCGCTCCGGCCTTCGCCTCCAGGGGCTCCCCTCTCCTCCTCCTCCGGCTGTGCCGGTGGGGCCCTCCCAGCTCCTCCGGCCACGCTCCGGGCTCCCACGGTTCCGCCGCCCCAGTCCACCTCGGACCCCTCCCCCATACCCTCCCGCCTCAGCTCCTCCATTCCCGGCACCCCCCACCGGACCGCTGCAGGGGGGCTGGTGGGGCGAAGTGGGGGGCCGGGAGGGCACCCTTCCCCGGTACCCGAAAATTTACCGAAATACGAATTCTCCGGCGGACCCCTGCCGGCCGGGGAATCCAGTGCTGATGCGGAGGAGCGGCCTCCTGCACCAGGGCGGTCGCATCCAGGAACTCCGGAAACCCTCCTCTTGACGCGCTCCGCCACCTTCGCCTATCATTGGTCCACGGAGCCCCACAACACCCCACCGCTCCCCACAACATGCCACGGACGTGAGCGGATACTTCGGCCAGTACGAGTACGGCCTCGACGAGAAAGGGAGGGTCAGCCTTCCCCCCGCCTTCCGTAAGGGAGACGGGGCCGCGCCGTTCGTGCTGCTGAAGTCGGAGAAGGATTTCCTGCACCTGTATCCGCAGGAGACCTGGCAGGACGTGCTGGGGCGGATGCTCGAGTTCCGGAAGAAGGGACCGAAGCAGCAGGCCTACGTCCGCCACCTCATCGCCAACGCCGTTGAGGTGAATCCCGACAAGCAGTGGCGCATCCTGATCCCCGCCCGTCTGCAGGCGGGGGCGGCGCTGGAGATCCAGAAGCCGGTCCTCCTGGTGGGGAACATCACCTGGGTCGAGCTCTGGAACCCCCAGGTCTACAGCAGCCAGGACCTGAGGGCCGACGATCCGGAACTCGAGGACTTCAAGTTCGAACTCCTCGGGCACTAGGGAGCGGGGGATGGCAGGGCAGCGGAGGAAGGGGGGGCGAGAAGGCGGAACTCCGCGCCCCCACGGGGAACACGAGGACCTGGACCAGGAGGGGGACGATGAGCGCGGATACCATGAACCGGTCCTCCTGGACGAGGTCCTGGACTTCCTCGCCCCGTCCGGTGACGGGGTCTTCCTCGACGGGACCCTCGGGGGCGGAGGTCATGCCCGGGCTCTCCTGGAGCGGTGCCCCGGTTGCCGGCTCCTGGCCGTGGACCGGGATCCGGAAGCCCTCGCGGAAGCGGAGCGATTCCTTGCCCCCCATGCCTCCCGGGCTCGGCTTCTCCGATCCGGCTTCCACCAGGCGCTCGAGGCCCATGGGATCACCGGGCCGGCGCTGGCCGGCGCCCTCCTGGATCTGGGGGTGAGTTCCCATCAGCTCGACGCGGATGCCCGGGGATTCTCGGTGCGTCGGGGGGTGGTGCTGGACATGCGTCTGGGGGGCGAGCACGACGGGGAGCTTCCCACCGCTGCCGACCTGCTGAATCAGGCGGACGAGGCGACGCTGGGCCGGATCTTCCGGGAGTATGGCGAGGAACCACGGGGACGGGCGCTGGCCCGGGAGGTGGTGCGCCGGCGGGGGAACAGGCCCTTCCAGGTGAGCGATGACCTGGTGAACGCCCTGGCCGCGGTGGTGAAGCGAGCCCCCTGGGCCCGGGAGAAGGCCCGGGTGTTCCAGGCGCTGCGCATTGCCGTGAACCGGGAGTTGGAGGTTCTGGAGGAGGCCCTCCCCCGGCTCCGGGACGCCCTGCGCCCCGGCGGACGGCTGGTGGTCATCGCGTATCACTCGCTGGAGGATCGGCTGGTGAAGCACAGCTTCCGGGAGTGGAGCCGGGAGTGTGTCTGCCCGCCGGCCCTGCCGGTGTGCATGTGTCGAGGCAAGGCGCTGGGGCGGACGCTGACCATCCGCCCCGTCTACCCCTCGGAGGCAGAGGTGGAGAGGAATCCCCGGGCCCGGAGCGCCCGGCTCCGGGTGTGGGAGAGGGCGGCATGAACAGCCGCCTCACCGGGACGACGCTGGTGGCGCTGGCAGTGGCCCTCCTGCTCACTGCCCTCAGCCTGGTGGCGTGGCGGCAGAGCAGGGCCCGGGAGGCGCTGGCGGTGCTGGACCAGGTGCGGAGGGAGCGGACGCTCCAGGAGGCGGAGAAGGAGGAACTGCTTCGCCGTATCCGGCACCTGGAGAGCCGTGGATACGTGGTGCGGGAAGCCCAGGAGAGACTGGGCCTGCGGGTTCCCGATGATTCGGAAATGGTCTTCCTGGAAGGAGTACTCCCGTGAAGGGTGTCACCCCCGTCCCTCCTCCTCGCGAGGTCCGCTCGCCTCTCCGGCGTCGGGTCCTGCTGGGGGTGTGGCTCCTGTCCGGTCTGGTGGTGGTGGGGCGGGCCGTGGAGCTCCAGGTGCTGGAGGGTGCCGCCTGGCGGGAGGAGGCCGATCGCCAGCACCGCCGCACCAGCGAGGTGCCGGCTCCCCGGGGGTCCATCCTGGACCGGGACGGGGTGCCCCTGGCGGTGAGTCACGAGACCTTCCGGGTGAGCGTGGCCCCGGGAGAGGTGAAGGATCGGGACGCCACGGCCGAACTCCTGGCCCAGGCCATGGAGCTCTCCAGGGGGGAGGCCCAGCGGGTGCTCCGCTCCGGCCGGAGCTGGGTGGTCCTTCCAGGCCGCTACCCCCCCTCCGTGCGGGAGGCGCTCTCCGGCGCCCGAGGGGTCTACGTCCAGCGGGAACTCCGGCGCTTCCACCCCCACGGAGAGCTGATGGCGGGAGTGCTGGGGGCGGTGGTGGACGGGGAAGGTGTGGACGGAATCGAGCGTTCCTTCGAGTCCACCCTGGCCGGGCTCCCCGGGCAGGAGGTGGAGGCCCGGGACGCACGGGGCCGTGCCATCCCTGGAGAGCTGTGGGAGGTTCGTCCCCCCCAGGCGGGGGGGGAAGTGGTCCTGACCCTGGATGTGGAACTCCAGGAGATCGCCCAGGGGGCCCTCACCGAGGCCCTCCGGAACACCGGTGCCTCCGGGGGTGACGTCCTGGTGACGGATCCCGGCACCGGGGAGATCCTGGCCATGGCCTCCGTCCGGGACGGGCGCCCCGCCGGCCTCACCGCACTGAACTCCCCCTACGAGCCCGGCTCCACCCTGAAACCGTTCACCGTGGCCTCCATGATGGCCTACGGTGTGGCGTCCCTCCAGGACAGCGTCGACACCGAGCAGGGCTCCTGGAGGATCCACGGGCGGACCATCACCGACGTGAAGCGGGTGGGTCATGTGGACCTGGGCTACGCCCTCCGGGTGTCCTCCAATGTGGCCATCGCCAAGCTGGCCGTTGGGCTTACACCGGGACAGCAGTACGAATCGCTCCGGGACTTCGGGTTCGGAACCCCCTCCGGCCTCCCCATCGCCTCCGAGGCCTCCGGGCGGCTGCGCCGTCCCTCCCAGTGGTCCCGGCAGTCGGCGGCCTCCCTTTCCATCGGCTACGAGATCAGCGTCACCCCGGTGCAGATGGCCATGGCGTACGGCGCCCTGGCCAACGGCGGGGTGCTGATGGAGCCCCGGCTCATCCGTGAGATCCGCGGGCGGAACGGGGACGTCGTCGAGACGAATCCCCCCCGTGCGGTCCGCCGGGTCGTGCCGGAGGAGGTCACCGACCAACTCCGCAAGGTGCTGGTGGATGTGGTGGAGGAGGGGACAGGTACCGCAGCCCGCCTCACCACCTTCTCGGTGGCGGGAAAGTCGGGGACCAGTCGGGCCTACTCCCCCACCGGCGGCTATGCGTCAGGGGAATACTTCGCCTCCTTCGTGGGGTTCTTCCCGGCGGAGGACCCCCAGTTGGTGGTCTTCGTGAAGCTGGACAGCCCCCGGGGCTCCTTCTACGGCGGCGCCACGGCAGCCCCTGTGACCCGGGCCACCCTGGAGGCGGTCCTGGCGGCGCGGCGCCCTCCCATCGATCGCAGGGCGCTGGCGGTCATGGCCCAGCGGTCCCCCCGGGACGAGACCTCTGCATCCCTCTCCCCTCCGGCGCGGGTGCGTCCCGCTGGGACCTCCATGGAGGGCACCTTCCCCGTTCACGGGGGAGTGGAGGACGAGTGGAGCACGGTGGTGCCCGGCGGGGACCCGGTCGTGGTCCCGGATGTCCGGGGTCTGGCTCCCCGGGTGGCGGTCCGGCGGCTCCACGCCCGGGGGCTGCATGTGATGTGGGGCGAGGCTGGAGAGGTCCGGGGCACCCGGCCGGCGGCCGGGGCGCGGATGGCCCCCGGAGATACGGTGCTGCTGCTGGCCGGCGGGGGACGGGATGACTGATCTCTCCCTCTCCCTCTCGGCCGTCCGTAGGGTGCTCGCGGAGGCGAGCCTCCTGCTGGAGGGTCGGGGTGTGTCCGGAGATGGAGAGGGGGCGCTGGAGGGTCCGGATCCCCTGGTGGATCGGATCCTCACCGGGGTGAGCCAGGACTCCCGCACCATCCAGGCGGGGGAGCTCTTCATGGCCTGGGCGGGGGCGGAGTGGGATGCCCACGACTACGTAGCGGATGCGGTGGCCCGGGGAGCGGCTGCCGTCCTGGTGGAGCGTCCCCTCCAGGGGCTCCCGGTTCCCCAGTTGGTGGTGCGGGACGGTCGAAAGGCTGCGGCGCTGGTGGCGGATGCCGCCGCCGGCTCCCCCTGGCGCCGCGTGGAGCTGCTGGCGGTCACCGGGACCAATGGGAAGACCACCACGGCCCTGATGGTGCGACACCTCCTCTCCCTCCGTGGACCTGCGGCGGCGTTGGGGACGCTGGGGATGGTGGGACCCGACGGTGAACCCCGCTCCGGCACCGGTGCCCTCACCACCCCGGGTCCGGTCCAGCTCTCCTCCTGGTTGGCGGAGCTGGCAGACGAAGGAGTCCGCTCGGTGGTGATGGAGGCCTCCTCCCACGCCCTGGAGCAGTGCCGTCTGGACGGGGTCCGCTTCCGGGCGGTGGCCTTCACCAACCTCACCCAGGACCACCTGGACTACCACGGCTCCATGGAGGAGTACAGGAGGGCCAAGCTCCATCTGGTGGAGCTGGTGGCGGCGGGGGGAGTGGTGGTGGTGAATCTGGACGACCCCGCATGGGCCGGGCTCCCGGACGAATACCCGGATGCGGATGTCCGGTGGGTCTCCTTCGCCCTGCACGCCCCGGCCGACCTCACCGCCAGCCATGTCACCCCCGGCTCCACGGGGACCCGTTTCCGCCTCCATGCCGACGGGGAGTCGGTGGAGGTGGACCTTCCCCTTCCCGGGCTCTTCAACGTGGAGAACGCCCTGGCTGCGGCGGGATTGGCGCTGGCGCTGGGACTCACGCTGGAGGAGGTGGGGGCCGGCCTCTCCAGGGCCCCCCAGGTCCCCGGGCGGCTGGAGGTGGTGGTCTCCCGGCCGGTCCGGGTCCTCATCGACTTCGCCCACACCCCCGAGGCGCTGGACCGGGTCCTGGAGACCCTCCGCCCCCTGGTCCCCGGGCGCCTCATCGTGGTGTTCGGAGCGGGGGGGGACCGGGACCGGGGGAAGCGGCCCCGGATGGGGGCGGTGGCGGAAGCCCGGGCCGATCTGGTGGTGGTGACCTCCGACAACCCCCGGACGGAGGATCCCGCCCGGATCGTGGACGACATCCTGGCGGGGATGTCCGGGGACCGATTCGAGCGGATCGTGGACCGGAGGGCCGCCATCGCCCGGGCGCTGGAGGTGGCGGGCCCCGCCGACCTGGTCCTCCTGGCGGGGAAGGGGCACGAGCGGACCCAGACCATCGGCACCGAGACCTTCCCCTTCGACGAGCGGGTCGTCGTCCGGGAACTGCTGGAAGGACGGGCCGCATGAGAGCCCCTGCCCCCTGGACCGGGGACGCCGTCCGGGCCGCCCTGGGGATCCCGGGCACAGGTCCCGGCCTCTTCACTGCCGTCTCCACGGACACCCGGTCCGTGGGCCCCGGAGACCTCTTCGTGGCGCTGGCCGGAGAGCGTTTCGACGGGCACGCCTTCGTGGCCGAGGCCCTCGCCCGGGGGGCGGCGGGCGCGGTGGTCCACAGCGAGCCTGCGGGGCTGGCACCCGGCGACGAGGGCCGTCTCTTCCGGGTGAAGGACACCCTGATGGCCCTGGGGGCGCTGGCGCAGTTCCGCCGCCGGGAGCTGGGAGCCCGGGGAACCCGGGTGGTGGCCATCACCGGCTCATCCGGAAAGACCACCGTGAAGGAGTGGACCCGGGCGGCCCTGGCGGCCCGGTGGAGAGTGCACGCGACGAAGGGAAACCTGAACAACCGGATCGGCGTCCCCCTGACGATCCTCTCCACCCCCCCGGACACCGGGATGCTCCTGCTGGAGTTGGGGACCAACGAGCCCGGCGAGATCGGGACCCTCACCGCCATGACCGCCCCCGAGACCGGGGTGATCACCACGGTGGGCCCCGCCCATCTGGAGAAGCTGGGCTCCCTGGAGGGGGTGCTGGTGGAGAAGACCGCCCTGGCGGTGGGGACCGCCCCCGACGGGTGGGTCCTGGTAGGAGACGAGCCCCCCGCGCTGGCTGCCCGGGTCAGGGAACTCCGCCCCCGGGTCCGGGTGGCGGGGTGGACGGCCGGAGCCGACTCCGACCTGCAGCCGGAGGATCCCCGCCAGGAGGAGGGGGGGAACTGGAGCTTCGGGTGGTCCGGGCAGCGGGTTGTGCTGGGTGTGCCGGGACGCCACGCGGTGACGGGAGCCCTCCTGGCACTGGCCGTGGCGGAACTCCATAGCGTTGCTCCTGCGGCGGCGGCAGAGGCGGTCTCTGCGGTGGAGCCCACGGGCATGCGGGGGGAGCGCCGCCGTATCGGGGGGCTCACTGCCCTGGTGGACTGCTACAACGCGAATCCCCAGAGCGTGGGGGCGGCACTGGCCACCCTGGCGGAGGGAGCCGCTCCCGGGGGTCGGGTGGCGGTGCTGGGAAGCATGCTGGAGCTGGGCCCGGAGAGCCCGGAGTGGCACCGACAGGTGCTGGCCCAGGCGCTGACCCTCCCCCTGGAGCTGGTGGTGGCGGTGGGTCTGTTCGCGGAAGCCGCCCGGGGAATGGGTGGGACCGGGGCAGGAGGAGCTGCACTGCTGGCCGCAGAGACCCCGGAAGAAGCGGCGGAGCTGCTGGGCCAGCGCCTCTCCGGTGGCGAGACCGTGCTCCTGAAGGGGTCCCGGGGTGTGGCGCTGGAACGGATCATCCCCCTCCTGGAGTCCTCCTTCGGCGCCGCCGGACCCACCGCAGCAGGGGGGGGCTGAACCATGCTCTACCACCTGCTCCCCCAGTTCGCCGACGTCCACATCGTCTTCAATCTCTTCAACTACCTGACCTTCCGGGCGGCTGGGGCGGTGGTGACCGCCATCCTGGTGGCCTTCCTGGTGGGTCCTGCCATGATCCGGTGGCTGGCCCGCCTCAAGGTCGGGCAGGTGGTGCGTACCGAGGGGCCGGAGACGCATCTGGGGAAGGCCGGAACCCCCACCATGGGGGGAGTGCTCATCATCACGGCAGCGGTGATCTCCACCCTGCTCTGGGCCAACCTCACCAACTGGTACACGGGCATCGCCCTGGCCTCCCTGGTCTACATGGGGGCGCTGGGCTTCCTGGACGACTACCTGAAGGTGGTGCGGAAGGAGACCCGGGGGCTCATCGCCCGCTACAAGATGATCGGGCAGGGGCTCTTCGGGCTGGGGCTGGGGCTGACGCTGGTCCTGGTGGGCTTCTGGCCGGTGCCTGCCACCTCCACCATGGTCCCCTTCTTCTCCGACTGGTCGGCGGTCTTCTGGCCTCCGGTCTATGTGCTCTTCGTGACCGCGGTCACCACCGGCACCTCCAACGCGGTGAACCTCACCGACG
>CAYQVI010000181.1:0-7914 GCA_964420725.1 uncultured Gemmatimonadaceae bacterium | reverse complement strand
ACCAGCTCCCCGGAGAGGCCCCCCACCACCGGGAGGGGGCGGGGCTCCAGACGGACCACACCTCCCAGGGCATCGGAGCCGTAGAGCACACTCCCCGGGCCCTTCACCACCCGGATCTCGTCCGGGGCGAAGACGTCCACTTCGGGGGCATGCTCGCTCCCCCACTGCTGACCCTCCTGCCGCACTCCGCCGTTCATCATGATGACCCGGTGGGAGTGCAGTCCCCGGACCACCGGCTTGGCGATGCTGGGCCCATACTGGATCACCGAGACGCCGGGAAGATCCTGGAGGGTCGCCCCGAGGGTCTGCCCCCGCTCCCGGCTGATCTCCCGGGCGGTCATCCTGGCCACGGATCGGGTATCCCGCAGCGCCTCCTGGAGCTGGATGGACTCGGCGGTGACCTCCACCCCCGCCACCGCCACCGTTCCCTGCTGAAGCACCACGACCAGGTCCACATCCCCTCGGGTCAGGTCCACCGCCCGCTGCGCCATCCCGTAGCCCAGGAGCCCGATGGTGACCTGGATCTCCCGGGGGGGGAGACCCTCCAGGCGGAAGCGGCCCGCAGCGTCGGTGGCGGTGCCCCGTTCCTCCCAGCGAACCGCCGCACCCTCCAGCGCCCCTCCACCGGTATCCACCACGGTCCCCGTGAGGACACGCGTCCCTTCGGTGGTGCGCTGGGCCGACCCGGGGGTGACGGAAAGGAGGGTGGCCAACAGGGCCACCACCGGAAACGTGAGGCGGCGGATCATGGAACCTCGGGAATGTGATGCCGTGGAAAGAGATGTGGGCGGAGACGGGGGAGAACGACAACCCACTCTCAAGCATGTGCCCAGCGTTGGACCCCGGGGAGAATCGGGAGGTCCCTCCTCACTGTCTCCAGGGGCGGAAGTTCAGGAGGACCGATGCCCCGTAGCGCTGGAAGTAGGAATCCCCGATCTCGGTCTCGGCCCGGGTCCAACCGAAGCGGAGGGCGCCATCCAGGTTCGGTACCAGGGGCCGGCTCACCTGCAGGTAGATCAGCGACGCATTGTCCGCCTCCTCCCCCGGGACCAGCCTGGCAAAGGGGGAGGCGGTGAGATAGCGCTTCCCGGTGACCGTGGCGTAGAACTGCACTCCCACCCCCCACCAGGGAGTGGGCGCCGCCAACAGGGCCCGGGCCGCCATGGCATTGTACTCCGGGCGGTTGGAGTTGGACCTGTTCAGCGTTCCATCCAGCCCCAGTTCGGCGAAGACCGGCCCCTGGTAGAACCAGGTGACCCCACCCCTGAAGGCCAGGTCCCTCCGGAAGGGATCCTCCGGATCGAAGGTTCCCTGTTCGGGATAGTGGTAGCGCCGCAGCGAGCCCGACAGGCGGGTCCTGGTCCCGGTACCCCACTCCGCTCCCACCTCGACCCCGGCGGAGCGCCGGTCCAGAAGGTCGAGCTGGGGGAGCAGGGCCAGCGACTCGAAGTCGGTGACCTCTGCGGTGAGCTCCGCAGTGACATCCAGTCCAGGGCGGGGCTGGAAGGCCACCCCCATTCCGCCATGAAGCTCCCGGTATCCCGGCTCGATGAAGAGGGGTACCGGGGTGCGGTCACGGACCGAGCGGAGCCGGGTCCCCAGGACGGCCCGGACCAGTGCCTTCTCCCCCGCCGAGGAGGTCCAGTCCAGCTCGCCGCTCCCCACCCACTCCTGGGGCGAGTAGTCCCGGAGCTGGAATCCGCTGGCAGAGAACTGCCGCAGTCCGGCATCGAAACGGAATCCCAGGGTGCGGCTCTCGTCCTCCAGGATCCGGAGCTCCCCCCGGACCCCCAGCTCTCCCACCGCCGCATCGGCCCGCTCCGTGGAGTCCACCACTGGTAGCGCCACCGCAGGAAGGTTGCCCTCGTACCGTTCTCCGGAGGCGCCGGCGGTGAAGACCAGGTCCCGGAGCACGATCCCCTGGGCACGGGCGTCGCCGGGGAGCAGGAGGAAGAGGGCGAGAAGGAAGAGGGAGAGGAGCCAGGGGTCCGGAACCAGGGACCGGGACCGCGTCAACGCCGTCATCAACCGCTCCTGCCGGTGGCGAGGCGCCGGATCTCCACCGCCCGTTGGCGATCGGCATTCCGGAGCAGGATCACGGTCTCCCGAAGCTCCCGGAGCTGGGCGATCTCGTCGGCGGGGGTCCGGCCCGGGAGTCCAGTGGAATCGGCGGCCACCCCCTCGCGGGGAACCGTGGCCCTCGACTCCGCGGCACCCACTCGCATCCGGTTCGCGCTGAAGCGGTCGTTGTTGGCAGAGAAGTCGTTCAACTCCTGGTATAGCCGCTCCCGTCCCTGGAGGAGCTCCACCCGGGCGTCGATCACCACCAGGAGGGAGTCCGCCTGGATCACCCGGAGGTCCAGGACCCGGGCCTTCGACTCCAGCTCCGAGGGGGAGTCCCGGGGGTTGGGGGTCACCGGGTAGGCCAGCGCCGCCAGCCGCGCCTCGTCCACCGGGGGGGTGCGGTCCAGCTCCCTCAGTTGGTATTCCACATCCTGGGCCAGGGTCAGGATCCCGGTGCGGGCCTCGTCGGTGGTGGCCTGGTCGTACTCCACCTCCACCAGGTACTCCAGGCGCCGATCCAGGGCTGCGGTGAGGCTGTCCCTGGCCTGATTCAGGGCGGCCTGGGTCTGGCGAAGCCGCCTCTCCTGGATCTGTCGCTGCTGGGAGCGCTCATTGGCCAGGGGGAGGTTCCGGGCCTCCTGCGCCTGGTCGAAGAGCACCCGGGCCTCTTCCATGGCAGCCTCTGCGGCCTCGTGGGCCCGGAGCGCCGACTGGTAGCGCACCTCCCATTGGGCCAGGTCGCTGGCCGTCTGGGCCTCCGCTGAAACCGGTGCTCCCAACCCCAGGCACACCCCCCCCAGGAGTCCGACCAGAAGGGTCGTGCCCGGACGCCGCCGTCGGGGGCGGATGGGAAGGGGGGCGGCGGTATTCATCCCTCGATTCCGTACTTCTCCAGTTTGTAGTAGAGGGCGCTGGGCTTCAGCCCCAGGAGCCTGGCAGCCTCCGCCTTCACCCCCTGGGCCTTCTCCAGCGCCTCCCGGAGCAGCTTCTCCTCCAGCCCCTCCACCACCCGGGTCAGGTCCATCCCCCCTGCAGGAAGGGCGGCCTCCTCGGCGTGGACCGGTCGGTGCTCTCCGTTCCCATGGGTGAAGGGGGGGAGGTCCTCCACCCGGAGGACGGGGCCGTCGGCCATGACCAGCGCCCGCTCCACCAGATTCTCCAACTCCCGCACGTTCCCCGGCCAGTGGTACTCCTGGAGCCGCACCACCGCCTCGTTCGAGACCTCCAGGACGCGGCTTCCCGTCCGGCTCCGCAGCTTCTCCACGAAGTGACGTACCAGGAGGGGGATGTCCAGGGTCCGTTCCCGGAGGGGCGGGAGGGTGAGGGGCACCACGTGGAGCCGGTAGAAGAGGTCCTCCCGGAAGCCCCCGTCGCCATTCATGAGCTTCTCGGCAGGGGTATTGGTGGCGGCCAGGATCCGCACATCCACCGGGATGGTCTCCTCCCCCCCCACCCGCTCCAGCTCCCGCTCCTGGAGCACCCGGAGGAGCCGGACCTGGGTGGAGGCGGAGACGGTGGCGATCTCGTCCAGGAAGAGGGTTCCGCCGTTGGCCAGTTCAAAGCGCCCCCGGCGCTTCCGCTCCGCACCGGTGAAGGCCCCCCGCTCGTGGCCGAAGAGCTCGGAGTCCAGGAGCCCCTCTGCCAGCGCGCCACAGTTCACCCGGATGAAGGGGCCCGTGGCCCGGGGGGAGCGGGCGTGGATGGCCCGGGCCACCAGCTCCTTCCCGGTGCCGGACTCCCCGTAGATCATCACGGTGGAGTCGCTCCGGGACACCCGCTCGATCCAGTGGTAGACCGCTGCCATGGCGGGGGACTCCCCGATGATCTCTCCGTACCGGGCATCCCCCCCCTCCCGGAGCGACTGGTTCTCCACCCGGAGGGCCAGATTCTCCTTCTGGAGACGCTTCCGCTCTCCCTGCTCCTGGAGGAGGCGCTCGATCTTCACCGCGAACTCCTCGGAGGAGAACGGCTTCGTGATGAAGTCTGCGGCCCCCAGCTTCATGGCCTCCACCGCCTTCTCGATGGTGCCGTACCCGGTGATGACCAGGACCTCCGTCCCCGGATCCAGCTCCTTCACCTTCTTCAGGACGTCGATCCCGTCCACGTGGGACATCTTCAGATCGGTGATGACCACGTCGGCACCGTTCTCCTCCAGCACCCGGAGCCCTTCCCTCCCCCCGCTGGCGGAGAGGGTTCGGTGCCCCCGTTTCCGGAGGAGGAGCTCCAGCCCCTCCCGCATGGAGTCGTGGTCATCAATGATCAGGACCTGCGCCATGGACCTTCCTGGTGGAGGTTGTTCCGGCCCCGGGGGAGGGAGCTCCTCACCCGTCGTCGTCCGCGAGGGGGTCCAGGCCCGCGACCGGGATGTCGTCCGCACCCCGGAAATATAGACGGAACTCCGCTCCCACCCCATCCGAAGCGTCGTAGGGCATCAGCATCACCCGGCCTCCGTTGGCCTCCGCCAGCCGCTTGACGATGGCCAACCCCAGCCCCGCCCCCTTCTCCTTGTCGGTGACAAAGGGCTCGAAGACCCGGTCCCGGAGGGCGGTGGTGATCCCCGGCCCATTGTCCCGGACCACGATCTCCACCTCCCCCCGTGTGGACCGGGCCCGCATCTCGATGACGTTCGCCACCTCGGCGGCATTCTTCACCAGGTTCAGGACGATCCGCTTGAGGTGATCGGGGTCCGCCTGCGCCATGAGTTCCTCCTGGGGAAGCTCGAGACGCAGGGTCCCTCCCCGGCGGGCCACCTCTCCCTCGGCCAGCTCCGCCGCCTCCCGGAGAGGAAGACGCACGTCGTGGAGCTGGGCATGGGGCTCCATGGGGCGGGCGAAGGTGAGGAAATCGTTGATGATCTGGTTCAGCGCCTCCACCTCGTATCGGACCCTCCCGAGGAGACGGTTCCGCTCATCCGGGTCCTCGGAGTCCATGGCCGCCGAGGCGAAGAGCTCCAGCCCCCCCAGGGGATTCCGGATCTCGTGGGCCACCTGGGCCAGCATCAGCCGGAGCTGTTCGTCCCGCTGGACCACCCCCACCCGCATCCGTTCCATCGCCCGGGAGAGCCGCCCCAGCTCCTCCCCTGGCTCCACCTTCACCGGCTCGGTGAGGCGACCCCTCTGGATCCGGAGCGCCACCCGGCTCAGCCGTTCCAGCGGCCGCACCACGTTCGTGGCCATGAACCCCGCCAGCGCCGCCGCAAGCACTGCCGCGATCGCCGATCCGTAGAGGATCCGCTGGCGCAATGCGTTCAACGGCTCCAGGTAGTCGGTCTGCATCAGGACGGCCAGCATCACCTGGGACCCCGCCACCCGGACCAGGCCGTACTTGTAGTATCGGCCGTCGAGCCCCGGGAAGAGGGGGGTGCTGGCATCCCCCTCCTCCCAGGCCCTCTCCAACTCCTCGGGGTACAGGTCCAGGAAGAAGATGGGGGTCCCCACCGGCAGGGCGTCGGGGCCCTCCGTGGTCACCAGGGCCCGGCTCTCCCGATCGAAGAGGTAGGCTGCGGAGACCCACCGCTGGAGCCGCCTCAGCCGCTCGTACTGGGAGGTCCACTCCAGCGTGTATTCACTCCCGGGCTGGAAGCTCTGGAGGAAATCGGGATCGAAGCCCACCTCGGCGGCGGCTCCTGCCACCCATCGGAGCTTCTCGTCCAACTCCTGTTCCAGCGCCCGGCTGGTCTCCATCCAGGCGATCAACCCTCCCAGCGCCGTGAGGACCAGGGAGAAGGTGACGAAGACCAGGACGAACTGCCGTCTCAGCGACATCCCACATCACTCCCCGGGTGACACGCTGTCAGAGGCCGCAGGGGACCCTCTCCACCACCACGTTGCCGAAGCGGATGTTGGAAGGCGTCCGGGGAGCCACGACGATGTGGAAGGGATACTGGCTCCGGGCCGCAGGGGAGCAGAAGTCTCCTGGTACCCGCTCAACCAGATCCACGATGGCCCCGTCGGTCACCTGGAGGATCCGCTGCACCTGGACGCTGTCCCCGGCCTCGGTGCGGAGCCCCACTGCACCCACAAGGACCATCTCGATCCCCCAGTCGACCACAGGCAGGGGCTTCAAACCGCGGGAATGGGAGTTCCAGAAGCTCGCCCAACTGGGGGGAGCCACCGCCGTGCCGTTGGACCGGATCACCGGAAGGAAGACAAGGGATTGGGTGAGCGCCACCCCGGAATCCTCCCCCCGATCCAGGGTGGCGAAGGGAAGGCTCCCAAGGAACGGGGATCGGTAGTTGCTCCCCAGTGTCAGGTCCCTCATGGCCGCGGCAGCGGAGATCACCCGGGCCGCATCCAGGTCCGGGCCGGCCCCCTGGGGGCCCAGGGAGGTGAGGGGTCCCGTGCCACAGCGGGTCCAGCGGGCGGTCTCCTGGCGTCCGGTATCGCTGATCTCGAGGATGACCGTGGCCCGCCCCGTGCCACAGTCGGGCTCCAGTGAAGGATCCAGCCCGGGGATGAAGAGCTCCAGGCCAGGGGTCTCGTTCACCTGCGCGATGAGGGTGGCATACGAGGAGGCGTAGGCCCCCTGGTTTCCCAGGGGGGTCTTCCGTTCCCGGCCCCCGGAACGACCCCGGTACATCATCTCCTCGTCCAGTTGCCATGCCCCATCCGACCGCCAGGTCATGGACTGCAGGAGCACTCCACCCGGCGCCCCCAGCGGGGTGGACACGCTGAGGCGGACCTCTCCCACCTGACCGAAGCGGAGGGTGGGAGGGATCAGGGGATCCCCGTTGGTGCATCCGGACATTCCCAGCACAAGCGCCAGGAAGAGGGCTGGAGCTGTGCCGGGTCGCCCCACCGGACCTTGACGCCGTCCGGACCTGCCGGACACGTTCTTCCCATGAATCCTCACGACAGACTCCGTGCCCTTCTGGTGGAACGTTCCCTCCGCACCGGTGAGTTTACCCTCGCCAGTGGGGCACGTTCGAACTACTACATCGACGCCCGTCGCACCACGATGACCGCCGAGGGGCAGGCCCTCATCGGACGGCTGGGCTGGGAAGCCATCCAGCAGGCGGGGCTGAGGCCCACCCACGTGGGGGGGATGACGCTGGGGGCCGACCCCGTGGCCTACGCCGTGGCGCATCACAGTTGGCTCCAGGGTGCCAGACTGGATGCCTTCACGGTGCGGAAGGCCGCGAAGGAGCATGGCACGGGCCAGCGCATCGAAGGAGGCGTCCCCTCCGGGGCCCGACTGGTGGTGGTGGAAGATTCCATGACCACCGGCGGCAGCGCCCTGCAGGCCATCCAGGTCCTCCGGGACGCAGGGTGTTCGATCCTGGCAGTCCTCACGGTGGTGGACCGGGAGGAGGGGGGGAGAGAGACGCTGGAGGACGCCGGAATTCCGGAGATCCTCACCCTCACCACCGCCCGGGAACTCCTGGAACTCCACTCGAGGGGGTGACCTCCCCGGGGTGAGCCCCTCAGTCGAGAAGTCTCAGGGGCATCACCAGACAGAGGTAGTCCGGTACCCCTTCTCCCACCGGCTCCACCGTGGCGGCCCGCTCCGGAGCCTTGAAGGTCATCTTGATCTCCTCCGAGGGAATGTACCGGAGGACCTCCAGCAGGTAGTTGGCATTGAAGCCGATCTCCATCCCCTCGGCATCGTAGGTCAACTCCAGCTCGTCATGCCCCTCCCCGAGATCCGGCGTGAGGACGTTCAAATTCATCCGCCCCTGGTCCAACTGCATCCGGATCCGGTGCGTCTGGTCACTGGCCACCACCGCCATCCGCTTCACGGCTCCCTCCAGCGCCTTCCGGTCCACGATGGCCACCCGGTCGTTGTCCTTGGGGATGACCTGCTCGTAGTTGGGATAGGACCCCTCGATCAGGCGGGTGTAGATCTCGGTGG
>CAYQVI010000180.1:0-7976 GCA_964420725.1 uncultured Gemmatimonadaceae bacterium | reverse complement strand
CGATCATCATCAGCTCCAGCGGGTCCAGCCGGGCCAGGTGGTCGGCGTCCGCCAGGGTGTAGGCGGAGTTTCCGTCGGCCATGAGGTGCGCCCCCTCCCCCAGCGCCTCCCGGACCGCCGCCACATACTCCACATCCGCCCCCGGCTTGATCTTGATCTTGATCTTCCGGTACCCATCGGCGTGGGCCCGGGCGGCCCGCTCCACCAGGGCAGCGGCGGTGGGCTGGATCCCCAGGGAAATCCCGGTGGCGATCCGCTCCCGGGTGCCTCCGATGAAGGCGGCCAGGGAGGTTCCCTGGAGCTGCGCCGCCAGTGCCCAGCACCCCATCTCCAGCGCGGCCCGGGCCATATGGTGCCCCCGGATCCCGGCCTCCAGCAGTGCATGGATCCCGGATGGGTGGCCAAAGGGGTGGCCCAGAAGTCTGGGAGCCAGCCACTGGCGGATGGCCAGCCACGCCGTGTCGATGGTCTCGGGGCTGTAGTTGGGCTGCTCCCCCGCGACGCACTCCGCCCACACCATGTCGCCCCCGGCCTCGTGGAGCTCCACCAGTCCGATGCGCCGCTCCGTCACCGTACCGGACGAGATCTGGAAGGGCTCCCGGAGGGGAAGACGGATCTCCCGCAGGACCAGGCGTGTGATGGCGATGCTCAAGGACGGCTCCTCACTGGGGTGACGATTGGGACGCCGGAACGGCGGGGGAGGCCAGAAGATACGAGAACCCGCCGGTGTCGGCGTCCCTCTGGATGCCGACGATCCGATACCCCAGCTCAAGGAGGGAGGTGATGGCCAGGCGGGTATTCAGGCGCCAGGCGCCGGCCTGTTCCGGAGAACTCCTCTGCACGGCCTCGATGTCGGCGGGGATCTGGACGCGGAGGAAGGGCGCTCCGGCCAGGGCGGATGCCATCTCCAGGGTGCCTGGAGGGCCTGCTGCCACCGGGTTCACCAGGGGTGCGGTTCCAATGTCGGAGGCCAGCGGGGAGACCGCGGTCCGGGCCGCATCCCCGATGAGCCACGAGACGATGAACCGGTCGGTTCCCAGCCCCTGGTGGAGGGGGCTTCCGGTGGATCCATACATGTCCGGCACGTACTCCAGCACACGAGCGCCCAGGCGCATGAGGTTGAGGTGGGCATTTCGCGCCACCAGCGGATCGAAGGTCCACAGGATCTCCTCCACCCCCTGGGCCTCCAGGACCTCCCGCTGATGGCCCTTGAGCCTCCGTCCGATCCCGAGATTCCGGAAGCCCGGTCGCACGGCCAGCATGTCGGACCAGTGCACCAGCCGCCCCTCCGCATCCGGACCGGTGATGCCGAAAACGAAGCCCACCAGATCTCCGGTGGCGTCGAAGGCCCCGGCGGCGACCCCCCCCACCCGCTGGCTGACCTTCAGGATGGCTGCGGGGACCACCTCGGAGAAATGCTCCCCCCAGACCGCCCTCTGGAGGGCCACGCAGGCCTGCAGATCCTCATGGCTGCGGAGCGGCCGGACCTCCAGCCCCGGATCCTCCTGAGGGTGCGGGGGCAGGGGGTGGGGTCGCGGCATGTCTCCCTCGCCCCCGGGGGCCGGAGCCGCGTCGTCTGCATCGGTGGCCGCCGATCCGGCAGCATTGCCGTGGGGGTGGGGGCTCATTCACTGCCGCGCGCATGGGGTGGAAGAGGGGCGGCCACCGGGAGTGGGTCCTGTCCGGCGGGAGGTGAATATGCCCAGTCCTTTGGCACACGGCAAGGTATACCAAACTTGCCACCGCAGCCCATCTGGACCCAATTTGGCCGGATCCTGGGCCGAGGGTTCTACCATTCCCCCCTCCGGGTGTATCATCCGGGCCGGGCGCTGGGCCGACAGGGGCCAGTGGCTCCGCGCTCCCGGGGAGGCGGAGCCTTCGGCCGGGGGGACATCACCACGGAAACCAGGAGAGTACCAGATGACCGAGAGGGCGGGCGACCGGATGTCCGAGGCGTACGCCAGACTCCGGGAGCTGATCGTCTGGGGCCGCCTGGCTCCTGGTACACGGATCATCGAACGGGACCTGGCCCAGCGCCTGGACATCAGTCGGACCCCGATCCGCAGCGCCCTCCAGCGCCTGCAACAGGAAGGGTACGTCACCTCGGCCGGAACAGGCCGTCAGGCTCGTCTCTCCATCGCTCCGCTCACCGTTCAGGATGCCAGGGAGCTCTTCGCGATCGTGGCGACGGTGGAGGGGCTGGCCGGTCGATTCGCGGCCGCTCTCGAGGCGGAGCCCCGGGGTGTGCTGGTCCGGCGGATGCGCCGGCTCAACGCCGACCTTCTCCATGAGGCCGGGAGGGAGCGCCCTGATCCAGTCTACATCTTCGAGCTGGATCGGGATTTCCACCGGAGCTATGTGGAGGCGGCGGCGGGAGTCCGCCTTCTGACGCTCCATGACGCCATCAAGCCCCAGGCAGAGCGGTACAACCGGCTGTACACCCAGGCCCTGGTCCCGGAGATCCGCACCTCGGTGGACGAGCACGCCGAGATCATCGAAGGGATTGCCACCGGGGATGCCGACCGGGCGGAGCAGGCCATCCGTACGAACTTCCTGAATGCGGCCGAGCGGCTGGGTTCCATCATCGCCACGCTGGGGGAGCGGGGGAGCTGGTAGCCCTTCCCTGAGATCTCTCTTGCGGATGCAGCGGAAGGAGCCGTAGGTTGCTGCTTTGGTATACCAAACCCAGGCTGCGTTTGGTATTGATGGCTTCGCGGCAGCCCCGGTCTACCCGCGGACGCAGCCGAAGGGGTCGGGCGTGCTCCCACCCCCCGCAGCCGCCCTTGCACAGCAAGGTAGAACACCGTTTCCCAATGGAGGTCGCCATGTGGCACCACGCTCGTCGGAGTCAGGGGAAGGTTGGACCCTGTGCACCCCCGTCACGCAGCAGGTGGGGATTGCGCGCGATACTTGTCCTCCTTGTGTCTTCTCTCCTCCCCGCGCTGGGCGTCGGGGCGCTGGGGGCCCAGCAGGGTGTGGTGGCGGGGACCGTGGTGGGTGAGCAGTCCCTGAGGCCCCTTGCCTCTGCGCAGATCCTGGTGGTGGGCACCGACCGGGGGATGGCCACGGACGCCAGCGGCCGGTTCAGACTCACCGGCCTTCCCGGCGGGGAGGTCCAGCTCCAGGTCACCATGCTGGGGTATCGCACCGTCACGGTGACGGCAGCCGTGGGGCAGACCGATCTCCGGATCGCCCTGGCGGAGACGGCCATCGAGCTGAACCAGATCGTGGTCACGGGAACCGCAGGTGGGCAGCAGCGGCGGGCCATCGGAAACTCCGTGGCCACCGTGAATGCCGCCCAGGTGGCCGAGTCGGCGCCGGTGCGCTCCATGCAGGATCTCATCAACGGCCGGGCCGCCGGCGTGGTGATCATGCCAGGTACCGGGATGGTGGGGAGCGGCTCCCGGATTCGCATCCGCGGCACCTCCACCTTCTCCCTCTCCGGTGACCCCCTGATCTACGTGGACGGGGTGCGGGTGAACAACGAGACCGGCTCCGGACTCTCCGTTCAGGCCTTCGGTTCAGGCGTCGTGTCCCGCCTCAACGACTTCGACCCCGACCAGATCGAGAGCATTGAAATCCTGAAGGGGCCGGCTGCCGCCACCCTCTACGGGACGGAGGCGGCCCGGGGGGTGATCAACATCATCACGAAGAAGGGGGCGGCGGGGGCTCCCCGCTTCACACTGGGCATCCGGCAGGGGGTGAACCGGTTCCACGACTACGTGGGTCGACTCCCCGTGAACTACTGGAGGGATGGAGGCGGGAACGTCCAGTCCGTCAACGTCGCACAGAGGTTCGAAGATTCCGGCGACCCCCTCTTCCGGGACGGTCACGTGCAGGGGTACTCCCTGAACCTGAGCGGTGGGAGCGAAGGCCTTCGCTACTTCCTGGCCGGAGACCTGAACCGGGATCAGGGGGTGGAGTTCACCAATGAGAAGGACCAGTACAGCATCCGGGCCAACATCCAGGTGGCCCCGAACGAGAAGGTGGATGTCAGCCTGAACACCGGGTACACCAGTGGTCAGACCATGCTGAGCTGCGAGGCGGGGTGTGGTGGGACCATGTGGACCACGGTCTTCTCCACGCCGGCGAACCTTCCGGAGTTCCGCTGCCAGACCAGCCCCGGGGTGGGGTGTGACTACTGGGCCGGGACCCGGAGTGGCCCTCCCGGTCGCTACCATGTCCGGGACTTCATCCAGGACGTGGACCGGTTCACCGCCAGTCTGCAGTTCGCGTATCGCCCCACCTCCTGGCTGAACACACGGCTCACGGTGGGGACCGATGTGACCCAGGAGGCCAACATCGAGCTCATGCCCTTCATGGACAGCGACACCCTGCGGTACTTCTGGGGGACGCCCACCTCGAACGGATACCACTTCCAGACCCGGCGGGACCAGACCTTCAATACTTTCGACTTCGTGAGCACGGCGGACTTCGACGTCACCCCCTCCATCAACCTCTCCACCTCGGCGGGGATCCAGTACTACACCCGGAATACCCAGTTCCTGGGGGCGAGGGGAAATGAGTTTGCCGGTCCAGGCCTCACCACCATCGACGCCGCAGCGCTGAAGCCCTACGCCGGCAGCGACTACCTGGACAACAACACCCTGGGCGTCTATCTGCAGGAGGTCATCTCCTTCAACGACCGGCTCTTCCTGACGGGGGCCGTGAGGGTGGACAACAACAGCGCCTTCGGGTCCGAGCTCGACTTCGTCACCTACCCCAAGGCCAGCCTCTCCTGGGTCATGTCCGAGGAGCCCTTCCTGGAGGATCGGCTCCCCTCCTTCCTGAACACCTTCAAGTTGCGGGCGGCCTACGGACAGTCCGGCAGTCAGCCGGTGGCGCTGTCGGCGCTGCGGACCTTCGCCCCCGTGACGGGCCCGGGGGGAACGCCGGCGGTGACCCCTTCCACCCTGGGAAATCCAGAACTGGGTCCCGAGCGGGGAGAGGAGATCGAACTGGGCTTCGATGCCGGGTTCCTGGACGACCGTCTGGGCGTGGAGCTCACCTACTACCACACGCGCACCAAGGACGGGATCCTCCTCCGTCCCATCGCTCCGTCCACGGGCTATCCTGGCTCCCGGTGGGTGAATGCCGGGCAGTTGCTGAATACGGGGTTCGAGGCGCTGATCCGCGGGCAGGTGATGTCCCGTGAGAACTTCGGGTGGGATCTGAGCCTCAGCATTGCCACAAACGACGGGAAGGTGGAGAAGCTGGCCGGTGGAGACACCACCATTGTCACGGGCAACACCCAGTACAGGATCGGATACGCCCCCAACGCCTTCTTCCGGGAGCGGGTGGTGAGCGCCGAGTGGGACCCCACCACCAACCGGGCGGTGAACGCCATGTGTGACAACGGGGCGGGAGGGGTGACCGCCTGCCTCAACGCCGCGGGTCAGGTCGTGGCCCCCCGGGTGTTCCTGGGGCGCAGCACCCCGGGCCTGGAAGGGGCAGTGACCTCCACCTTCCGCATCTTCGATCGCCTCACCGCCTCCGCCCTGGTGGACTTCAAGGCGGACTACATGAAGACGGACAACAACCTCCGGGCCCGCTGCCAGGTCTTCCGGACCTGCCTGGAGAACATGAACCCGCAGGACTACGACCCCCGGGTCATTGCCCAGATGCAGACCAGCGGAACGCTGGTGGACTTCGCCATCAACGATGCCTCCTTCACCCGACTCCGGGAGGTGTCCCTGACCTATGAGCTCCCCGGTAGCCTGGCTCAGCGCCTGGGGGCGCGGACCGCCAGCGTGAGCATTGCGGGCCGCAACCTGCACATCTGGACCGACTACACCGGGATGGATCCCGAGGCCACCTTCCTCGCTGGATCTCCCGGGTTCCTTGAGCAGAGCACCCTTCCACAGCTGATGCAGTGGATGGCCATGTTCAACGTGAGCTTCTGAGGAGTGGCCATGAGCAAGTCGACCCTGAGAATCCGGGCCCTCGGCCTCCTGACGGCCCTCCTCGCCTCCGGTACCGGAGCGTGTGATGTGAATGGGCTGCTGGATGTGGATGCCCCGAGCCAGATGCCCGCAGAGCGCCTGGAGAATCCCAGGAACGCCGGGCTCCTGGTGAATGGCGCCGTGGCGGACTTCGAGTGTGCCTTCGGTGCGTTCGTGGTGGTCTCCGGCGTGATGAGCGACGAACTGGTGGACGCCCAGTTGGGTGCCGCGGCGTGGTTCTATGACCGGAGGGATGCCAACCTGAATCCCGGCTCGGCGTACGGAACCAGCGGTTGCGAGAGCGCCCAGACCCCCGGCGTCTACCGTCCCCTCTCCACGGCCCGCTGGTCGGCGGAGAATGCCCTGGGGTTCCTGGAGGGGTGGACGGACGCCGAGGTGCCGGACCGCCCGGCCCTGGCCGCCCGCGCGGCCCTCTACGCGGGCTTCGCCTACAACCTCCTGGGGATCTCCATGTGCTCCGCCGCCATCGACGGAGGCCCGGAGGTTTCCGCCACGGCCCTGTTGCAAGCCGCGGAGGCCCGCTTCACCACCGCTCTACAGTTGGCTTCCGGTCCGACCCTGGCGGACGTGGCCACCGCGGCCCGGGCCGGGCGGGCCCGGGTGCGCCTCTATCTGGGGAACAACTCTGGCGCCCTGGAGGACGCGGCGCAGGTGCCCCTCTCCTTCGTCTTCAACGCCACGGCCTCCCAGGACACGAACCGGCGCTACAACCGGGTCTTCCACAGCAACATCCTCAGCCGGAACTACGGTGTGGAGGAAGGGTCGCGAAACCTCATGACCGGCGGGGTGGAGGATCCCCGCACCAGGAGCAGCAGCGCCGGGAGCAATGCCAATGACGGCACACCGCTCTGGATCCAGCACAAGTATCCCGACTACGCCACCCCCCTCCCTGTGGTCACCGGGGGAGAGATGGCCCTGATCGTGGCGGAGGTGGAGGGGGGGCAGACGGCGGTGGACCGGATCAACGCCCTCCGTGAGCGCCACGACCTGCCCCTCTTCCAGGGAGGAAGCGCGGCGGAGATCCGCCAGGCGCTCGTCGAGGAACGCCGGCGGGAGCTGTGGCTCCAGGGGCTCCGGCAGTACGACATCGTCCGCTTCGACCTGCCCCTCGTTCCGGCTCCGGGGGAGCCCTTCCCCAAGGGGGGGACCTACGGCAACACCACCTGCCTCCCCCTTCCCGATGTGGAGCGGTTCAACAACCCCAACGTCGGGTGAGGGGTGTAGTGGCCATCACCGGAGGCCAGGGACGGGCCGGGGGGTTCTGGGGTACGGTCCTTCTACTCGCCCTGCTGCTCCTTCCGGGCTGCGCCTCCTCCTGGGGGGGCGGTGGCGATGCGGGAGGGGCGGGGGTCTCTCCCTCCGTCGCCGGGTGGGACGTGGTCATCCGGGGGGGCCGCCTGCTGGACGGGGCGGGGAATCCCTGGATCGGCGGTGACGTGGCGATCCACCGGGGGCACATCGTCCGGATCGGCCGGGTGCCGGAGCAGGGGCGGGTGGAGATCGATGCCCGGGGGAAGTACGTGTCCCCGGGGTGGATCGACATGATGGACCAGTCCGGGGGGATCCTCCGGCAGAACGGGCTGGCGGAGAACAAGCTCCGCATGGGGGTGACCACGGCCTTTGGTGGGGAGGGGGGAACCCCGGTCCCTGCCGCCCAGGTGCCGGAGTACTTCCAGGAGCTGGAGTCGCAGGGAATCAGCATCAACTTCGGGAGCTACTTCAGCGCCGCTCAGGCCCGGGTGGCGGTGCTGGGCGGGGCCCAGCGCCCCCCCACCCCCCAGGAGTTGGAGCGGATGAAGGCCGTGATGGATACGGCCATGCGGGCGGGGGCGGTGGGGATGACGACGGCGTTGATCTACCCTCCCAGCAGCTACGCCGAGACGGAGGAGTTGGTGGAGCTGGCCAGGGTGGCGGCGGCCCACGGGGGGCTGTATGCCAGCCACATCCGGGGCGAGGGTGCCGAGGTGGTGGATGCGGTGAACGAGGCCATCGAGATCGGGGAGCGGGCGGGGC
>CAYQVI010000179.1:0-7997 GCA_964420725.1 uncultured Gemmatimonadaceae bacterium | reverse complement strand
ACGAGGCCGCCACCCGGAAGGATGTGGATGCCTTCATGGCGCTCTGGGAGCGGAGCGATTCGCTGGTCTACGTCCGGAGCGGTCTGACCTTCATGGGGTGGGACGCCGTTGCCGCCAACCATACGGAGGGGTTCTCCGTTCCCAATCCCTGGAGCTTCGAGACCGGCGACGTGCACGTCCGTGTCCTGGGTCCGGATGCCGCAGTGGGCACCGTCTTCACCCGGACCTCCCGCCCCCGCTGGTTCATCCTCACCGCCGCCCTGGCGGCCACGCCGGAGGGTTGGAAGATCATCCAGGCCCACGGCTCCTACGCGGAGGACGGGATGGACCCCTTCGGCCAGGCGGAGACGCGCTAGCCTTCCCCTGCGTACGCCCTCTGCAGGGCCGCCACGTCCAGCTTCTTCATGGGGAACATGGCCTGCATGGCCCGCTTGAAGCCTTCGGAGCCGGAGTCCTTCGCCATCTCCATCCACTCCTTTGGCACCACCTGCCACGAGAGGCCGAAGCGGTCCTTCAGCCAGCCGCAGGGGTGCTCCTCGCCCCCCTCGGTGAGGCGGTCCCAGAAGTGGTCCACCTCGGCCTGGCCGTCGCACATGACCTGGAAGGAGACGGCTTCGCTGAAGGTGAAGATCGGTCCCCCGTTCAGGGCGGTGTAGGGCTGGCCGTCCAGCTCGAAGTCCACGGTCATCACCGACCCCTCCGGGCGGCCGTGGAACTCGAACCCCTCCTTCCCGTAGCGGGTGATGGCGCCAATCCGGGAGTTGGGGAAGATGGACACGTAGTGCCGGGCCGCCTCTTCGGCGTCATCGGCAAACCAGAGGCAGGGGATGATGCGGGGGGCGAGGGTGGCCATGGGGACTCCAGGGGTGGGGGAGCGTTGGTCATCCTTCAGTCGAACCATGGAAGGCGCGAATCGACATTCGCGGCGATCGCCCCGCCCGGGATCCGAGCGCGCGTCACCTCCAATCGGGGCCCTCGCCCTGACCCTTGAAATCGACGACATCCAGCGCTTCCCTTCCGCCCGTCACTTCAGTACTACCCTGAGGTCAGAGCCTCCTACCGGCAGAAAGTTCGAACCAAGGAAAGACACATCGCCCGCGCCCTCCTCGCCAAGGAGCTCGCCCAGATCGTCTACCTCGTCCTGAAGCGCCAAGTCGACTACGACCACACGTTCAAGGGCTTGCCACTCTCACGCTCGAAGCAGTCCATCCGGCCGCTCCGTGGAAGCCCCGGCGCCTGACTGGAGCCGCCCTCTCTGGAGGGACGGACATCACCGGCCCATTGATTGGGATCCGCGGCCGACAACCGATTTCGTATCTGGAACCGCTCCCCTGACCGGGAGCCAACTCCTTGGGAACCAACCTGGAGACGGTGCCTGAAGTGCTGTGGGGAGGCTCGCTTCCCGCCTCCACCTTGACTACGCAGGCTGCCCCGTGTGGCCGGGCCTTCAAGTCTCTGAATCAACGCCTGGAGGTCCCTGCCGGCCCTCCTCAGGAAAGGCGCGTCCCCTTGACTTCGGGCGTCTCAATGCTGGTGCAGACGCAAAGGACACACGAGAACCCCTGGGCGATCGGGGCGTTGCGCCGACTCCGGCGTAAAGGGGGGTACCGACCAAGCTGCGTTGTGCAGAAAGACCTGGCCTTCTACAATCATCCCTCGACGGGAGAGGCCCTCACTTTCGGACATACTCGCTGAGGTGTCACTCGTGCCACGACAAGATCAGAAGCTATACGGGCCCCCCATGACGAGATGGGTGAGGCGCCTACGAGGCGCGATAGGTATTGGGCTGACTTGGGCGACCGCGTGGGCGGCAGTCGGGGCCATCGTGGCCGTGTTGCCGGGAACCTTCCCACCAGGTGTCTCGCCACCCCTGCGGTGGCTCCTCGCCTTCCCTGCACACTTCGCGGTCCTCGGAATGGTTGGTGGCACCGCGTTGGCCGTGGTGCTCGGTGCGGTCGAGGGCCGCCGTAGGTTCGACCAGATGTCCCTCGCGCGATTCGCTGTTTGGGGCGCCCTTGGTGGGCTCATCATGTGCGCGACCAGAGGACCAGTCGGGTGGGCCACGGCCAGCGTCCTCAGGAGCCTCGGTAGCGTCGGAGCCAACTGGTCGCTCACAATCCCCGGAAGCATCGTCGTGCTGCTCGGAGCAGGTTGTGCCGCCGGCTCGCTGGCTGTAGCCCAGAGGAAGGACACCCGGGAGTTGCTTGAAGGACGGCAACAGGCCATCCCCCCGGGCCCACGGAGACCGAACCGAACAGCCGACCTCGGGACATAGAGCGCGCATACCCGCGGTCCCCCATGCTCCACTCTTGCCCCACGTGCTCGCAAGTCACGATCTTCTTGACAGTCGCGAGAAGCACGCGTATCCTAGGCCCGTTCCTACTCGCCACTTCTTCAGGAGCCGTGGGTATGTTTACTCGGAAAGACCATTTGCGCGTCCTTGTTCTGGGGTGGGCTATTGCGGCGGCCCTGCTGCTGGTGGCGCCCGGTCCGCAGCCGCTATTCGCGGGGACGTGCACGACGGAGATTTGCACGAACACGATGTGCCACATGGGCACAGTCGATCCGAACGATTTCACGATGGGCTACTGGATCGAAGACGATCTCTTTTGAGTAGAAATGCCCTTTCGAGTTGGCGACCTCGTTGTTCACGGCCCAATGAGTTCGTGAGTTGACCTTCCACCCGAATCGAAGAGGCTCCCCATGTGGAACTGGAAAGATCACCTGCGTGTCGCCTGCGTATTCGCTGCACTCGGCGTGGGTTACTTCGTGGTGCCGGGACCTAGTCCGCTGCTCGCCGCCGAGTGCACAACCGAGATCTGCACGAACGAGCGATGCTGGTATCAGATTGGGCACCACTCGGAGATCGAATGGGGCTACTGGGTTGACGAATTGTTTTAGTTGTTGCTGTGATCTCGTCGTGACAACGAACTCATGGCGGTAGGCAATCGGGGATGGCTTAGGCGATCAGCGGTCAGGTGCTCTGAGATCCACAACGCTCCTGCGAAGGAGCGTTGCACTGGACACCGCCGTTTCCTTCCATAGGCGTGAGGCCGATGGCGAGCGACCGTGAGGAAGTCATTCGCTCCAAGCTCCGTACCATAGTGGTCGGAGGCTTATACGTCGCGGCGGCCGCAGTTCTCGGCGTGTTCATCGGTCGAGACTCGGCACCAGTCCCGATCATTCACGAGTTCGCGGTGCCCGAGTTCGAGGCTGCGCTCCAGGGAGCAGTTACGCTCGTCATGCAGCCGGCGGACTGCGTGAGCAACACAAGAAGCCTCGAGTGGTGGAGTGCAGTGGGAGCGGACGGGTCGGTCTTCGTCAGTGGCATTATCGTGACCAATGACCCCGCGGAGTCCGAGGCGGCTCTCCGAAACGCGAGGCTAACATTTCCCACTTCTACGGTTGGACACGGGGGAATTGCCCGTCTCGTGCGCGGGTTGGGTTATGATTCGACGCCACTGGTCATCTTGTCCGATCCCTTCGGTCGAATCCGCGCTGCCGCTCCGATGAGCGAGTTCCGCGACAATGAAGACGTGCTCGCGTTCTTAGGGGCGCTGAACCGCTCGCCGGCCTCGGTCGGCGTGGAAGGGCCATGGTTTCCGTCGGAGCCCTGAGCGTCACGCTGGGACTGTCCGTTCGATGAGAGGTCGTTCCCTGGCGCTCGTCGGCCTCGTGGCCATGGTGTCGGCCTGTCGTGGAGACGCGCCGCCCGGCTTTGGCGACGGCAACCGACGGATTCTTGATGTCACCCTCGACACCGCTTGGGTGGCGATGTCTGGTCTCGAAGACACGACACTTACGTTTCCGAGGCATTCGGTCAGGGCACCCGATGGAACGGTGTACGTGACTGACCGAGGAAACAAAGTGATCGCTTTCGATACCATGGGGGTGGTCCGTTGGACGTTCGGCCGGGGTGGAGAGGGTCCTGAGGAGTTCGAGAACATCAATGACCTCCGCCTCCACGAGGGCCTTCTCTACTTACCGGACGCAGGCAATAATCGCATAGCTGTCGTCGACACCGCCGGAGAGTTCAAGCGCTACATCAACCCTGCCGTGTCGATCGTGCTGTCCCAGATCGTTCGCTTGGAGGATGGACGGATCGCAACGTTTAGCTTCGGCGGAATTGAGGGCGACAACATCGTCATTCTCAACGATGATGGCACGCTATCGGCGACGGCGGCGATACCCCTGCCGGGTTACAAGGATCTCCCCGTGCTGGCATCGCAGGGACGCTTGGCGCAAGACGGAGACCAGTGGGTCTTCGGATACAGTCTGTCGGATGGTTGGGCGATGTTCGACGGGGACTCAGCCACGGGAGTCGTGTCTCGGTTCATCGAGCGCATTCGCACACCGGAGGTCGTCAAGACCGGGTCAACCGAGGCGTTGGTGAGTCCCGGGACGACAGTCTGCACAGCCTGCAGCCTCACGATGAGCGACTCGATCATATACGTCCTCTTCGGGGGAAGAACGCCGGAGAATCGGGCCATCGTCGATCTCTACGATTTCGCCGACGGAGGCTACCTCGGGTCGTTCTTGCTGCCAGATCGAGCCTATGAGATCTCTGTGAGTGACGGCCAGCTGGTGATGTTGATGCTCAGACCAGTTCCGCACGTCGTGACGTTGGACATGTCGCACCCGCCCCTCGCTGACCTCCGTTTGAGTCGTCCGCCGCCGTCATGAAGGGTGTTGCCGAGCGACCTAACGCCACACTGGTGGGGAAACCCTCAGACTTTATGCCGCAATGACACGTTACTGGAGCAGCTGGCTCGGTGCCAAGACCGCGGCCGCATCGATAGGGCCGCTCCTCGCTGGGACGCTCCTGCTGTACGGGCTTAGGGACTGGCCAGGCGACACCGCGACAAGGACGGTCGTGGGCAACACTGCGCCTCCCTACGCTGCCATAACGCTAGAGGGCGATTCGGTTGACTTGGCGGACTTCCGAGGCCGGCCCGTTCTCCTGAACATCTGGGCTACGTGGTGCGGGCCGTGTCGCGAGGAGATGCCATCGATTCAGCGGCTGTACGAAACGTTCCAAGCCGAGGGTTTAGCAGTCATCGCGGTCAGCGTGGATGCGGCCCCGCCAGGCTTCTACCGAGAAAACTACGAGGCCCGGACAGTGATGACCTTCCTGAAGGCCTATGGCCTCGGGTTGCCGATCTGGTTGGATCCCGCGGGCCGTGTGAAGGAGGTCTTTCGCACGATGGGTGTTCCAACGACGATCCTGATGGATCGTGATGGGACGGTTGACAACATCGTCGTGGGCTCGGTGGATTGGGACGAAGGGTTCTACAGGGAATTGGTTCTGGACATCTTGGCATCTGAGAGTGGGGTCGGCATGTCCGAGCGCGCGAGGGGGGAAACGGAGGGCGCCGTTCTTGTGGACAGGTCGCCGACGCGCCCGCGGCATTGATCGCGGCGCCCTTGGGCTTGGATCGGTGCTCCGGCTACCCCGTAACTCTGAAGCAGTCGGATCGTCACGGGACGCCCATCTCTGGAGCTTGGAGCGGATGAGACTTTCCATTGGGATCACGGTGGTCACGCTCTTCCTCGGCTGTGTCGTCCCCGACACGAAGCCGCCCGCCGAGACCGTTGTCATCGCGGCGCTCGACACGGTGTTGACCACGGAGAGTGCCTCACTAGCAGCCCCAGTGGACCTCGACGTCGATCCAGACGGTCGACTTTACGTGTCGGATGCACAGGCTAACCAGTTGCTGCTCGTCGACCTTGATCGCCGGGACACTACTCGGATCGGTGGGCCCGGTCAGGGGCCCGGTGAGCTGTCTGCGCCGGGGCCGATCGCGGCGCTTCCCGGCGGGGTACTCGTCGTAGACCGACGCAACAGCCGCGTCCAGCACTTTACGAGTGCTGGAGAGGTCGTCGAGGTGAGGCCCGCCAGTCCATGGGTCCTCTCTGGACCATCGTTTCTCCGCCAGGACGGCCACCTCTTCGCGACGACTCGGGGCCAGCGCGGCCGCTTAGCCATCGAGTTCGATTCCCGTTCGACAGAACTCCGAAGCATTGGAGTGCCGGTCGTCGATCCCCCGGAGATCGCGAATTTCGCAGCCATTAAGGCTGCTATCGCAGATCGCACCATCCCGGACGACATCAGGAACGAGGCACTCATCGCGGCCGACGCTGCCGGTCAGGTATGGGTCGCCATGCAGACCGAGGGGGAGATCCACCGATACGACGCAAGCGGAACCCTCCTGTGGCGGACGGTAATTGAAGAGCCGCAGATGATGCACACACTGGAGAGCTTCTTCAAGGCCAATGCGGCCGAACCCAACCCTGCTCGCTTCATCTCTCTGCGCTACTTCCGCGATGTCGAAGTAGTCGGAGACGACCTTTGGGTACTGCTTGACTCGAGTCCCCCTGACCCGGCGGTCGTTATGGTGATCGGGCGTGACGGGACCTACGTGCGTCGCATCGAGATTGCTCTTGCCGGCGGCGCAACCTCATTGGCGGTGGATCAGGTTCGTCGCCGACTGTTCTTGGCGAGCCGCCACGATGCACAGTTGTTGCTCGCTACGATTCCCTAGACTCGAGACACGACACGATGGCCCACCTGCCGGAGTATCGACAGGCTCGGCCTTCTCTTGTGGGGGCTGAAGGCTCATCCCTCAGCGACCGACGAAATGGTCGGAAGCCCACTTCCGCGGCCTGCCAGCCGATGCCCCACCACAATGAACCGTCCGGTTCCACGAGGCCACCGACCTCGAGGCCCGGCACGCGGACGCCATGGCCCGCACTGTGCAGCTTCGGACGCCTTCATGGCGCTCTGGGAGCGGAGCGATTCTCTGGTCTATGTGCGGAGTGGGCTGACCTTCCTGGGGTGGGACGCCATCGCCGCGAACCACACGGAGGGCTTCTCCGTCCCCAATCCCTGGAGCTTCGAGACCGGCGACGTGCACGTCCGGGTCCTGGGCCCCGATGCCGCAGTGGGCACCGTCTTCACCTGGACCTCCCGCCCCCGCTGGTTCCTCCTCACCGCCGCCCTGGCGGCCACCCCGGAGGGGTGGAAGATCGTCCAGGCCCACGGCTCCTACGCGGAGGATGGGATCGATCCCTTCGGCCAGGCGGAGGCGCGCTAGCCTTCCCCTGCGTACGCCCTCTGCAGCGCCGCCACGTCCAGCTTCTTCATGGGGAACATGGCGTTCATGGCCCGCTTGAAGCCCTCGGAGCCGGAGTCCTTCGCCATCTCCAGCCAGACCTTCGGCACCACCTGCCACGAAAGGCCGAAGCGGTCCTTCAGCCAGCCGCAGGGGTGCTCCTCGCCCCCTTCGGTGAGGCGGTCCCAGAAGTGGTCCACCTCCTCCTGGCCGTCGCACATGACCTGGAAGGAGATCGCCTCGCTGAAGGTGAAGATCGGCCCCCCATTCAGGGCGGTGAAGGGCTGGCCGTCCAGCTCGAAGTCCACGGTCATCAGCGACCCCTCCGGGCGGCCATGGAATTCGAACCCCTCATTTCCGTAGCGGGTGATGGCGCCCATGCGGGAGTTGGGGAAGATCCCCACATAGTGCCGGGCCGCCTCTTCGGCGTCATCGGCGAACCAGAGGCAGGGGATGATGCGGGACACGAGGGTGGCCATGGGGGTCTCCTTCTGGTGGGTGGGTGGTCCCCGTGGGGCCCGGTTCACCCTTCGGTCGAACCGGGGACACAGGAATCGACATCGCATCGACATCCCATCGACGTCCCATCGACGTCCCTGCCCCGGGACCAGGGCTCCCGTCACCTCCCGGGACCGGAGCTCCCGTCACCTCCCGGGACGGTCCCTGGAGCCCCCCGTCATACCCCGGGGCCCGACCCCGGGGCCCCCCCTCGCTCCCCGATGTCCTCCAGCAACACCCTGGCCGCCAGTTCCCCGGACACCAGGCTGGGGGGCATCCCCGGTCCCGGTACCGTGAGCTGCCCGGCGAAGTAGAGCCCCCGGACCTTCGTCGAGCGGAGCTTCGGCTTCAGGGGGCCCGTCTGCAGCAGGGTGTTGGCCATGCCGT
>CAYQVI010000178.1:0-8009 GCA_964420725.1 uncultured Gemmatimonadaceae bacterium | reverse complement strand
GCCCCTCCTGGGGCAGCGGATCGACGTGGTCTTCGTGGGGAGCTGCACCAACGGCCGACTGGACGACCTGAGGGCCGCCGCCTCGGTGCTGGAGGGGCGCCGGGTGGCCCCCCACATCCGGATGCTGGTGGTGCCGGGGTCGCAGCGGGTGAAGCGGGAGGCGGAGGCGGAGGGGTTGGCCGACATCTTCCGGGCCGCCGGCGCCGAGTGGCGGGAGAGCGGCTGCTCCATGTGCATCGCCATGAACGGCGACGCCGTGGGGGGAGGGCAGTACGCCGTGAGCACCAGCAACCGCAACTTCGAAGGGCGCCAGGGGAAGGGCGCCCGCACCCTCCTCGCCTCGCCCCTCACCGCCGCCGCCTGCGCCGTGGCGGGAGCGGTGGCCGACCCCCGGAGCCTCGCATGAATCCGCCCTGGACCGTTCTCGCCTCCCACGCCGTGCTCCTGAAGCGGGACGACATCGACACCGACCAGATCATCCCCGCCCGCTTCCTCACCACCACCACCCGGCAGGGGCTGGGGAAGCACCTCTTCGCGGACTGGCGCTACCGGGAGGACGGCACCCCCCGGGCCGACTTCCCGCTGCACCACCCGGGGGCGGAAGGGGCCCGGATCCTGGTGGCCGGCCACAACTTCGGGTGTGGCTCCAGCCGGGAGCACGCCCCCTGGGCGCTGGTGGACCATGGCTTCCGGGCGGTCCTGGCCGGCTCCTTCGCCGACATCTTCCGCTCCAATGCCCACAAGAACGGGCTCCTCACCGTGGCGCTGGAGGCGGATGTCCTGGACCACCTCCACCAGGCCCTCGAGGAGGAGGAGGGGGTCCATCCCCTGGTGACGGTGGATCTCCCCGGGCAGGTGGCGACCCTCCCCATGCCGGACGGGGGGGTGCGGACGGTACACTTCTCCATCGATCCCTTTGGGAAGCGGTGCCTTGTGGAGGGGCTGGACGAACTGGGGGTGCTGGTGGCGGAGATCCCCGCCATCGAGGCCTGGGAGGCGGCATGCGGGCGCTGATCGCGGTGCTCCCCGGAGACGGGGTGGGGCCGGAGGTGGCGGAGGAGGCGGTGCGTCTGCTCCAGGCGGTGGCGGAGCGGCACGGGCACACCTTCCAGGTCCAGGAGGGGCTGGTGGGAGGCGCCGGAATCGATGCGGAGGGGGACCCCCTCCCCCTCGCCACCCGGGAGATGGCGGCCGCCGCGGATGCCGTCTTCCTGGGGGCCGTGGGAGGCCCCCGCTGGAGCGATCCCGGGGCCGCCGTCCGGCCGGAGCAGGGGCTCCTGACGCTCCGCTCCCTCCTGGGGGTCTACGCCAACCTCCGCCCGGTGGCGGTGAACCCGGCGCTGGAGGACGCCACCCCGCTGAAGCCGGAGCGGGTGCGGGGGGTGGACATCCTCTTCGTCCGGGAACTCACCGGGGGGCTCTACTTCGGCCAGCGGACCCACCACCGGGACGGCGACGGACGCTCCGTGTCGGCGTCGGACCTGTGCACCTACACCCGGGACGAGGTCGCCCGGGTGGTGCGGGTGGCGGGGCACGCCGCCCGGGGGCGGAAGGGGCGGGTCCTCTCGGTGGACAAGGCCAATGTGCTGGCCACCTCCCGGCTCTGGAGGGAGGTCACGGTGGAGATCATGGCCGAGGAGTTTCCCGACGTGACCCTGGAGCACGCCCTGGTGGACGCCTTCGCCATGCAGCTCATCCAGAGCCCGTCCCGCTTTGACGTGGTCCTCACCGAGAACCTGTTCGGGGACATCCTCACCGACGAGGCGGCGGTTCTGGCCGGCTCCATCGGGCTCCTCCCCTCCGCCTCCCTGGGGGATGCGGGGCCGGGGGGGCACCGGCGGGGGCTGTACGAACCCATCCACGGATCGGCTCCGGACATCGCAGGGCAGGGGGTGGCCAACCCCACAGGCGCCCTCCTCAGCGCCGCACTCCTCCTGCGCCACTCCCTGGGGCTGGAGGCCGAGGCCCGGGAGGTGGAAGCAGCGGTGGCCGGGGCGCTGGAGGCCGGGTGGCGGACCGCCGACTGCGTGGCTCCGGGGGGCTCCCCCTCCTCCACCCGGGTGTTCACCGATCAGGTGCTGGGGCGGCTGGGGGCGACGGTGTAGCCGGCCTCCCCGGTCCTACGGAGGCGGGACCTTCGTCCCCGGGGGGGTGTCCCACCGCACCTTCCCCAGGAAGAGCGGGATCCCGTCCCACCCCGCCCCGTCTCCCCCACGGGGCGACACCCGCACCGGGCCGGAGAGCACCCCCCGCTGCAGCCGCTCCACGCCCCCGTTCGTGAGGCGGCGGACGAAGCGGTCCAGATCCTCCCGGTTGTTCCGGCGCCGCGCTTCGGAGGTCTTCGCCAGCTCCACCACCTCGTGGACCACGAAGAGGGCCCGGGAGGCCTCTACGGAACGGGCATGGGCCAGCGCGGCCGCCACCCCCTCCAGGAGCCGGAGGCGAAGCTCCTCCAGGGGGGTGAGCCCCTCCCGCCAGGGGGGGAGGAGGGAGGCATCCAGCCAGTGGATCCGCTCGGCCATCACCCCGGGGGCGCCCGCCCCACCAGTGCGACCGGCGAGGCGGATCAGTGACCCCGCCCGGTCCCCGAAGGGTTCATCTCCCTTCCCCTCCACCACGATGGCCACGGAGCCGTGGGAATCCTCCGCCAGGAGGGTCAGGTGGGCGTGCAGGGGACCCCCGGGGAGTCCGGGACAGACCACCGCCACCTCCGGACAGGCCTCCAGGATCCTCGGCTCCGGAAGCTCCGACGACTCCCGGAAGAGCGCCTCCAGCTCCGGAGGCACAACGGGCTCCCCCTCCCCCAGCCACCGGAGCGCCACACCCTCCCGCTCCTTCCGGGCCCGCCGGGAGGCGCCGCCCCCGGCGCCCCCTCCGCCGCCTGCCCCGGAGATGCGCCCCCTGGCCGCAGGAAACCACTCCTCC
The DNA here is from genome assembly GCA_964420725.1 of uncultured Gemmatimonadaceae bacterium. GTDB lineage: Bacteria > Gemmatimonadota > Gemmatimonadetes > Longimicrobiales > Gaopeijiaceae > CAYQVI01. The sequence continues at coordinate 5,084 of CAYQVI010000178.1, read as the reverse complement.
AGCGAGGACACAGGCACCCCGTCCCGGTGGAGCTTCAGGAGACCTCCGGATCTCTGCAGGGAGGGATCAGGGGACCACCCCGAAGCGTCGGAGGTGGGGCCACATGAAGGTCTCCACCGCCGCCATCCCCGCGGCCTCCTGCTCCGGGTCGGTCTCGGTCCAGAAGTCGGGGAACCCCTCGCTGATGTTCCCGAGGATATTCAGGTTCTCCTCTGCATCCCCCCAGGGCACCCCCCCCATCCCCCCGTGGGTGGTCTGGAAGAAGCGGAGCTCGAGGGTGCCGGGGACATCCGCCTGGATCCCGCAGTTGCCGAACGACTCCCGGCTCCCGGCCCGGGGATCGCGAACGGCGTGGAAGCAGCGCCCCACGTTGGACGGGATCGTGTTCGCATCCAGATTCGGGTTCCGTGACACCGCGTCGAAGAGGAACATGGCCTCCACCCGGAGCCCCCGGAGCTGGAGCAGGCGCGCCGTGTGGATGACGATGGCGCCCCCCCGGCTGTACCCCGTCATGAAGATCTTCCGCCGCTCCTGGATCCGCTGGAACGCCGCCACATCCTCGGCAGGCCAGCGGGTCATGGGCTGATTGAGGGCCCAGGAGGGGATCCGCTCCACCTCGTCGCTGAGCCGGCCCTGGATCCGCATGACCTCGTCGAAGATGAAGGAGGGATCCACGTGGCGCACACCTCCGAAGGTGCCTCCGATGGCATCCCCTCCGGGACCCCTGTGGTGGATGGGAGCCGGTGACGGGGGCGGATGAAGTCGCCGGTAGCCATGCTTGATCCGGTTCACGAAGCTGTGGGCGAATTCCCGGGCATAGACCGCTGTATCGGTGGGACCCGTTCCATCCACGCAGACCAGCATCGGCACCTCTCCGTCTGGAAGCCTCCCTCCACCCGCGACCCCCGGGGGCGGGGCCCCCCCGGGAAGCGGCACCCGGGGGGGTGCCGGGGGGGCACCCCGGGGGAAGAATGCGGCGGCACCCGGTGCCCTGCAACCGGCCCCTGCCGAGCCGCCGGGCCTGTTCTCTCCGGCGGGGCCTCCTCCGGAGGATCCCCGGGGCACCCGATCCCAGGCTCCGGCGGATGCGGGTGGTGGAGTCGACCTCGCAGGAATAGCTTGGCGACCTTCACACTCCATCCCAGGACGGCCCAGCCATGCAGGACGAACAGACCAGAGCCCCCGCTCCACCCCGACGCCCCCTGGATCCCAGCTCCATCACCCGCCCGGACCCGGCGCTGAGGACGTACTATCTCATCACGTCGGCTCTGACCCTCTTTCTCTTCCCCTTCGTCTACCTCCCCCTCTACTTCAAGTACAACACCCTCCGCTACCGCTTCGACGAGGAGGGGGTCTCCATGTCGTGGGGGCGCTTCTTCCAGCGGGAGACCTACCTCACCTACAAGCGGATCCAGGACATCCGGGTATCCAGGGGGGTGATCCAGCGCTGGCTGGGGCTCTCGGAACTGGCGCTCCAGACCGCCTCGGGAGGGTCCAGCGCCGAGATGAAGATCGAGGGGATCAAGGACGCCGACGCCCTCCGGGACTTTCTCTACGAGCGGATGCGGGGGGCCCGGGACGGGGGGGAGGAAGAGGGAGCCGGGGGAGTGGACCCCCTCACCGGGACGGCCGGAACCGCAACCGAACCGGGGATGGCCGCCCCCGGGGGAGCCGGCACAGCCGTGGCCGACGAGGCGCTGGCCCTCCTGGTGGAGATCCGGGATGAGCTGCGCCGGGTGAACCAGGGACGCACCCGCCCATGAGCGGGCCCCGTCCAGGACCGCAGAATGGATCGGTCTCCGGCAGCGGCGGCCCGCTCCGGAGTGGTGGCACGGTCTACCAGGGAATCCTCGGGATGCTGGCCCGCTGGCTCCGGGTCCCCCTCACCCCCCCCTCGGTCCCTCCCGGACAGTCCCGATGGGTCCGGAGCTTCGGGCCGGCGGGTTCATTCCTCCGCTACCTCAAGCTCCGGTACCTCCTGTCGGTGGGACTCCTGGCTCTCGTCCTGCTCCCGCTCTCCGGCCTGATGCTGTTTGGCCTGTTCCTGGACGGGAAGACCGTGGGAGCCCTGGTGGTCCTTCTCCTGGTGATCCTCCCGGCGGTGGTCTGGGCCCTTGTGGGATATGCGGCCCTCCGGTTCCAGTTCGACACCACCTGGTACGTCATGACCGACCGGGCCATCCGCCTCCGCTCCGGGATCTGGGTGCTGAAGGAGCTCACCATCACCTTCGACAACGTGCAGAACGTGAAGATCCGCCAGGGTCCCATCCAGCGCTGGCTGGGGATCGGCGACGTGAGCATGGAGACGGCGGCGCTGGGGGCGGTGGGGCAGCATGGCACCACCCTGCCCAGTACGGCCGTGGTGGCCGGGGTGGCCAACCCCCTGGAGATCCGGGACCGGATCGTGGACCGGATGCGGGCCTCCCGCTCCGCCGGGCTGGGGGATCCGGACGACGAGAGGAGGCAACGCCCCACCACCGCCGCACCCGCCGGCAGCGCACCCACCGGCGGGTGGACCCCCGCCCACCTGGCGGTGCTCCGGGAGCTCCGGGATGAGGTGGCCCGGCTGGGGTGACCCCCGGGGGCCGGGGTGGGGAGCGCCACCCCCCGGGGATGGCCGCGGGGGGAGGTGCGGTCCGCCCTGGGGGGCGCCGGTCAGCGACCCCGGCCCCGGGGCCGGGGTCGCACCAGGATGTCCCGGGTCGCCCCGTCGTCCACCAGGTGGATGGCCCCGGGAAGGAGGCCAGGCTCGGGGCGGCGAACCCCTTCAAGCTCCAGGGGGAGTGCGCGCTGCCGTGCCTCCCCCTCCCTACCGCCCCGCTGTGCGGCCCCCGACTCCTCCCCACCCGCTCCCGCTGCGGCCACCCCAGCCTCCTCCGGGTCCTGGTCCCCCACCCTCCGGACCAGCACCTCCGCCCCCTCCTCCCGGATGCGGGCAGGCTCCTCCACCTCGATGCGGTAGAGGGTGGAACCGTGTCGGTATTCGATCCGGAAGAAGGGCCAGGCCCCCGGCACCACCGGCTCGATGAAGAGGTGATCCCCCCGCTTCCGGAATCCCAGGATGGACTCCAGCGCCACACGGTACATCCAACTGGAGGAGCCCGTGTACCACGTCCACCCACCCCGCCCCGGGTGCGCCGGGTTCGTGTAGACATCCGCCGCCACCACGTAGGGCTCCACCTTGTAGCGCTCCACCCCCTCGTCGGTGGCCGTGTGGGTCAGGGGGTTGATCATCTGGAAGAGCTCCACCGCCCGGTCTCCCCGCCCCTGGGCCGCCACGGCCTGCACCGCCCACAGGGCGGCGTGGGTGTACTGGGCCCCGTTCTCCCGCACCCCCGGGAGGTATCCCTTGATGTATCCCGGATCCAGCGGCCCGTCGTCGAAGGGGGGGGTCAGAAGCCGGATCAGCCCCAGCTCCGGATCCACCAGGTGGGCCTCCAGCGAGGCCATGGCCCGCTCCTGCTTCTCCGGCTCCCCACCTCCGGAGAGCACACTCCAGCTCTGGGCGATGGAGTCGATGCGGCATTCGTCGTTGGAGGCGGATCCCAGCGGGGTCCCGTCGTCGAAGTACGCCCGCCGGTACCAGTCCCCGTCCCACCCCTGGGTGTTCGCCACCTCCTTGTAGCCTGCGGCCCACTCCAGGAAGCTCTCCGCCGCCGCATGGTCCCCCCGCTCCCGGGCGTGCTCGGCAAACGACTCCAGCGTCTCCACCAGGAACCAGGCCAGCCAGACGCTCTCCCCCCGCCCATCCACTCCCACCCGGTTCATCCCGTCGTTCCAGTCCCCGATCCCCATCAGGGGGAGGCCGTGGGGGCCGGTGGTGCTGGCCCGCTCCAGCGCCCGGACGCAGTGCTGGTAGAGCGTTCCCACCTGCTGACTCACCCTGGGCTCGTCGTACACCTCGTGCTCGTCCGGGCCCAGCGTCCGCATCTCCAGGAAGGGGATCTCCTCGTCCAGGACCGACCGGTCCCCGGTGGTCCGGAGGTAGTGGTCCACGGTGAAGGGGAGCCACACCAGGTCGTCGGAGAAGCGGGTCCGCACCCCCCGCCCGGTCTGGGGGTGCCACCAGTGCTGAACATCCCCCTCCACGAACTGGCGCCCGGCGGCCCGGAGCAGGTGTTCCCGCACCAGGGCGGGCTCCGTATATACCAGCGCCATGGAGTCCTGGAGCTGATCCCGGAAGCCGTAGGCCCCGCCGCTCTGGTAGAGCGCCGACCTCCCCCAGGTCCGGCAGGAGAGGGTCTGGTGCAGGAGCCAGCGGTTCAGCAGGAGATCGATGGAGGGCTCGGGGGTGGTGACCTGGATGACCCCCAGGCGTCGGTCCCAGCTCTCCCGGTTCCCCTCCACCGCCCCGGCTGCCGCCGCCACCGTGCGGTATCTCTCCAGAAGGGCCAGCGCCTCCTCCCGATCCGCCCCGGACCCCAGCAGCACCAGCACGGTGGCCTCCTCCCCGGGGGCCAGCTCAACGGCGGCCTGCACCACTCCGCAGGGGTCCGGCCTCCCCTCCCGGTCCTCCTCGCCGGCAGTGGGGAGGGAGGGAAGGGAGAGCGCCGCCGGAGCGGACAGGGTCCCGTTTCGCCCCAGGAAGGTGGTGCGGTCCAGGAGCTGGTCCATCAGCGGGGCTCCCGCAAGCGCAAGGAAGGCCACCCGCTCCGGGAAGTCCGGGTCGAAGGGGTTCCGGGCCAGGATCGCCCCCGCCTCCGGGTCGTGGTCCACATGCAGATGATTCTGCGTCAGCTCCCGGGTGACCCCCAGGGTCCACTCCACGTAGGCCGTCACCGAGAGGCGCCGGGGCCGATCCCCCTCGTTCCGGAGGTGGAGAAGCGAGAGCTTCACCGGGTCCTCCCCCGCCATCCCCATCTCGAGCCGACTGTGGATCCCGTTCCGCCGATGCTGGAAGATGGTTCCGGCAGGGGCGTGCACCACCGAGAAGGGGTGCTCCGAGGGCACCGGCCCCGGGGTGGGGCACCAGAGCTCCCCGGTGTCCTCGTCCCGGAGGTAGACCACCTCGCCGGGCTCGTCGCTCACCGGGTCGTTCCGCCAGGGGGTGAGGCGGTGGAAGAAGCTGCTCTCCGCCCAGGTGA
>CAYQVI010000177.1:0-8019 GCA_964420725.1 uncultured Gemmatimonadaceae bacterium | reverse complement strand
AGGGTGGGGGGGCGCCACTGCCGGAGCCGGGGAATGAAGGCGGGGGTCCGCTCCGCCCATTCCCGGTAGGCCTTCCCGAACTTGTTCTCCAGGAAGGCCTCCTCGGCGATCATGATCCGCTCGTAGTACACCCAGAAGACCAGGGTGACGATGAGGGGGAGCTCCCAGCTCCGGGGGAAGAGGGCGATTCCCAGCCACATGAGGTAGTTCCCCACGTACAGCGGGTGGCGCACCACCGAGTAGATCCCGCAGGTGTTCACCGTCTCGGCGATCTGCTCCCGGGTGTTCCGGCCGGAGGTGCCCTTCGGAGTGCATCCGATGGTCAGCGCCCGCACCCCCAGCCCCAGCATGGAGACGAAGAGGCAGAAGAACTCCCAGATGCGGTCGAGAAGGGCGCTCTGCAGGGGATACTGGAAGTCACGGAGGTCCAGGAAGACCAGGGGGAGGAGGAGGACCGGGAGGTAGCTCCGCCAGCGGAAGAGCCAGTTCCCCTGACGGCACAGTTCATCGCGGAGGGGCATGAAGCGGCGGTTCTCCTGACTGCGGGAACGGACAGGGACACAGGTCCACCCGTTGCCGTCGCCGAACGCCCGCGACGGCTGGAGTAGACCTGCCCACCTGATCCAATGGATGATCCGGAACCCGACCCACTTCCCCACCCCCCCCCGGGGCCCTGGGAAGGATGGGGCAGAGGAGGAGGAAATGCCAGTCGCTCAAAATGGAGAGAGGGCCGGAGCCGGGAGATCCATCCTCCAGGACCGGCCCTAGGGAACCCCCACTGCCGGGAGCGGCACCCTCTTCATCACCTTGAGGATGGGTAGAACCGGAGCAGGGTGGGCGTCCGGGTCGTCCCGGTGGGCCTGGAACTCCACCAGGGGGAGGAGATGGGTGAGCCGGTTCCAGTGGACCAAGCCGTCTCCGGTCTCGGGCTCCAGGAGATGGGTCACCACACGCCCCAGCGGCTGCCCGGTCCGTACCAGGTAGCTTCCCCTGGGGACCTCCACCTCCCCCTCCACCTCGGCCCCCACATCCACCTGTAATGCGGCGACATTTCCGTTCACCCCGGCTACGTGCCGGATCCCCGCCAGGGTGTAGTGCTGCACAACGATCTGCGCCGGCTCCACCAGTCGCTCCACCGCAATTCCATGGCGTCGCAACAGGGCCACGGCCCCTTCCGCCCCCGGCGGGAGCAGGTAGCCCCAGGGGCGATCCCGGAGGAGGGTGGGGACCGGACGCTTCCGGATCTCGGCGTTCTCCACGGTGATGAGTCCACCACTTCCGTCGGCGGCCTGGAGCTGGTAGCTGACCCGGAAATCATCGGCCTCCAGCGTCTCCCGCACCGGGATCTGCCCCTCCCCCGCCTCCCCCATCTGAACCGTCCGACGGCGGGCCTGCTCCACCGTGGCCAGCAGGGCTCCGGCGTGGTCCCGGGCGTACTCGAGAACGCTCCCGTACGCCAGCGCCCCGATCTCCACCGCCCGCTGGGTTTCGTGCCACTCCGCCAGTTCGAAGAGGAGGGTGACCTTGTTGGCCAGCCCCCCGTAGTTGCGTCCCATCCGGGGGTCTGCGCCCCCACCATACCACCGCTCCGAATCTCCCCTGGCCCAGTAGAACGCCTCCAGTCCCTGTTCCTGGAAGTTCCGCTGGATCAGGGGGAAGATCTCCCGGTCGGCCAGTGCGGTGAGGGAGGGGTCCGCCCCCGCCAGCCCGGACGACTGGAAGTGAAGGCTATAGGGATACGCCCCCCCGTACTGCACCGCACCGCCGTCGTGACCGTCCACGTACAGGTGGGGGGCCCAACCGTTCAGAAGCCGCCCCACGAAGGCGGCGCTCTCCGGCTGATCCAGCGACATGTAGTCCCGGTTCAGATCCGATCCCGCGGCGTTGGGCCGGGTGTCCAGCTCCACGCCGTCCGGGTTCAGGGAGGGAACCACCAGCACCACCACATGGTCCAGGAGCCTGTTCAGTTCGGTTCCCGGCGTGCCCAGCTCCCTGCTGAGGAGCAGCAACGACTCCCGGATGAGGTAGTTGTAGCCATGGGCATTGGCCGCCAGGAGGACGATGGGTCGACCGGAGGCATGGGCCTCCAGCGCCGAGTTCACCCGGGGGCGGCTGAAGGTGGCCACAAGGAGGTCGCGCCCCTGGACGGTCTTCCCATAGGCATCGAGGGCCATGTCCGGCGCCACGGCCTGGAGTTCGATGAGGTACCGGACCATCCCCTCGTGGCTGGTGAACTCCTGATGCCCCGAATCCTCAAGGGGGGTGGTGGGCGATTGCCCCGTGAGGGGGGAGGGGACGCCTGCCGCGAGGCCCAGGGCCAGCCCAAGGGCGAGGGCCGCCGGGAAGGGGGCGAGGGAGGTCCCCCCCGCCCTGAACGGCCTCCTGCGAGGCCCCCTCAACCCGCCTCGCCGGGGCTCTCCAGCGTGGCCCCCATGGCGTGGAAGCCGTTGTCCACGTACACCACGCTTCCAGTGATGCCGGCGGCCAGTGGCGAGCAGAGGAAGGCGGCGGTGTTCCCCACATCCATGGCGTCCAGGGATCGCACGATGGGAGTATTGGCCTCGTAGAACCGGATGATCTGCTGGATGAAGCCGATGGCGCTGGCGGCGCGGCTGGCGTAGGGGCCGGCGCTGATGGTGTTCACCCGGAGCCCCCACTTCCGCCCCGCCTCCCAGGCCAGGGTCCGGGTGTCGCTCTCCAGGGCCGCCTTGGCGGAGCTCATCCCGCCGCCGTAGCCGGGTACCGCCCGCTCGCTGGCCAGGTAGGTGAGGGAGACGGCGCTGGCCTCCGGACGGAACAGGGGGGAGAGGGCCCGGATCAGCGAGATGTTGCTGTAGGCGCTGGTCCCGATGGCCTCCAGGTACCCCGCCCGGCTGGTCTCCAGCAGCGGCTTCTTCACCTCGGGGCCATTGGCCAGGGAGTGGACCAGGATATCCAGCGACTCCGTGCCGAAGTCCGCCTCCATGGCGGCGGCCAGTCCGGAGATGGTGAAGTCCCCCCGCTCCGCATACCGCTTGTTCTCCCGGATCTCGCCGGGGACGTCCTCCATGGAATCGAAGGCGGCGTCCAGCGGATAGATCCGTTCAAAGGCCATCTTCGTTCCGTCCCGGAGCGCCAGCGACTCGTCCATCTTTCCCCGCTCCAGCAGCTTCTCGAAGATCCCCATGGCCGGGGGCCAGGAGCCCACGCAGACGGTGGCACCGGCCTCGGCCAGCGCCTTGGCGATGGCGAAGCCGAAGCCGCCGTCATCGGCCACGCCGGCCACCAGTGCACGCTTTCCACGCAGGTCGATGGGCAACATCCAGGGGGACTCCAGCAGGGGTGGAAGGGGGGGGCACGCCGTGGCGCTCCCCGGGGTGGGATCCGGGGAGCGAAGGTTACCCGGTTGCCGCCGGGGACGTCAACGCGGAGCGCCGTCGGGGCACCAGGGCCAGGAGGCACAGGGCGGCCGCCGACTTCACGGCACCCCCCCAGAGGAAGGGGGCCACTCCCTGGGTCCACGCCGCCTCGGGTCCCAGGAGAAAGGCCAGGCGGCCCCATCCCATCCCCAGGATGATGGCGTGGGCCAGGAGCATGCCGAAAAGGGCCCGGTGCAGGTTGCCGGCAAGGGCTCCCGCCACCCCCGCTCCCACCACGAACCCCACCAGGTAGCCCCCGGTGGGACCCAGGAGCTGGTGGAACCCCGCTGCTCCCCCCGCGAAGACCGGAAGCCCGGCGATCCCCGCCCCCAGGTAGAGGAGGAGGGCCAGGACCCCCATGCGGGGGCCCATGAGCGCCCCCACCAGCACCACGGCCATGGTCTGGAGGGACTGGGGCACCGGGCTCCCGGGGACCGCCACCTCCAGCCGGGCGGCCACCGCCACGGCGAAGACGGCCAGGATGGTGGCCAGCACCATCCTGGCAGCTCGGGCCGGTGAGGGTGGGGCCGCTCCCAGGGACGGGGACGGGGTGAGCCTGAAGAGGGACTCCGGAAGCGTCGCCGGAGCCGGGAGGCTCCCCGGCACCCGTCGCCCGACCGTGGCACCCGCCGGCGGCGCCCCGGGGCCCGCCCCGGTTCCCCCCGCCGGAGGCGGGTGGCCCACCCCACCGCTCCCGATCAGCGGTCCCGCTCCAGGTGGACCGTGAGGAGCATCGCCCCCGGGGCCACGGCATGGACGTCGTGGGGGATCCCCGGTCGGAGGATCAGGATGTGGCCGGGGTGGAGGTCGTGGGTCTCCCCCTCGGCCTTCACCTGGAGATGCCCCTGCAGCCCGTGGATGGTGACCAGTCCCGGGGTGGTGTGCTCCGCCAGCATCCCCCCCTCGTCGAAGTCGAAGACCAGGGTGGTCACCGGTCCCCAATGGAAGAGGGCCTTCTGTCGATGCCCGTGCCGGGTGGGATGCTCCTCGCCCCGGAGCTGCGCCAGCGTCTCCTCGATCCGGAAGAGGTGGGTATCGCCAGCGAAGCGCTCCGCCGGTGGCGTACGAAGGCGTTCCCGGGGTGGATCGGTGGTGGGCTTGTCCATCGGTGTCTCCTCGCTGCTTCTCGGTAACGCGGCCCGGCCGCGGCTGCCGGGGGGAGGTCAGGAGAGCGCTGCGCGCTTCCTGCCACCTTTCCTGGAACGGTACCCCGGACCGGTGTTCAACGAAAGGAGGAGTAGGCTATATTCCCGAAAGCTGCCCGAGTGCAGGGAGCCTTCCCCGCCTGGGTCCGATGCAGTCCCTCCCGTAGCGCCGCCGCTCCTCTTCCCCGGATCATCACCACCCCAGGACGCCCATGTCGGAGTGCCAGCCCCCCGCCCCCGCCAGACGGGTCCCATGCGGGCCGCCGTCGGCCACACGCGGGATCTGGCGGACTGGGGTCCTCCTGTCGGTGGCGGCGCTCCTGTCGGCGGCACCCCTCCCCCTGCTGGCCCGTCAGGCGGACACCACCCGTTCCGTCCCCGTCGATACCACCCTCTTCCGGGTCCAGGGGATCACCGTGCAGACCCAGCGCCCGGTGACCACCACCGGGGGGACCAGCGCCGTGGAGGTGCGGGTGGAGTCGCTGGTGCTCCCCGCCGCCCCCACCACCGGGGAGGTGCTGCGGGAGATCGCCGGCGTACAGGTGCGGACCAACTCCCGGGGTCAGGCGGAGATCTCGGTCCGGGGTTCCGGGTCCCGGCAGGTGGCCATCCTGTATGACGGGATTCCGCTGACGCTGACGTACGATGCCCGCACGGATGTGTCTGTCCTCCCGGCGGCGGCTCTGCGGGAGATCCAGTTCGTCCGGGGGCTCTCCACCCTGCTCCACGGACCCAATGTGCTGGGGGGGGTGGTGGAGATGAATGCGGCCCGGGGGTCGCTGATCACCGGGGACGCCAGGGTGGAGGGCTCCGCCGGGGTGGATCACGTGGGGGGATACTCCACGGCCGCCCACACCACCGTCCCCTTCACCACCCTGGGGGGGAGGGGAATGGTCCGGGCGGGGCTGGGCTTCCGGGACAGTCCCGGGGTGCCTCTCCCGGGGAACCTGGTGGAGAGCGTGGATACGGGGGATGGCCTCCGGCTGAACACCGACTTCCGGAATGTGGACGGCTTCGGAGCCTTCCGGTACGAGGCGGATGGCGGGGGGTGGGGGAGCCTCTCCGCCACCACCCACCAGGGGAATCGGGGGATCGCCCCGGAGATGGGGGCCGAAGGACCCCGGTTCTGGCGCTATCCGGACATGCGCCGCACCATCGTGGCCGCCTCTGCGGGCACTGGGAGCCGGGGGACCCCGGCAGGGCGCGGGAGTCTGGAGGCCAGCCTGGGCTACGACACTGGAGTCACCGACATCCGGTCCTACACCAGCGCAGCGTACCAGGAGCTGGACGGCTTCGAGGACGGGGAGGACACCACGGTGTCGCTCCGTCTCCTGGGCACCCACTCCCTGGGTGGGCGGGGGGAGGTCCGCTCCTCCTTCACCCGGGCGGACATCCGCCGGGAAGAGGACATCGACGGTGACGTCCGCCGCTTCCAGCAGGAGCTCACCAGTCTGGCGGCAGAGAGCCGTTGGCGCCTGGTGGAGCGGCCTGGAGCCCCGGTGAGCGCCCTGAATCTGGCCTTCGGGGGGGCCTGGGATCGGGGGACCACGCCCCTCACCGGCGGGCTGGAGTCCCTGCCCACCATCGACGACTGGGGGGCGCGGCTGGGGGTGTCGGCGGTGATGAACGAGGGGAACACCATGCTGCACCTGGGGGCCAATCGGCGGGGCCGCTTTCCGGCGCTACGGGAGGTGTATTCCGAGGCGCTGAACCGCTTCCTGCCGAATCCGGACCTGCGCCCGGAGACGCTGGTGGCGCTGGAGGGGGGGGTCACCAGCCTCTTCGCAGGGGGTGAGATCCAGGTGGTGGGGTTCCGCCAGAGGCTCACGGATGCCATCCGCCGCATTTCCCTTCCCGATGGTCGCCGGCAGCGGGTCAACGCCGATGAACTCTCCAGCACCGGGGTGGAGATCCTCTTCTCCCGCTCCCTGGGGCCCCTGGAGGCGGGGGGGGAGGTCACCCTGCAGTCCGTGGAGCTGACGGACCCGTCCACCTCCCGGAACACGGAGCCCGAGAACGTCCCGGAGCGGGCGGGGAGCGGATTCCTGCGGCTCCCGGCGGTGGCCGGGATCTCCAGTACGCTGGAGGCGGCCTACACGGGGACCCGGTTCTGCATCGATCCGGACAGCGGCGACGACGTCCGGCTGGACGGGGGCTCCTGGTTCGATGCCGTCCTCTCCCGGGTCTGGTCGATTGGGGGACCCGGGGTCGTGCGGCGCCTCGAGACCCGCCTCACGGCCCGGAATCTGGGGAACACCACCCTCTACGACGGATGCGGGCTCCCCCGGCCCGGGCGCCTCTTCGGGGTGCAGCTCCGGGTGTTCTGACGCTTGCCCGGGTGGCGCCCCCGGCTGGCGACCATCCTGGGGATTCTGGCGTTGGCGGGGCTGGCACGGACCCAACCCTCGAGGCACACCGCGGGGGCCGGCAGAACGGAATCCACGATCCAGACAGGGAGAGCAGGAAATGACGGTCCGCATCGACGAACCCCGCCGGGCGGCGCTGGTGGCCAGGCTCCGCGGGTTCTTCCTGGAGGAGTTCGACGAGGAGTTGAGCACGTTCCGGGCGGAGCAGGTGCTGGACTTCTTTCTCGAGACGCTGGGACCGCAGGTCTACAATCAGGCGGTACAGGATGCCCGCGGCTTCATGCAGCAGAAGCTGGACGACCTGGACGGGGACCTGTACATGCCCGAGGAGGCGTGACCCGCGCAGCTTGCCCGGAGGCCGAACCGGGGTCTAGTCTGGTGGCCGTCCCCCGATCTGGCCCGTTTCCGGGCCCCTCCCCCTCCGAGGCTGCCGCATGGCCGTTCCGGCGCTCCGCGACGTGGCACTCCCCCACCCCACGCCCCGCGGGGGCGGACGCAGGGGGCGGACGATCTCCCTCCACGGGCTGCTCCTTGCCGCGCTGGCCTCCGGGTGCGTGGCGGGCGATCAGCCCCCCGCCGCGACGGGCGGGGCCGACGTGGGAACGCCCGAGCTCCGGGCTGCCCTCTTCGACACGATCCTGGCCCGGACCGAGCGCCGGGACGCCTTTGCGGAGGTGAAGAACGCGGCCCTGGACTACGACCCCATGGAGGAGATGCGGGCGCTCCGGGACGCGGTGGTGCAGGCCGACACCGAGGAGCGTCTCTTCTACGCCCTGGCCCGGTTGAGCCACTCCCGACGGGACCGGCACCTGGACGTGGCCCTGGTGCCCGGGGGTATCCGACCTACGTCGACGCGGGGGGTGGATGCCTGGGACGGGCTCGAGGCCGAGGAGCCGCTGCAGGCCCCGGTGCGGATCTTCCCCGACTACGGCGAGCAGGGGGGGTACTTCATCGGGGATGTGGCGGACGACCCGGCCCTCACCGGCGGGGCCGCCCCCGGGGACCGGATCGTCTCCATCCACGGCATGCCGGTGGAGGCCTATGCGGAGGCCGTTCGCCCGTACCATCGCCACTCCTCCATCATCGGGCTCCGCTGGAAGCTGGCCGAGG
>CAYQVI010000176.1:0-8026 GCA_964420725.1 uncultured Gemmatimonadaceae bacterium | reverse complement strand
GGGGGGGGGGGGGGGGGGGGGGGGGGAGGGGGGCTGGAGGCCGGGTCCGAAGAGGCGGGCGGAGCGCTCCGGGAGCCGCAGTTTACTTTGCCATGTAAAGTACTTGACATAGCATCGGGAGATCACCAGCTTCAGCAGCATGGCCATCCCAGCCCCCCGCCAGCGCTCCGAGCCCGTGGCCCTGAACGACCGGGCCCGGAACGACCTCCAGTTCATCCGACGCACCATGGAGCGGGGGCCCGCCTTCACCGCGGTCCCTGGGTGGGGAGGTGTGTGGATGGGGGTTTCGGCGGTACTGGCGGCGTGGGTGGCCTCCACGCGGCCGTCCGTGGAGGGGTGGCTGGCCGTCTGGATGGCCGAGGCCGCCGTCGGGGTCCTCATCGGGAGTTGGGCCATTTCCAGGAAGGCCCGGCGGGCGGAGCTCCCGGTGCTCTCCGGGGCCGGGCGGAAGTTCCTCCTGAGCTTCCTCCCCCCTGCCCTGGCGGGGGCCGTACTGACCCTGGCCCTCTACCGGGCCGACCAGGTGCTCCTCCTCCCGGGGATGTGGCTCCTCCTGTACGGCGCGGGGGTGGTGACCGCAGGAACGTTCTCGGTGAAGGTGGTTCCCCTGATGGGGCTCTGCTTCATGCTCCTGGGCACCGCCACCCTGCTGGCGGATCCCGCCCTGGGTGACGCAGCCCTGACGGCTGGATTCGGTGGGCTTCACATCCTGTTCGGTCTCTACATCGCGAGGAAGCATGGCGGCTGAACCCAATCCCTCCCGCAGAAGCGGCCCCGGGGACGAGGCCCCTCGACGGCTCCAATCGGAGCCCGGAGGCAATCCGGTGGAACTGGACCAGTTGATCCATGGCCGGGTGCGGCTGGGGATCGTGAGCGCACTGGCGGTCCACGACGTCCTGAGCTTCAGCGAGCTCAAGGAGCTCCTGGAGACGACGGACGGCAATCTCAGCGTCCATGCCCGCCGCCTTGAGGAGGGGGGATACCTGACCTGCACCAAGTCCTTCGACGGGCGGGTGCCCCGGACCGAGTACCAGCTGACTGCCACCGGCCGTGAGGCGCTGACCCGCTACATCGACCACATGGAAGCGCTGATCGAGCGCGTCCGGGAGTCGTGACGGCGGAGGGGTCTTCCCACGGGCCGACCCGGTCCTCCGTCGTGGACGGCCCCGGTACCACCTTTTTTTTTCGGAGCATGACTTTATGAATACAAGTACTTTTCCGATGTCCGCTGGCGCTCCGGCAGAGCCCTCCCCCCACGGGGGCGCCGGCCTCCACGTGGCCATCATCATGGACGGGAACGGGCGATGGGCTACCGAACGGGGTCGTCCACGGGCCGAGGGGCACCGGGCCGGATCCCACGCGGTCCGGAAGGTGGTGACGGCGGCGCCTGGGCTGGGGATCTCCACCCTCACCCTCTACGCCTTCTCATCGGACAACTGGCGCCGTCCCCGGCTGGAGGTCCGGCAGCTCATGCGGCTCCTGCAGAGCCACCTTCGCACGGAGGCCCGGCGGTGCGTGGCGGAGGGGGTCCGGGTGTCCGTCATCGGCCGCAGGGACCGGCTGGAACCGGGGTTCGTGTCAACCATCGAGTCAGTGGAGGATCTGACCCGGGACGGCTCGCGGCTCCTCCTCCACCTGGCCATCGACTACTCCGGCCGGGAGACCATGCTGGAGGCGCTCCGACTCTCCCTCCGGACCGCCGATGTCCTGCCCCTCCACGGCCCCCGGAGGTCCGCCGGGGACCTCTCCAGGAAGGACCTCTCGGAGCTCATGGGCCGGGCCCTCCACGCCCACCAGCCCCTCCCGGAGGTGGACCTCCTCATCCGGACCGGGGGCGAGAAACGACTCAGCGACTTCCTCCTCTGGGAGGCTGCGTATGCGGAGCTGCTCTTCACCCCCTGTCCGTGGCCCGACTTCTCCGGCGAGGAGCTGGCGGCGGCGGTGGAGGAGTTCCGGGGCCGGGAGCGGCGATTCGGTGGCGTGTCCGCTGCCGCCGTGCAGGAGGTCTCCCATGGCTGAGCCGACGGCCCTCAGCGGCGCCGCCACCGCATCGGTACCGCTCCGTCGAGGAGGAGGCGCCGCACTCATGGCGGGGATCTCCCTCGGGGTGGTCGCCGACCTCCTGCTGTTCGACTCGGGGCGGCCGGGACTCAATGTGTTCCTCCTCTTCCTGGCGCTGGCCTTGTCCGTGGTGGCGGTGGCACGGCGGGGAGGGCTCCGCCTCAGCGGAGAGGCACTGGGGTGGATGGCGGCGGGGATCCTCCTGGCTGGCACCTTCCTCCTCAGGGACTCCCCGGCACTCCACGCAATGGCCTTCCTGGCCGCTGCGGCCGCCTTCGCCTGGCCCGCCCTCCGGGGGGGAGCCCCCTGGCTTCAGGGAAGTGGTATCGGGGACCAGATGGAAGCCGTGGCGGGCGCCATCCTGCACGCCGGGCTGGGGGCGCTGCGGCTCCTTGCGGGGCTGACGGGCGGGGAGCGGGGGGTGAGTCCAGGGGCATACTCCGGCGATCTGCAAGGCATCGCCGCCCGGGAAGCGGCCCGGGGGGCGGCCCGGGGCCGGGTGGTCCGGGGGGTCCTGGCCGGCGGGGTGCTGGCCCTTCCCCTCCTCCTGGTCTTCGGGGCGCTCTTCATGTCCGCCGACGCCGTCTTCGCCGGAATGATCACCGGGGCCCTTGGGACGCTGGACCCGGAGCGGGTGACCTCCCATGTGATGATGACGGCCACCGTGGGGTGGCTTGCCTCCGGCTACCTGGCAGGCCTCCTCTCCGGAACCCGCCTCCGGGGAGCCCTTCCCACGGCCCTTCCCCGCCCCACCCTGGGGATCGCAGAGGTGGGAACCATCCTGGTCCTGCTGGATCTGCTCTTCGGGGCCTTCGTGCTGGTGCAGTTGCGCTACCTCTTCGGCGGAAGCGCCGTTGTGGAACCCACCCCCGGGCTCACCTACGCCGAGTACGCCCGGGAGGGGTTCACCCAGCTGGTCCTGGCCACGGCCCTGGTCCTTCCCACACTTCTCCTGGCCGACTGGCTGTTGCGGGGAGCGTCCCCCCGGGGACAGCGGCTGTTCCGGCTCCTGGGGGGTCTCCAGTTGGCCCTTCTGTTGGTGATCGTCGCCTCGGCGGTCCAGCGCCTGAGGGCGTACCAGGAGGCCTACGGACTCACCGAATCCCGGTACTACGGAGCCGCACTCCTGCTCTGGCTGACCTTTGTCACCGCCTGGTTCGCCCTCACCGTGCTCAGGGGGCGGCGGAACCGCTTCGCCGCCGTGGCCCTTGCCGGCCTCTACATGACCCTCGCCGGGCTCATCGTGCTCAACCCCGACGTGCGGATCGCCCAGGCCAACCTCGCCCGGGCCCATGACCATCGCAGCGCCTCCTTCGATGGCCACTACCTCGGCACACTGGGGGCGGACGCGGTCCCCGTCCTCGTGGATGGCCTCCCCCGGCTTCCACCGGAGGCACGGTGTGCCCTGGCCCGGGAGCTGGGGCGCCGCTGGGGCTCGGCAACTCCGGCCGACTGGAGGAACTGGAATCTTCCCCGGGCCCGGGCCCGTGCGAGACAGGAGGAGGTGGGGGCATGGCTGGCGGGGTGTCCGGAGGAGGCGCTGCGATGATGCACGGGGAGACGGTCAGGAGGCCCCGACCCCCGCACCCCGGTCAGGGGGTCCGACCGTCGAAATGTGCGGTTTGCAGGGCAAGAACCTCCGCCCTACCTTGCGTTTACCGTACACGAAGGGGGCTTCACACTTCCATTTCCGGCACCCGGAGGTCTTCATGTCGTCCCCCCGCCCCTTCCCCGACGCTCCCTTCCCCCTCCTGCTGGTCGTGCTTGCGACCGTCCTGCTGTGTCCGCCCCGCACCGCGGAGGCCCAGGACGAGCGCACGGCGGCGGCGCTCCCCGTGGTGCTCCCCGCCGGAGACCCGGCGCCCCGTTCTCCAGACCGGTGGCAGGCGCTGGCCCGGGAGATCCTGGCGGAACTGGTGGGGATCAACACCACCCACAGCCAGGGGGACAACACCGCTGCGGCGCAGGCCATGGCGAACCGTCTCCTGGCCGCCGGCTTCCCCGAGGAAGATGTCCAGGTGCTTGTGCCGGCCGAGTACAAGGGGAACCTGGTGGCCCGGCTCCGTGGGCGGGACCGGTCCCTGAAGCCCATCCTGCTCCTGGCCCACATCGACGTGGTGGAGGCCAATCCTGCGGACTGGACCCTCCCCCCCTTCCAGCTGGTGGAACAGGGGGGGGCCTTCTACGGCCGGGGCACCGCGGACAACAAGGACGAGGCGGCCATCTACACGACGAACCTCATCCGTCTGAAGGAGGAGGGCTTCGTGCCGGAACGGGACATCGTCCTGGCCCTGACCGCCGACGAGGAGGGGGGAAGCCACAACGGGGTGGAGTTCCTCCTGTCCGAGCACAGGGAATGGGTGGACGCCGCCCTGGTCCTGAATGAGGGGGGTGGCGGGATCCTGGACCCGCAGGGCAATCGCACGGCCAACACGGTCCAGGCCGCGGAGAAGAAGTACCAGAACGTGGTCTTCGAGGTGGTGAATCCGGGAGGGCACAGCTCACGGCCCAGGGAGGACAACGCCATCCGCGAGCTGGCCCGGGCCCTGGTGGAGATCTCCCCCACGGTGATGCCCGTACGGCTGAACGATGTCACCCGGGCCTACTTCCGGAGTGCCGCCGGGGTGGAGTCGCCCGAGGTGGCCGCCGCCATGCAGGCGCTCCTGGCCGACGAGGGGGACACAGCCGCGGCCGAGGTTCTCTCCAGGGACATCCGGCTGAACTCCATGATCCGCACCACCTGCGTCCCCACGATGCTGGGCGGAGGGCACGCTGCCAACGCCCTTCCCCAGCGGGCGCGCTCCAACGTGAACTGCCGCCTCCTTCCCGACGAGGACCCGGAGGAGGTCCGCCGCACCCTCGAGGCACTGGCCGGCGTCCCCTCGCTGGAGGTTTCCCTCCAGGGGCTGGCCCGGAACAGCCCTCCCTCCCCCCTGGACCCCGCCGTGTTCGACGCCGTCGAAGCCGTCACCGCCGAGATGTGGCCCGGGGTCCCGGTGCTCCCCACCATGAGCACCGGCGCCACGGACGCCCTCTACTTCCGCATCGAGGGGATCCCGGTGTACGGGGTGAGCGGCCTCTTCTACGAGGAGACCGGCTCCCACGGGATGAACGAGCGGATCCCCGTGCAGTCCTTCTACGAGGGGCAGGAATTCCTCTATCGCCTTGTGAAGGCCCTCACCGCCTCCGGAGTGAGCTGAGCCGGACGAGGCCGGGGGGACCGCCGGCCCGAGACGGGTTCAGATGGCCGGTCATCCGCCGAGACCGCTCAGACAGGGAGGGAGGGTGCCTCCCCGGCCCATCGCCGGATCACCTCATGGAGCCCCGTGGGGCCGGTCCAGTCGAGGGTCCGGGGAGCCCAGCTCGCCTCGTCGGGCAGGGTCGCCTCGGCAATGGCCATGTCCATGAGGTAGCGCAGCCCCGGATTGAACACCCCGCCGATGCGCTTCAACCCCCTCAGGACGGAAATGGGGACATGCGTCCGGCGGGCCACGAGACCCGTCTCCCCCTCGAGGAGGGCCAGCACCTCCATCCGCGACAGGTAGTCCCGGCCACCGATGGTGAACACCCCCTCCCGGCGGACTCCCGGCAGAAGGGAGTCCACGATGAACCGGGCCACGTCGTCGGCGGAGATCCAGTTCAGCCGGGTCGTTCCCGGGCCGAACATGGGAACCGCTCGACCCCGACGCAGCGGATCGCCCATCAGGCCAAGGGCGTGGGTCTCCATGAATACGGTGGGCCGCACGATGGTGTGGGGGAGGCCACTCTGCCTGAGGTACTCCTCGGCCATGAACTTGAGCTGGCCGAAGAGGACGGGGGTGTTCTCCCCGGATGTGGCGGACACGAAGGCCACGTGCGCTACGCCGGAACGCCGGGCGGCGTCGATGACCCGCCGGTTTCCCTCTCCGTCGATCAGACCGGGGTGGTTGTCACGGGTCGGGGGAACGAGTCCGTGGGTGGAGAGGACCAGCGCCTCCGCACCCTCGAGGGCCCCGGCCATCCAGGCAGGGTCCCGAAGGTCTCCCCGGATGGGAATCGCTCCAAGCCCTGTCAGATCGGCCAGTCGGGCGGGGTCCCGGGACACCGCGCCCACGGTGGCTCCGGATTCCAGCAGCCCCCGGACGACCCGGCGTCCCACCATCCCCGAAGCACCCAGTACGAGGTACATGTCCAATCTCCTGGAACGGTGACGCCCGCCGCCGCCCCCAGCGCCGTGGGTCGATCTCGGCGGGCGCAATCCTACACCACGTCCCGCCGGGAGCATCATGGGCCGGGGGCCGCCAGGGATCAAGCGGCGGCCGCTACAGGCGCGCAGAGGGTCAGCGGCGAGGCTCGTGGAGGGGGGGTCGAGGACCCCCGGACTCCCCGTGATACGCCATCCGCCCGTGGGGAAAGGACTTCCCCACGGGCGGACAGAATCCATTGCCAGAAGTGTCGGAATCCATTGCCGGAAAGGACAGGATCCGATGCCACCAACAACCCCTACCGCATCACCCCACTGCGTTGATCATGTCGAAGATCGGGAGGTACATGGCCACGATCATGCCACCCACCACGGTGCCCAGGAACACGATCATGATGGGCTCCATGGCGGAGAGGAGGGCGTCCACGGCGGCGTCCACTTCCTCGTCGTAGAAGTCGGCGATCTTGGAGAGCATCTCGTCGAGGCCGCCGGTCTGCTCACCCACGTTGATCATCTGTACCACCATCGGGGGGAACACGCCGGACTCCTTCAGCGGTCCGGAGATGGTTTCACCCCCGGCGATGGAGGCCCGGGACCCCATGACGGCGTCGTGGATGACCCGGTTGCCGGCGGTCTTGGCGGTGATCTCCAGCCCCTCCAGGATGCTCACCCCGGAGGCCACCAGAGTCCCCAGCGTACGGGTGAAGCGGGCCACTGCCGCCTTCCGCTGCAGGTCTCCCAGGATGGGAAGGCGCAGGAAGATCCGGTCGATGGTGAGTTCTCCGGCGTCGGTCTTGTAGAAGGACCGGAGGAGGAAGCCCCCCACGATGAGCCCGCCGATGAGGGCCCACCAGTACGCCTGAAGGAGGTCGGACATCCCGATGACCAGGCGGGTGGGAAGGGGCAACGGGATCCCCGCCGACGAGAACATCTGCTGGAAGGTGGGAATCACGAAGTAGAGCAGGATCAGCACGGCGCTTACCGCCACCGTGAGGATCACGCCAGGATAGATCATGGCGCCCTTGATCTTCCGCGTGAGGGCGTCGTTCTTCTCCAGGAAGGTGGCCAGGCGCAGAAGGATGGTGTCCAGGATACCACCCGCCTCACCGGCCGCCACCATGTTCACGTACAGATTCGTGAACACCTTGGGGTGCTTCCGCATGGAGTCGGCCAGGGTGTTCCCGGACTCCACCTCGTAGAGCACCTCCCGGATCACCTTCCGGAGATGCTCGTTCTCGGTCTGCTCCGCCAGGATGTCCAGGCTCTGAACAAGGGGCAGCCCGGAGTTGATCATCGTGGCGAACTGCCGGGTGAAGATGACGATGTCCCGGGTGGAGATCCCCGTCCCGATCTGGATGGTGATCTGCTTCTCCTTCTCCCGCACCGACACCGGAATCATCCGCTGCCGCGCCAGGTAGGAGAACACCTCCTCCTTGGTGGGCAACTCGATCTGCCCGGTCTGGATATCGCCACCCGTCGCCGGGCGGGCAGTGTAGTTGAACACGGCCATTTCTGCCGATCCCCGCTAGAATTTGCCGGCTGGACCCGGCGGATCCCCCCTGGATCCCCGCCTCCCAGCCCTCGTCGATCTTCAGGTCACCCCGGACCCCGCTCAGCCGTTCCGGACAGGCTCCCCCACCGCACGGAGCAACTCGTTGGGGTCGCTGGACCTCTTCAGCGCCTCCTCGAGGGTCACCTCACCCTTCATATACAGCACCTGCAGCGCATCGTTCATGGTCTGCATGCCGTGCTTCTTCCCGGCCTGCATGAGCGAGTAGATCT
>CAYQVI010000175.1:0-8144 GCA_964420725.1 uncultured Gemmatimonadaceae bacterium | reverse complement strand
CGGTTCAGGTCGTCCTGGCGGAAGACCACCTGGTTCCCCACCCCCTCGTCCCGGGTCACCACCTGGTCGCTGTAGAGAGCGTCGGAGAGGGTGAGGGTCCCCACCGCCGCAGAGCCCAGGAAGCGCCGCCAGGCAACGCCATTCACCGAGCGCCACTGGTCGGAATCGATGTTGTCCAGGCTGGGGTCGTCCAGGTCGTCGGGATCCACGTTGAACTGGATGTCATCGATCCCGGTGAGGCTCACCCCCCAGATCCGGTCCACCTCCGTGGGTTCCAGGGCGAACTTCCCGTTGATGTTCCAGTAGTTGGGTACGGCCGTGAGGCCGATGGCATCCTGCAGCAGGTTCAGGTAGCTCCGCCGCACCGACGCGATCCACGATCCCGAGCCCCCCAGCGGCCCTTCCCCCAGCACGCCGAACCCCGCCACCCCCATCTCCACGTCCCAGGCCGTGCGGCTCCGGGAGCCATCCCGGAGGCGGATGTCGAAGACCGACGACAGGCGATTGCCGAAGCGGGGAGAGAAGGCTCCGGCCATGAATTCGGCGTCGGCAATGAACTCCGTATTCAGCATGGAGATGGGGCCACCGGAGTTGGTGACCGCGCTGAAGTGGTTCAGGTTGGGGACGTCGAAGCCGTCCACCCGGGTCCGGTTCTCCGAGGGGCTCCCTCCCCGGACCACGAGGTCGTTGCGCTGGTCGTTCACCACCGTCACACCCGGCATCACCTGCGCCAGGCGGAGCACATCTCCCACGGCCCCTGCGGTGCGGCGGATCTCCTCGTACTTGATCCGGCTCCGGCTGGGCGTGGCCCCCGCCACGCCACCGAAAAGGGTGGGGGCGCGCACGGTGACCCCCTCCAGGTCGATGGCCGCCGTCTCCAGCCGGAACTCCACCACCGTCTCCCGGTCGCTCCGGACCACCACATCGGACTCGGAGCCCCCCTGGTACCCCAGGACCGATACATCCACCAGGTAGTTCCCCACCGGGACATCCCCGATGCGGAAGCGACCGTCGGGATTGCTCAGGGCCCCCAGTTGGGTGTCCCGGAGGGTGATCCGGGCCGCCGCCACCGGTCGGCCGCTCCCCGCCTCCATCACCCGTCCCACAACCACCCCTTCCTGGGCCCGGGCCGCGGTGGGAACCAGGGCAGACACCAGAAGGGCTCCGGATAGAGCTGCTGTGATTGCTAGTACTTTGCCTAGCACCGTTAACCCCATGTCAGAAGAGTGCGCACGGTTCCCCCCCCGGGGACGCCGTTCAGGGATCCGGGCCGGCAGGCCGGGTTACGGCTCCAACGCCGTCCGGATCACCTGTTCCATCTGCACCACCATCCCCTCCACCCACTGCCGGTCCATGGCGTGCTCCATCCCGATGTGCAAGGCCATGACCCCGTGGAGGTGGGCCCAGAGAAAGTGGCTCCACCTGTCCGCGTCCCCCTTCCGGAAGACGCCCGAAGCCATCCCCTCCGCAAGCAGGTCCCGCACCGCATACAACCCCGCCTTGAAGTCCTCGGTGTGGGGCGAGGGCTCGGGAACCCCCGCCTCGTCCGCCAGCTGGAGGAACAGGTCGCACCGCTCCATGAACATCAGGCGGTAATGCTCCGGTCGCTCCAGGGCGAACCGCGCGTAGGCCCGCCCCGATGCGGAGAGCCGCTCCCACGGGTCGGAGTGGGACGACAGGGCCTCGTGGAGCGCACGGTTGAAGTCCCCGAAGGCTCCCCTGAGGATCCGGAGGACCAGATCATCCTTGTTCTCGAAGTAGCGGTAGATGGTGGTGGCGGAGTACCCGATCCGCTCCGCCACCTCCCGCAGGGAGAAGTCGGGGTAACCCCGCTTCACCAGCAGGGCCCGCGCCTCCTCCAGGATGAGGGCCTCCGTGTCCTTCCGCTCCCGCTCCCTCCGCTGGGCACTGGCCTCCCGGGTGCGACCGCTGCGGGTCGACGGGTGGGAGACGTCCTTCGGTCCGTCCGTCATGGGTTAACAGTGTTACGTGAAAGGGTTGGCGTCAACACCCCCGGAGAAGATCCCCGGGGACCCCGTCCGCTGCTCGGGGGCGGCCCTGCCTTCCCCGGGGAGACCCAACCCCCGTGGGCACACCCCTCTTCGTTCAGCCCCCACCGCTCCGGGGCACCCTCCGGAGGACCCGGACGGACTCCACATCCAGGTCGTCCCGGAAGACCCCAACCACCGCATCCCCCGTGATCTCCGTCACCTGGAGGGCGCCTGGGAGGAGGGCGTCCGCCAGCCACCGCCCCTCCGGATCCAGCACATGCCAGCGGGCCTCCCCCTGGTCGTGGGGGCCGTGGTAGGCGCGCATCCAACTGTTCCCCTGGTCGTCCAGGAGGAGCCGGTCGAAGGCGGGGAAGAAGGGGGGGAAGGTCCGTCCCCGGTAGAAGTCCCTCGTGGCCGCCGGGTCCGGGGATCCCGCCGATACCGCCTCGATGAACGCCTCCACGGCGACACGGTCCGCCGGACGGAGGGGACGGCCCAGGCGGGCGATCCAACGCATGGAGCCGTCCGGCGCCCAGGCGGTGAGGTGGTACCCGTCGCTGGTACCCCCCACAAGCCCCTCTCCCGTGGCGGTGTGGGCTGTGGCACTCAGGGGATCCCGGAAGACGGAGATGGCGCGGATGGAACCTGGCTCCGCCCCCCCCCGGATGTCGATGTCCCCGGAGACGGAGGGGAGGGCCGCCACAGGGCTCAGCGGACGGGCCTCCGGGTCCATCCGGTGGAGCCGCAGGGTGTCCCGGAAGGGCCCGGAGGTGAGGGAACCCACCTGTCGCACCTGGGCCATGAGGAGGGTCCCGTCCCGGAAGCGGCCCCGGAGGAGCATCCCCGACGCCCCCTCCACCGGCTCCGGGAGGAGGGTTTCCACCAGGGAGAGTTCTGCCGTCCACCGGGTGATGCGCCGGAGCCCGGGGTCCCAGAGGGAGAAGCCGCCATCCGCCTCCCTCAACAGGGGAGCGGCCAACTGGCGGAATTCCCCTGGACCCTCCCCCGGCCCTCCGGCGGCGGCCCTGAATACGCCATCTGGTCCGTAGAGCCGGAGCTGTCGGGAACCCCCATCCACCAGCGCCACCCCCCCGTCCGGGAGGAGCAATGCATCTCCCACCCCGGAGAGCAGATCGGGCTCTTCCCCCTCCGCCACCCCGATGACCAGCACCGGCTCCGGATCCACCCGCCACGGTTCCGGATGGAGGGGGGCAGGGCTCTCCACGATGGTGATGCCGGCACTGTCCCGGACCACCGGCCCCGGGGGAGAGTCGGGGGCGGGAGCGCAGGCCGCCGCCATGAGGACCAGAAGGCCCAGGAGGGCTCCGGAGGGGAGAGGCCGCCGGACGGGGGAGGACAGGGACGTTGAGGGCACGGAAGCAGGGCTGGAGGGAGGGGGAGGAGCTGTGCCCCGGGGAGCCGATCATCACGGACCAAACGTGGTCCACGGGGGCGCGTGACGCCACCCCGAGAACTGCAGTACCTGCCCGGGGGCGGTCCGCCCCGCCGGTGTGGCCCTTGCCCGCCCACCCCCACATACCGAACATAGACCGAACATGTGGGGGCCCGGCACTCCGGGGGGTGGCCCAACCGGCGCCTTCCCTCTACCCTCCGGGCCTTGGAACCACATCCCGGGGGCTCGCCCCCGTCCGTCTACATACCGTCGGAGATTGAATGGCCCAGAAGCGGGAGCGGGTGGTCCCCCGTCTCATCGAGGAGGAGATCCGGGAGTCGTTCCTGGACTACTCCATGAGTGTCATCGTCCAGCGGGCCCTTCCGGATGTCCGGGACGGCCTGAAGCCGGTGCACCGGCGCATCCTCCACGCCATGAACGAGCTGGGGCTCCGTCCGGACCGCCCCTACAAGAAGAGCGCGTCGGTGGTGGGTGAGGTGCTGGGGAAGTTCCACCCCCATGGGGACTCGGCGGTCTACGACGCCATGGTCCGCATGGTCCAGGACTTCTCCCTCCGGTATCCGCTGGTGGACGGGCAGGGGAACTACGGATCGGTGGACGGGGACTCCGCGGCGGCCTACCGCTACACGGAGGCCCGCCTCTCTCCCATCGCCACCGAGCTCCTGGACGAGATCGACCGGGACACGGTGGACTTCATCCCCAACTTCGACGGTCAGCGAGAGGAGCCCACCGTCCTCCCGTCCCGGCTTCCCAACCTCCTGCTGAACGGCTCCTCGGGGATCGCCGTGGGGATGAGTACCAACATCCCCCCCCACAACCTCCGGGAGGTGGCGGCGGGCGTCCACATCCTGCTGGCGAACCCCGACTGCAGCATCGAGGAGCTCACAGCGGTGGTGAAGGGGCCCGACTTCCCCACGGCGGGCTTCATCGTGGGGAGCGACGGGATCCGGGACATGTACGCCACCGGTCGGGGACGGGTGGTGATGCGGGCCCGGATCCTCAAGGAGGTCCTCCGGGGGGGGAAGGAGCAGCTCGTGGTGACGGAGCTCCCCTATGCCACCTCCAAGTCCCGGATCATCGAGCAGATCGCCGACCTGCACCGGAAGGGGAAGCTGGACGACGTCTCGGACATCCGGGACGAGTCCGACCGGGACGGAATGCGGCTGGTGATCGAGCTGAAGCGGTCGGGGAATCCGGTGGAGGCCCTCCGGACCCTCTTCCGGCGGACCGGACTCCAGGGGACCTTCGGCGCCATCATGCTGGCGCTGGACCGGGGGGAGCCGAAGGAATTCAACCTCAAGCAGCTCCTGGAGCGCTACCGGGACCACCGGATGACGGTGATCCAGCGCCGGAGCCGACACGAGCTGGAGCGGGCCGAGGCGGAGCGCCACGTGGTGCAGGGGCTCCTGGTGGCGCTGGACCACATCGACGAGGTGGTGGCGTTGATCCGGGGGTCCAACACCCGGGGGGAGGCTTCGGAGAAGCTCCAGTCCCGTTTCGGCCTCTCCGAGATCCAGGCCGACGCCATCCTGAACATGCGCCTGTCCCGCCTCACCCGCCTCCAGCGGGACGAGTTGCAGGCCCGGCTGGATGAGCTGGAGGCCCGGATTGCCGAGCTCCGTGAGATCCTGGGGAGCGAGGAGCGGCAGAAGGCGGTGCTCCTGGGCGAGTTGGACGAGCTGGTGGAGCGCTACGGGGACGCCCGCCGCACGGTGATCCTGGGCGACGCGCTGGAGGACGAGGCGGCGGTGGAGGATGCTGTGGCGGACGAGGACGCCGTGGTGCTGGTGAGCCACGAAGGCTTCGCCCAGCGCATGCCGGTACACCTCTACCGCCGTCGGGTCACCAGCGGGAAGGCTCTGGCGGGGATGGACCGCTTCGAGGACGACTACCTGGAGCGGGTGTTCACCGCCCGGACCCGGGGGTGGATCCTGGCCTTCACCGAAGGGGGGAAGGTGCACTTCCTCCCGGTGCTGGAGGTGCCGGAGGTGGCCCGGGCCTCCCGGGGGCAGTCGGTCTACGCCCTGGCGGGGGCTCCCCGGGAGGACCGGATCGTGGCCCTCCTCCCGGTGGAGGAGCTGGACGCGGAGCGGCAGGTGGTGTTCCTCACCGCCGGGGGCCAGGTGAAGCGCACGGCCCTGTCCGAGTACTCCAACCCCCGGGCCGGCGGGATCATCGCCGCGGGGGTGAAGGAGGGCGACCGGATCCTGGACGTGGTGCTCTCCGACGGCCACTCGGAGCTGATGCTCCTCTCCAGGGACGGCCGCTCCATCCGCTTCCCGGAATCGGACGTACCCCTGATGGGCCGGACCGCCCAGGGGGTGAAGGGGATGGGGCTCCGGGACGACGACCGGATCGTGGGGGGGCTGCTCCTCCGGCGTGAGGCGGAGGTCCTGACAGTGACCGAGAAGGGGATCGGGCGACGGACGGAGGTGGCGGAGTTTCCCCTGCAGCACCGGGGTGGGCTGGGAACGCTAGCGGGCTCCGGGGGCTCCGGGAGGCCGGAGCCGGTGGTGGCGGCGCTGGAGGTGCTGGAGACGGAGACCATCATGGTGATCACGGCGGCCGGGGCCGTGACCCGGGTCCCCGTGGCCGAGATCCCCCGACAGGGGCGCCGCGGAAAGGGGAGCCCCATCGTGGATCTGCTACCGGGAGACGTGGTGGCAGAGGTGACCCGGAGCCAGGGAGAGGACGGAGACGGGGATGGGAACGGAGGGGGCGATGGCCCCGGGCCGGAGGGGGACGACGAGGGGCTGGCGATGGATGGGTCGGAAGGGGTGACGGTGGCGGCTGGAGAGGCCGGGCCCGGGGAGGAGATGGAGGCCAGAGAGCCCTCCGGGGTCCCGGAGGCCGGCGGAGGAGGGGAGACCATCGCCGCAGCCCCGGCCCGGGCAGCGCACCCGGAGCCCCCCGTGGGAGAGCCGACGCCCCCGGCCCGGGAGGGTCCAGGTTCCCAAACGCCGGGTCAGGCGTCCCAACTCGACCTTCTCGGCTAGGGATCGCCCTGTCATCTTTGGGCCATCGATCCGGTGGTACGGACATGCACTCCGGGGTGTCCCGGAAAAGAGGGGGGGAATGAAGTTTCTTGTGCTGGGTGGCGGTGCTCAGGGCTCGGCTGCGGCCTTTGATCTCCTGAAGCGGGACGATGTGACGGAGGTGTACCTGGGGGACCGGGACATGGGTGATGTGGCCCCCTTCCTCCTCAGGTACAGGACAGCGGGGAAGCTGAAGCAGGTGGAGGTGGATGCGGATGACGATTCCTCCCTCTACCGCTACATGGAGGGGATGGACGCGGTACTGTGCGCCCTCCCCTACTACTACAACCTGAAGGTGAGCCGGGTGGCCATCGCCTGCGGAGCCCACTCCTGCGACCTGGGGGGGAACACCGCCATCGTGGAGCAGCAACTGGATCTCCACGACGCGGCCCGGGCCGCAGGAGTGACCATCGTCCCCGACTGCGGCCTTGCGCCGGGGATGGTCAACATCCTGGCCCAGGCCGGGATCGAGGAGCTGGACCGGACGGAGTCGGTGAAGATGTACGTGGGGGGGTTGCCCCAGGAGCCGGTCCCTCCCCTCAACTACCAGATCGTGTACTCACTGGAAGGAGTCATCGACTACTACACCAGCCAGGGGATGGTGCTGCACGAGCATCACCCGGCGAATGTCGAGGCCCTCTCCGGGCTGGAGTCGGTGGAGTTCCCGGAACCGCTGGGGACCCTGGAGGCCTTCCACACCGCCGGGGGGATCTCCACGATGGCTTTCCGGAACCAGGGGTTGGTCCGGACCATGGAGTACAAGACCCTCCGCTACCCCGGCCATGCGGAACTCATGCGGGGGATCCGGGCGCTGGGTCTCTTCGACCAGAAGCCCATCGATGTGGACGGCTGCCACGTCTCCCCCCGGAAGTTCTTCATCGCCGCTTCCACCCCGAAGCTCAGGAACCCTGTGGGGCGGGACGTGGTGGTACTCCGGGTGGTGGTGACGGGAGAGAAGGCCGGCCGCCCCACCGTGGTGCAGTACGACCTGGTGGACTACCACGACCGGGAGAACCTGGTGACCGCCATGATGCGGACCACCGGCTACTCCCTGGCCATCACTGCCCTGATGCAGGCCCAGGGGGAGCTGAAGACGGATGGTGCGGAGACCCCGGACGCCATGATTCCCGCTGAGCCGTACATCGCCGCCCTGGCGGAGAGGGGCATCCACATCCGGCGGACGGTGTCCTGACGCGGCTGCCCGGCAGGATGGAGCCCCCGGGAAGGCCGGTTCCGGGGGATATCGAAGGGGGGAGGCCGCGACGGCCTCCCCCCTTCGATCGCAATCTCCCTCGACCCCCGTGGGAGGGGCGGGGCGTCAACGGTCCTGCGCCTCTCCCGAGCCATCCTCCGAAGCCGCCGCCGACCTGCTCCCCTTCACGTACCGATCGAAGAACGAGATCCAGCGGGCCCACATGTCCAGGTTGTTCTCCAGCGCCCGGGGGGTGTGGGACTCATAGGGGTACATGTAGAGCTCGGCGGTCTTCCCCAGCGCCTGGAGGGCATGCATCATCCGCTCCGACTGGATGGGCCAGGTGCCCGTGTTGTTGTCGTCCATCCCGTGGTACATGAGGACCGGGGTGTTGATCTGGTCCGCCTTGAAGAAGGGGGACATCTCGATGTAGGTGTCCGGGGCCTCCCAGATGGTCCGCCGCTCCGCCTGGAATCCGCTGGGGGTCAGCGACCGGTTGTACGCCCCGTGCC
>CAYQVI010000174.1:2611-8145 GCA_964420725.1 uncultured Gemmatimonadaceae bacterium | reverse complement strand
GGGTCGATGACGAGCCTCTACTCCAGCGTCATGGCGCTGGGTGCCGCCGCTGCGGCCGGGTTGACCGTCCCGATCAGCGAGAGGATCGGCTGGCAGGGGGCGCTGGGGATGTGGGCGCTCCCGGCGGTGGTGGCCCTGTGCGCCTGGCTTCCCCAGGTGGACCGGCGCGAGCGGGCCCGGGGCGGCGACGGGGTCGCAACCACCTCCCTCCGGTCCATGATGCGATCCTCCCTCGCCTGGCAGATCGCGCTGTTCATGGGGCTCCAGTCCCTGACCTTCTACGTGATTCTGGCCTGGTTGCCCGACCTCCTGCAGAGCCGTGGCCTCAGCGCTGCGGACGCGGGATGGATGCTGGCGGTGTCCCAGGCCACGGGGATCCTGGGCTCCGCCACCGTTCCCGTCCTGGCCGCACGGGTCACCGACCAGCGGTCCATCGTGGGTATGCTGGCCCTCCTCGAGGCGCTCTCCCTGGGAGGGCTCCTGCTGGACGTGGATGCGTCCCTCACCATCGTCTGGGTGGGCATCCTGGGGCTGGTCCTGGGAGGCACCTTCGGGCTGGCGCTCCTCTTTCTTGTGCTTCGTGCATCGGACACGGCGGCCACGACACAGCTCTCCGGAATGGCCCAGTCCATCGGGTACCTGATCGCTGCCGCCGGGCCGGTGGTCTTTGGCATGCTGTACGACCTGACCAGCGACTGGACGGTTCCCCTCCTGTTCCTGTTCGCTGTTCTCGCGGGGAAGTTTGCGGCGGGAGTGGCAGCTGGCCGACCGGGGCACGTGGATCGGGGCGTTTGATGGGGGCCGTGGGTTCTGCGGGGGGGGGCTTCCCGATGTCCGGGAGGACTTGCCCCCCTCCCTTCGCCGCTGCCGGTTCAGGCCCCCCTCCTGCACTCTGCGCATCCCGTCCCACTCGGATCCCTCAAGCCGGAGCGGGTCAGGGTGGGCCGCTCCGCCCCGCACGAGCGAACGCCCACACTGGTCGGACAGGTGCCGCAGACTCTAGATCCTTCCCCAAACGCCCTCACCATCCCCATCCTTCCAGAATCACCCGTCCCGCCCCGCGGGACCCCGTCCCCCCCCCGCCGCCTCCCATGCCCACTGGCCGGAACGACCCCTGCCCCTGCGGCTCCGGGCGGAAGCACAAGCACTGCTGCGCCCGCTCCCGGACGCCCGAGGAAGCACCGGAGGGGCCCGCCGTGTTCCCCCTGCCTCCCGAGGCGGCCCGTCGGGCCCGGACCGCCCCCCGGTGGGAGGCCGACCTGCTCCCCCTTCCGGCGGTGGTGCAGTCGGAGGTCGGACGACCGTTGATCTCGCTGGTGGTGGCTGACGAGGCCGTGCTGGACGCGGAGATCTTGTCCCACACCACCTCCGACCCGGCGGCCCTGGCCCGGGTCCTGGGCGACGGCCTCTCCAGGGCCGCGGCCCGGGTGGGGGTGTGGCCCCCCACGGTGGTGCTTCGTCATCCGGAGTTCTCGGAGGTGCTGGTTCCGGAGCTGGCCGAGCGGGGCGCAGAGGTCCTCCTTGCCCGCCGGCTCGAGGTGCTGGACGAGGTGGCGCTGGGCATGATGTCCGCCCTGACGGAAGGGCTCCCGCTCCTCCCCCCCATGGCCCAGGTGGAGGCTTGGGCCGAGTGGGGTCTGCCGAGGCGGATGATCGGCGACTTCTTCCGGGCCTTCGCCCGCCTGCACCGGGCGGAGCCCTGGGCACTCCTTCCCCAATGGCGCCCCGTCTTCGTCCAGGACGCCGGCGAAGAAGAGGTGGTGGTCTCGGTGGTGGGGGGCGAGGAGCCGGGCCTCGTGCTCTACGCGCTGGAGGAGGACTTCCACCGGATGATGGAATCGCTCGGCCCCGTGGAGGCACTGGAGCAGATTGAGGGGCGGGTCCTTTTCCTGCGTTCCTGTACCGTCCATGAGCTTCCACCCCCCATGGAGCGGGAAATCGCCAGGGGGAGGTGGGAGCTGGCCGGCCCGGCGGCCCACCCCCTCCTCCTCCCCTTCCGGACCCCCGGCGGCGGCGTCTCGGAGTCACTACTTCGTCGCCTCACCGCGGTGTGCGACGCCCTGGCGGACCTGGTGGAGCAGGACCGGGAGGCCCTGCGCTCCCCCTCCCCCGTGGAATTCCACGCCCGGGGGCTGACCCTCCTCCTCCCTCCCCCGGGAAAGGAGACCGATGACCCGTCGCTGGAGGCGTTGAAGGAGGAGATCCGATCCCTTCAGCTCGAGGAGGGGGAGGAGCCGATGGCCCGGATCCAGGCGCTGTTCGAGGCCCGGAATCATTCCCCCGACCCGGAGCTGTCGGGGCTGACCCCCCACCAGGCCCAGCGCCTGCTGGAGGGGCGCTTCCAGGAGGAGAGCCCTCTGCGGCTGGCCACGGATCTGCAGCCGGCGGAGCTGGAGGGGGCCCGCTTCGTCCAGAACGCCCGGCTTCTCCTTTCCGCGCTCCGGGAAACGGAGGGGACGGCGGCCACCACGGGAGGGAACCTCAATCGGGCCCTGGTCCGCCGGATGGTGGACGAGATGCGCTTCTCCGAGGAGATCGGCCGTGAGAGGCCGGAGGCCAGGACGCTGAACGAGGAGGACGTCTTCGATCTCCACATCGCCCGGGTGGTGGCGGAGCTGGCGGGACTCCTGCGCCGACGCAAGGGGCGGTTCATCCTCACCCGTGCGGGGGCGGAGGTGGCCGATCCTGCCGGTATCGCCTCCCTGGCGGCGAAGCTGTTCCGGACCTTCTTCGGGAAGTTCAACCTGGCCTATCTCGATGGCGCCGAGGACCTTCCCAGCCTGCAGCACGTGCTGCCCCTGGCCCTCTGGCGTATGGGGGTCGAGGCCCGGGACTGGCTGGAGGACCAGCCCTTTGCGGACCGGGTCCTCCCCCGGGTCCTGAACAGGGATCCCCGGGCCGAACGCTACCCCGGCGCGAGCCTCGTTCCGGTGCATACCCGCCTGATCCGGCCCCTGGTGGACTTCGGCCTCATGGAATCGAGACGGGTGGGACCGGAGGACACCCCGCGGTGGCAATGGAAGACCGAGGTGCGGGTCCTCCCGCTCTACGACCGGATGCTCCGTTTCGAGTGGGGCCCACCGTGACCCCCCATCTGGACGGCCCCTGCCCATGCGGCTCCGGGCGCACATACCGGAGCTGCTGCGGATTCGGGCGGGAGCTCTTCGCTCACACCCCGGGCAGGAGGGCGTCCCCCTCCCCGGCGGCGGCGTGGAAAGCCCGGGCAGCCCGCGAGTGGCAGGCGGACCTGATCCCCGTGCCGTCCCCGGGGAGGGCCGGCGGCCGGCCGGTGCTCGCCCTGGTGGTGGCGGGAGGAATCGTGCTGGACGCGGGGCTCAGCGAATCCGTGGGCTGGGATCCGAAAGATCAGGCACGCCTTCTGGAGGAGGCACTGGACCGGGCGGCGGCGGTGGCGGGGAAGTGGCCAAAGGAGGTGTTTCTTCGCCACCGGGAACATGCCGAGGTGCTGGCGCCGGGACTGGCCCGCAAGCGCACCCGGGTTTCCTCGGGCTTTCTCCTCCACGACCTGGAGATGGCCACCCTGGACTGGATGGAGCACACCTTCGCGGCCCCCCCATGGCCCCCCACCTCCCGAGTTTCCCGTTGGGCGGAGTGGGGGCTGGATCCTGAGCGGGTCGCGGAGTTCTTCGCGGCCTGGGCCCGCTTCAATGAGGCCGAGCCGTGGTTTCTCCTTCCGGAGTGGCGGAGCCTCCGGGTCACCCCCATGGAGCTGGGCGAGTTCGTATCCATCCTGGGCGTGGAGTCCATGCAGCGGGGCTTGGCCCTCCATGCGGGCGAACGGGATGTGGCAACCCTCTTCCCCACCGATGGAGTGTATACCTACGGAGGGCCGATCTCCGCCCTGGTGGTGTTCTCGAGAACACTGGCCGACCTTCCGGCCACCATGCAGCGCGAGCTGCTTACGTCGGGGTGGGATGTGGCTGCCCCGGATGCCTACCCCTTCATTCGGGCCTACGGAACGCCGGGGGGAGCGATATCCGATGGACTGCTCCGGCACCTCACCACCCTCTGCCTCAACCTGGCGGAGCTGGCGGAAGCCACGGAGGGTCGGCTGGAGGAGCCCCATCCCATCGAGTGGGAGGCACGGGGGCTGCGGATGCACCTCCCCCCGGACCTCCCCGGCACCCCGGCGCTGACCTCCCTCGTCTCCGCACTCATGACCTACGCCCCCAGGGCCGACGAGATCGAGGTCCACCCCCCGGAGGGTGCGAATACCCTCGCTGAGGGGATGGCCGCCTGGATCGAGGGGTGGATGGAGGACCGGAGGCGGACCGCGGACAACACCCTGTCGGGGCTGGCCCCCCGGCAACTGATCTCCCTCCTGAAGTGGCGGTTCCGGGACAACAGCCCCCTGCAGGTGGCCGAGGA
The DNA here is from genome assembly GCA_964420725.1 of uncultured Gemmatimonadaceae bacterium. Lineage (GTDB taxonomy): Bacteria > Gemmatimonadota > Gemmatimonadetes > Longimicrobiales > Gaopeijiaceae > CAYQVI01. The sequence goes on along the minus strand of CAYQVI010000174.1, from coordinate 3,756 downwards.
CCTGGAATCCGAGGCCTTCGCCGACGCCCACTTCGTGCAGAATGCCCGCCTCTTCCTGGACATTCTGGTGGAGGGCGGGGGGACCCGACAGACCGCACGGGGCAATCTCAACATGGCCTTCGTGCGGCGCATGGTGGACGCCATGCACCACCGGGACGAGGAGCGGAAGCGCAACATCCACGTCATGATGCCAGCGCCGGAACATCGGATCCGGGAAGTCCACACCCTCCGGGTGGTGCTCGAGCTGGCCGGCCTTGTGGAGCGGCAGGGGAGACGCTTCCTGGCCACCCCCCTGGGCGTCGAGGTGGTGGAGCAGGATCGTCTGGGTCTCCTGGCAGCCAGGACCTTCCGGACCTTCTTCGACCGCCTGGATCCCACCCTGCTGGATGGAGCCTCGCCCAGGCCGGTCTTCCAGTACATTCTTCCGCTGGCGTTCTGGCGAATGGGGGTCGAGGCGCTGGACTGGCTGGGCACCCGGCGCTTCGCGGATCGGGTCCTCCCCGGAGCACTGGGCTTGAAGCACTGGGACCACATCTTCGACCTCACCCTGGTCCCGGTGCAGAACCGCATCATCCAGCCCCTCCTGGACTTCGGCCTTCTGGAGTCCCGACCCGCGCAGCGGGACGAGCCCTCCATCCTGTGCCGGCCCATCGAGGTCCGGGTCACGCCCCTCTACCACCGGATGCTGCGCTTCGAATGGGCCGAGGGGGATTGAGGGCCGGGTCGGCGGGCCTCCAGGCAGCCCCTCCCCTTCTCACCCCTCCCGAACCGACACCCCGTACTGCCCCGTGGCCGACCCGAAGCCCCGCACGTGCACGAAGTACACCCCCGGCCCCAGCTCCAGCGTGACCCGGGAGCAGTAGCGGTCCCGGGCGGCGTCGAAGTCGTCCTGGGTGATCAGGAGCTGACCCCCGGCGTTGTACACGTCCATGATGGTGTCCACCTCCAGCCCCCAGCCGCAGAAGCCGAAGAGGCCGTGGGTCTCGAAGGTGTACCGGCCGGCTTCAGGCACCCGCACGCGGTAGATATCCCGGTCGCCGGCGGGGGAGAGGGTGGCGTAGGTGTAGCCTCCCACCTCCAGGTCGTCGGCGGTGGCGTTGCTGCCGTTGGGCTCCTTCTCGATGGGGAAGCCGATGGTGAACGAG
>CAYQVI010000174.1:0-2511 GCA_964420725.1 uncultured Gemmatimonadaceae bacterium | reverse complement strand
GGTGGCGTTGCTGCCGTTGGGCTCCTTCTCGATGGGGAAGCCGATGGTGAACGAGGCGTTCCGGACCCCGTGGCCGACAATGGCGATGGCGGTGGGGGAGCCGGCGCCCCCGAACGCCCCCCACAGGAAGCCGGGGCGCCCGGTGACGCCGTTCCCACGGTCATCCAGCCCGGCGTGCACCTGGTACCGGCCGTCCGGGAGCCCGGGGAAGCGGAAGCTGTCCCCCGCCCCCGCGGCCACCGTCGCCAGCCGCCGGCCTGTGACTTCCTCCGTGAGGTAGACGCTGAGGGCCCCGGGGAGCCCCTGCCCATCGGTCAGGGCCGCCAGCGCCCGGACCATACCGTGGCCGTAGAGGTCGTCCCGCCCCGGGGTGCCCAGATCCAGCGCGGTCCCCAGGAGGAGGTCCCGGAGCTGGTTCGCCGTCAGCCCCGGCGTCTGCGACAGCAGCAGCGCCGCCACCCCCGACACGTGGGGGGCGGCCATGGAAGTGCCGTCCAGCGGATGGAGCAGTGGCCTGCTGTCGCTGAATCGCCAGTACGTCGACCAGATGGCCCCCCGGTCCCCCGGCGCCCCATCCCCCCCGGGGGCGGCAATGTCCACGGTGGGTCCGAAGTTCGAGTAGGGGGCCAGGCCGTAGTCGGGTCCGATGGCGGACACGGAGAGGGTCTGGGGATACGAGGCGGGGTAGTTCAACCCCCGGTTGCCGTCGTTCCCTGCGGAGGCAACCAGGAGCGAACCGGCCGTGGACGCCGCCTCCACGGCCTCTTCCAGCACCGCGGAGTTCCCCGGTCCCCCCAGGCTCAGGTTGATGATGGGGGCCTGTGGCACCTGCACGAACTGCCCGGGAGCCACCTCCACCGGGAAGCCGGCGGAATACAGGATGGCGAAGGCGATGTCGATGTTGCTCCCCGACCCGGAGGAGCCCAGCGCACGGACGGGGCGGATCCGCACGCCGGGAGCCACACCCACCACTTCGGAGGACGCGGCGATGGTCCCCGCCACATGGAGCCCGTGACCTCCGATGGGTGCGGTGCCCGAAATGCAGTCTCCGGTGCGGTTGTACCGGAGGGGAATGGTGGGATCGGGGTCCCAGCCGTCGCCATCGGCGGAGCTGGGCACGGTGCCCCCGGTGCAGGAGGGGAGGGCGATGTCGCTCACGAAGTCGTACCCGTCGTTCGTGAGGCTGGGGGCGATGGAGGGGTGGTCGAAGCGGATGCCGTCATCCACGACGGCCACCACCACCTGGGCACTCCCCGTGGTCAGGTCCCAGGCCCGGGGGAGCCCGATGAGCCCGTAGTGCCAGGACTGGTAGGGATAGAAGCGCTCCTCCATGAGGGCGCCAGCGGAGCTGAGGAGGGCGGCACCGGCCCGGGACGGGGGGGCGGCGGCGGGATCGGTCAGGGCGCCGCCATGGGCGGACCCCAGAGGAGGCCGGAGCCCGCCGGAATCCGCCGTTCCCCCCTCGAACGTGTGGTAGAGGATCACCGGCTCCACCCACTCCACCTCCGGCGCACTCCGGAGGCGTTCAAGGGCCGCCTCACCGGCTCGTCCCGGCGCCACCTCCACCCGGGCGATCCCCAGGGCGGGGGCCACGTTCGAGACCTCCACCGCCCCCGACGCCACGGGCTGGAGCCCGGACAGCCGATCCCTCAGCACCCCCCCCTCCGCACGGGCCGCCGCCACCGAGAACCCTCCCACTGCCAGCCCCCGGGTGGGGGAGGCGGAGCGCATCTTCACGACCCACTGGCCGGGAACGGTGTCCACCCGGGGCGGGGACGCGCTCCGGAGGAGGGCGGTCCCCGTCCTCGCCAGGGCCTCCACCCCCCCGGACCGGGCCGGACCACTCCATCCCTTCCCGCTCCCCGCCCCGGACCACCCCTCCGCCAGGGCCTGCAGTGTGGTCGCTCCCCCGAAGGGCGAAGGGGGCGGCGTCACGAAGGCCCCGGTGAAGGAGACCGATCCGGCGATGACCCCGTTGGGGAGCCCGTTGGCCTGGAACTCCGCCTGGGTGCCGCCCAGCACCGCCCGGGCCCGGTTCACCCCCACCAGGTTCCCCAGCACCCACCGGGTCCGGACCGTCCCGGAGGCCGAGCTGACCCCCTGCGCCGGGCTCACGGTTCCACCCCCGGCCTGGACGCTCCACGACACCGACGCCCCGGGGACGGGATTCCCGAAGCGGTCCTGCACCACCACGGCCAGCGAATCGGCCAGCGGTTCCCCTGCGAGGCCCGTCTGCCCCTCCCCCGCCGAGGGCACCAGGTCGGAGGGAGCCCCGGGGCGCGCCGTGGCCGTGACCGCCCGGGAGAGCGTCCCCGCCGTGAGGGTGAGGATCTGCTCCTCTGCCACCTGCGTCCCCAGGGTCCAGGCCAGCTCTGCGGTGCCATTCGCCCCTGTGGTCACCTGCGGCGTGGGCACCGACCCACCCCCCTGGACCGTCACGGAGACCACGGCATTCGGGGCGGGATTCCCCCGGGCGTCCGCCACCCGGAACGACAGCGGCTGGGGAAGGGG
>CAYQVI010000173.1:0-8184 GCA_964420725.1 uncultured Gemmatimonadaceae bacterium | reverse complement strand
TGCACGTCGGCCTCCTCCACCCCCTCCACCGCCAGGATGGCGTTCTTCGCATCCTCCACGATCTGGCCGGCCACGGGACACATGGGGGAGGTCAGGGAGATCCGGCTCGTGACCTTCTTCCCATCCTCCACCTCGATATCGTAGACGAGCCCCAGGACCACCAGGTCCAGGTTCAGCTCGGGGTCCTTCACGGTGCGAAGCGCCTTCCGCACATCCTTCTCGGTCACCGCCATGCGGTGTCTCCTCGGTTGGTTGGGACCAGCGGGTGGGGTTTCACCCCCACGGGTGGTTCGGCCTCGGCCTCCCCAATCTACTCGTTGCCAGGTGCAGCCTCTACCACGAAGCGCCGCTCGGTGGTGATGGGGGAGCGGCCTGAGAGCTGCACCTCCAGCGAAAGGACGTACTCCCCGGGCTCCAACGTGTCGGGAAGGGTCAGGTTCACGGAGCGGAACGCCCGCCCCAGGATCCCGCCCCCGGGGGCCGTTTCCTCGAAGCTCAGGGTGATGGGAGCCTCCGGCTGGACGATCCGGAGGAACTCCCCGGCCCGCTGCAGCAGCCCCCCCTCTCCCCGATCCAGCCCCAGCGTCAGCGCCACCGGCTCCTCGGGACGGAGGCCGTAGATCTCCCACGCCACCGCCACCGTCTCGCCGGGGAAGAGGCGGGTGCCGGGGCGGACCCGGGGAAGGGCCTCGTCCAGGGAGGCCGCCAGCTCCGCATCCGGGGCCTCCGCCGTGAGGATCACCAGGTCCGACACGGTGGGGATGTCCGGCAGGATGGAGCGCTGCACCACCCCCTGCCGGGCCCGCCACATCTTCGACTCCTCCTGGTCCCACGCCTCCACGCTCAGGAGGTAGCGCCCGTTGGGGAGCGTCACCTGGTACGCCCCCCGGGTGCCGGTGCCGTCCAGGATCTCCCGGGGCTCACCGTCCTCCTCGCCCTCGCCCCCCAGGGGGACCGCGAAGAAGGCCAGGGGGGCGGTGGTGGAGCCCCGGGGATCGCTCTCATCCTCCGACGCCTCTTCCGGAGCCTCCATTCCGAATCCCGACACCGATCCGAAGGGATCCGAGCGAGGGGGGGTGTTCCTCTCCCCGACGATGATCCCCCGGTCGCGACGGCGGGACACGGTGGCGGGGCGGCGGGGCCCCGCTTCCGGGGCGGGGGCGAAGGCTGTCACCACCAGGAGGGAATCCCCCCTCCGGAAGCGGGCCACCTGGCTCTCCAGGGGAATCACCGTCCGGGCGTAGGGAGCCCGATAGGCCGACCGGGGCGCCCACGCCTCCGGGTACCAGGCCCCGGTGGGGATGGTGGAGGGGTCCTCCAGCCACGCCCCGGCAGGGAGGTACTCCACCCCTCCGGGGACCTGGCGTCCGATGACGCTCCGGCCATCCTGCAGCCCGGAGGGCATGTCGGTACTCCGGGCGCGCTCCCAGCCGATCTCCTGCCCGTAGCGGATCAGCAGCTCCTCCAGGTCGGCGTCCCAGGGGATGTCATAGGGATTGTTCCCGGTCTCCCGGATCTTCCGGACCACGTAGCGGGCGTACTGCTCCACCTGCCGGTCGTTTCCGGGGACCATGTAGAGGGGATCCGCCATGAGCCACACCCGGCGCTCCAGCCGCTCCCGCTCGTCGTCGGATGCGGCCTCCATGAGGCTCCGACCGTCGCCGTCCAGGAGGAAGCGGGACGCCGTCCAGCGGCGGGCCTCCGCCACGGGCATGGCCCGGAGCGCCCCCCGGAAGACCGTGGTGGCCTCGTCGGTCCTCCCCTGCCGGTGGAGGATCAGCCCCAGCAGTGCGGAGCACCACCAGGTGTCGTCCGGGGCCAGGTTGCAGCTACGGGCCAGCGACTCCGCCTGGGCGATGGCCCCCGACTCCAACTGGTAGAGGATCCGGTGCCCCAGGATCCACCCGTCGCCGGGGATCTGGTTGGCGATCCCTCCCAGTTCGGTGAGCAACTGGCTACGGGCCAGCGCCACCGGCGGCGGCTCCGGCGGCGCGCCGGCCTCCTCCCCCCGATCGTGGCGCATGCACATCCGCCCCACCCGGAGGTCGCAGCTTCCATCCCAGACCCGGATGGGGGCCGGCATGGAACGTTCCCGGAACGACTCGTAGGCCGACTGCAACTCCTCCGCCTCGGCCCGGAGGGCGGCAGAGTCCACCACAGGGGGGGGCGGGGGAGGGGGGGGAGCCTGGCCCGTCAGGGCCTGGGGAACCACCGCCACGAGGAGGGTGGCAAGGGCACCAAGGGTGGACCACAGGCGCCCCGGAACCACGGAGGCCAGGCCAGGGGAGGAGGAGAAGGTCATCGTGCGAACGTCCAGGCGGGGGGGAAGCCCTTCATTGAAGTTTCATACACAGCGGCCCCGCCCCGGGTCCCGCTCTGCCTCCGGAATCCCCCCCGGCGTCGGCTCGTTCCGCCCCGCCGCCCCTCATCTCCCCCCAGCGTCGGCTCGTTCTGCCCCGCCACCGCTCACCCTCCCAGGTAGCGCTCCGCGATCACCCTCCGATGATGCGCCTCGTGTCCGGCGGTGATCCAGAGGATGGCCCGTACCGTCACCGGATGCCCGGACGCCACCCCCCGGCGGAGGACCGCCTCTTGGGTGAATCCCCGGGCCAGGGCGATGGTGGCCCGCCGCACCAGGGAGAACTCCTCCGCAAGCTCCGCCAGCGGCCGGCTCCCTGCGTTGGAGTGGTGGGCCCAGACCCCTTCGTCGAAGGAGGGAAGAGGGCCCTCGTCACCCCGGGCGAAGGTGAGGGCCCGGGTGGAGAAGACCCGCTCCGCGTCCACGATGTGCCCCACCGCCTCCCGGATGGACCACTTCCCCGGGGCGTAGCGGTACTCCTCCCGGTCCGCCGGGACAGACGCCAGGAGCGAGGCCATCTGGTGGAGGCCGCTCTCCAGCGCCGCCAGGGCGTCCTCCTCCTGGAGCGCTCCCACGTAGGGGGCATAGAAGGGGGCGAATTCATCCGATGCAGGGCGTGTGATCACAGGGCGCGAAGCTCCTCGATGCAGGGGGTGGTGGGTCGGGCAGGCGGAGGATTCAACGGCTCTCCGCCACCATGTGGAGATAGAGATGGAACGGGTCGGCCACCTTCACCAGTCCCAGGAAGGCAGAGTAGGGCTCGATTCCAAAGTCGGTGAAGCGGAAGGCCCCGGTGGCCTCCACTGTGAGGACGCCCCCCTCCCACCGGTGTCGGGCGGCCATCTGCTGGACCGCCGTTGTCCCCGCCACGGTCAGCTCCACCCGGGCCAGCCAGGGGAAAGGACCCGGGGGGGGGAGCCCGCGGTCCACCAGGACCGAGCCCTCCCTTCGCTCCATCCCCAGCAGCCGGGCGGTGATCAACGGGTGGGCGGCCGCGTGCAGCTGGTCCTCGCTCCGCATCTCGTTGCGGATCTTCTCACGGTCTCCTTCCGAAGGGGTCCCCGGGGGCTCCGACAGGATTCCCAGCTCCACGATCCTTTGTGCCACACGGTCTGCCAGCCCCGGGTCATCCACCACCAGTCCGTCCACCGCCACCGTGGCCTGGAAGGTGGTGGCCTCGGGCGCCAGGGGATCGAACCGCACGGTCAGGGAGGGGTCCGTGGCCACGACCAGGTGGTTGTGGGCCAGCCGGGCCGCCGCACCGTCCCGCAGGGTGACCACCGCCAGAACGGTCTCGTCGGGGCGGGGAATCAGTTCCAGCGCCTGAGCCGCCAGCGGGGCGGCGGAGGGGCCGGAGAGGGCCAGGACTCCGGTCAGCACGGACAGGAGAAGGGTGGACCGCGGTCGAGGGGGGAATGGCGTGGGGATCATTGTGGGGGACCCGTCTGGGGGAGCGATGCCTCGTGGAACCACCCAGGGTGGGAAGCGTTCCACACCGGTGGCCCCGTCGAGAGCCCCGGCTCCACCGGGAGTGGGCGGCCTCACCCCCGGTTCCGGTTCGCCGCCACCACCTCCAGGATCCGGTCGTGGCGGGCGAAGACCACCAGGGTGTCCCCCGGCTCCACCGTCAGCTCCCGGGAGGGCTGCACCCCCACCTCCTCCCCCCGCTGGTGGAGCACCACGTCCATACCGCCCTGCGTCTGGAGTTCCCCGATGGTCCGCCCCGCCAGCGACGACCGGTGCCCCACGGTGAGCCGCACCATGGAGTACTCCTCGCCGTTCACCATCAGCCCCTGGGTGATCTCGATCCCCACCGCCGCCCCGGCAAAGGCAGGGGCGGAGAGGTCCGACGAACTCAGCACCTGGTCCACCTTCAGGAAGCGCTGCAGCTGTCCGGCAAAGCGGCGGTCCCACATCCGGGCCACGATGCGAACCTCGGGGGCGAGGTCCCGGGCCTTCAGGATCGCCTCCATGTTCCCATGGTCGTCGCCGGTGCAGGCCACGAAGGCCTCCGCCCGGGGGAGTCCTGCCCTCTCCAGCGTCGCCGCCACCCGACCGTCCTCCCGGATGAGGGGCACGTGCAGCCGCTCCAGCTCCTCGTCCAGCCCCGGGTCGGGATCGGTGTCGATGGCCACCACCTCGTAGCCCAGCCCCACCAGCTCCCGGATGACCCGGAGCCCCACGTGCCCGGCTCCCATGACGATGATGTGGTCCTTCATGGTGGAGGCCACAGCCGCTCCCCAGGCGTCACGACGCCCTCTGCGGTGGAAGAACAGGTGCATGAAGTCGGCAGAACCCAGCCCCACCAGGAAGATGAAGACCGGGGGCATGGCGTACCAGAACGCCACCAGGAACCACTCCGGGGGTACGTCGTGGGGCGACTCCAGAACCATCAACTGGAGGATGATGTACGGTCGATCGATGAGGGGGATGACCTCCCCCCGGGCCGCGAAGTACAACTCCCCGTAGAAGAAGCCTCCCACCAGCGTCACCAGCAGGAAGCCCAGGATGGGGGTCCTGAACTCCCGGAAGAGGGCCTGGGTGTCCCTCCAGGTCGCCCTGGCCTTTCGCGCCAGGAATGCCCGACGCCGCCGTGGAGTGGGTCGGGCAAGGCGGGTCAGGGTGCGGGTTTCGGTCATGGCGGGGAAGGATAGAGGGGAGGTGGAGGCAGGTCCAGATGCCCGGATCGATGGCCATTCACTCCCCGCTGCCACTTGCCCCCAGGAGCCGGGGTCCCTCTTGTTGCAGGTGTTCGATCGTCGGCGTGACGCCCTGCCGGGCCACGCCCCCCCCAGGAGGAACACCGGATCCATGAAGGCACTCCACCAAGGCGTTCGTACCGCAGTCTCTCCCGGTCCAACCCACTGGATCCGGGCCCTCCCCCGCCGGGCCCTCCAGGCCGCCCTTGTCCCGCTCCTCCTCTTCCCGCTGGGGGCCGCTGCGCAGTCTGCCCCCTACTATCCTCCCCCCGGGGAGTGGGAGCGGCGGACCCCCGCGCAGGTGGGGATGGACGCCGATGCGCTGGCGGAGGCCATCCGGACCCTGCAGGCGGGGGAAAACCCCCAGCCCCGGGACCTCTCGGTGTCCCACTGGCTGAGCTGGGGTCGGGAGCCCATGGACGCCCCCCTTGGGCCCTTCACCATGCGGGGGGACGTCAGCGGCTTCGTCATCAAGGACGGCTACATCGTGGCGGAGTGGGGGGATACGAAGGCGGTGGAGATGACCTTCTCCATCACCAAGAGCTTCCTCTCCTCCACCGTGGGGTTGATCTGGGACCGGGGGTTCATCCCCGACCTCCACGCCCCGGTGGGTGAACAGGTCCGCACGGGGGACTTCGATTCCCCCCACAACCGGTCGATCACCTGGGACCACCTCCTCCGTCAGACCAGCGACTGGGAGGGGGAGCTCTGGGGGAAGCCGGACTGGGTGGACCGCCCGGGGCAGAATCTGGCGGAGCACATGAACCGGGAGCGGGACGAGCCGGGGACCGTCTACAAGTACAACGACGTCCGGGTGAACCTGCTGGCCTGGGCGGCGCTGAACGTCTACCGACGGCCCCTCCCCGACCTCCTGCGGGACGAGATCATGGAGCCCATCGGGGCCTCGCCCACCTGGCGGTGGCACGGCTACGAGACCTCGTGGGTGGAGCTGGACGGACAGCGGATGCAGTCCATGAGCGGCGGCGGGCACTGGGGGGGCGGGATGTTCATCTCCGCCGAGGACCTGGCCCGCTTCGGCTACCTGACCCTCCGGCAGGGGACGTGGGGAGACCGGCAGCTCATCTCCCGGGAGTGGATCGCCCTCTCCGAGACCCCCGGCACGGTGAACAGGGACTACGGGTTCATGAACTTCTTCCTGAACACCTCCGGGTCCATCCCCGGAGCCCCCACCACCGCCTACACCCACCGGGGGGCCGGCAACAACATCATCTACGTGGACCGGGAGAACGACCTGGTCCTGGTCATGCGCTGGGTGCAGGGCGGGGCCGTGAACCCCTTCATCACGGCGGTCCTGGAGAGCATGGAGCGGTAGAGGGGTGCCCCGGCCCGCTACCGCCCCGCCGCCTCCAAGAAGGCGCTGAAGAGCCGCCGGGTGGGAGGGTCCGAGGGCTCCATGGACTCCGGGTGCCACTGCACCCCGATGTAGAAGGGGTGATTCGGATCCTCGGCCGCCTCCAGCGTCCCGTCGTGGGCCCAGGCGGTGCGGGCGAGGCCGTCTCCCAGACGACGGATCCCCTGATGGTGCATGGAGTTCACCGGCGCCAGGTCCATCTGCCAGATCTCCCGGATCCGGCTCCCCCCCACGAGCTCGATCTCGTGGGCCAGGTGATCCCGCTCCCACCCCTCGTTGGGGAAGTAGTCGTGTTTCATGGTGTCGGGCACCTGACTGGGAAGATCCTGCCAGAGATCCCCCCCGGCCCCGACACTCATCACCTGGAGCCCCCGGCAGATCCCCAGGGTGGCCACCCCGTCCTCCCGGGCCCACTGGGCCACCTGCAACTCCACCCCGTCCCGGGGGGGATCGATCCGCCCCAGCTTCTCGTGGGGCCCCTCCCCGTACCGGGCCGGGTCCATGTCCACGCCGCCGGGGATCAGGATCCCGTCCAGCGACTCGTAGATCCCCCGAAGGGTGTCCAGGTCGTCGTAGTAGAGGGGGATCATCACCGGAAGTCCGCCGGAGTGCACCACGGCGTCGAAGTACTTCCGGTTCATCACCCACGACTGGGGGAGCCCCTCGGGGATCCCGTCCATGGACTGGAGCGTCTGCGTGGTGATCCCGATGAGGGGACGCCTCCGTCCGTTCGAACCGTTCCTCACTCCCTCACTCCTTCCTCGGTTTCTGCAATGAGTTGGGCCACCACGGCCTTCAGGTCGCCGGTCTCGGCGAAGGTGGCCAGTTGCCGGTCGGCGGAGGATCCCTCCTCCAGGATCCGGAAGGCGTACTCCACCTCCCTGCGGCTTCCCAACTCGTCCAGTACATCGTCGATGAACCAGTTGATCAGTTCACGGATCAAGTCCCGTGCCGGAAGCTCCTCCTGCTTCCCGAAGTCGATGAGCTTCCCCCCCAGACCGAAGCGCACCGCCCTCCACTTGTTCTCCTCGATCATATCGGAACCATACACCCGGAAGGTGATGTTGTCCCTGCGGAGCTTCCACAACTTGTAGACGATGGCCTGCAGGATCGCCGCCACACAGACCGCCTCGTCCACCTTGGTGCAGACGTCGCAGATCCTGAACTCCAGCGTGGGATAGCTCCAGTTGGGGCGGACGTCCCACCAGATCTTCGAGGGGTTGGGGATGCACCCGGTCTTCACCAGCGTCTCCACCTGGTGTTCGTAGTCCGCCCAGGACGAGTGGATCCGGGGGACACCGGTGCGGGGGAAGCTCCGGAAGATGATGCTCCGGTACGACTTGAGGCCCGTCTTGCGCCCCATCCAGAACGGGGAGCTGGTGCTGAGACAGAGGATGTGCGGCAGGAAGTAGCGGGAGACGTTCAGGGCGTCGATGAGGAAGTCCCGGTCCTCGATCCCGATGTGCACATGGGTGCCGAAGATCAGGAGCTGGTGCGCCAGGTCCTGCATGTCGTCCCGCACCCCCAGGTACCGGTCCATGGGGGTGATCTCCTGCGTCTCCCAGCGGGAGAAGGGGTGGGTCCCCGCCGCCACGATCCGGTATCCCTTCCGGTCGGCCAGCTCCATCACCGCACCCCGCAGGCGGACCAGTTCGCTCCGGACCTCGGCGGGGGTCCGGCAGACCTGGGTCCCCACCTCCACCATGGACTGGTGCAGCTCCGGCTTCACCTCCCCCAGGAAGCGGTGGTCCTCC
>CAYQVI010000172.1:0-8264 GCA_964420725.1 uncultured Gemmatimonadaceae bacterium | reverse complement strand
CCACCCTGGCCACCTTCGACCTGGAGCAGTCCAACGTCCCCACCGCCGACCCCGCCGACCCGGCCTTTCTCGTCCCCACGGGGGTGCAGCGCTCCCGGGGTGTGGAGTGGACCACCTCCTGGGAGCCGGTGCCGGGGCTCTCCCTCTTCGGGTCGTATTCGTATACCGACGCCAGGGTACTGGAGGACACGAACCTCCCCACCGGCGCCCGTCTGGACAACGTCCCCTACCATGCGGCCCGCCTCTGGATGAGCGCCAGCCGCCCCCTGGCCGCGGGATGGACCGGGGGTGTGAAGGGCGGCCTGCAGCACAGCAGCGAGGTCCTGGCCACCATCGGGGGGAGCATCCGGGTGCCAGGCTTCACCGTGGCCGACGGGGGCCTCTTCGCCTCCCGTGGGGCGCTCCTGGCCGACCTCATGATCCACAACCTGACAGATGACTACTACTTCCTCCGCGGGGCCTTCGGGGGCTCGGGGGTGATCCCGGGAGACGCCCGCCGGCTGGTGGTGACCCTGGGCTGGAGGCCCTGAGTTTGCGGACCTCACCCTTCCTGGTGTTCCCCCTCCTCCTGGGGGTCGCGTGCGCGGACCCCCAGGTGGCGGGGGAGCAGGGGGCGTGGCGGACGGTGGAGGGGGTCCCGGAGAGCAATCTCCGGAATGGCTGTGTGGCCGAGTTCGATGCCTCGGTGGACTACTTCCCTGAGCGGGTGGTGGTGCAACATGCCCGGGGTTTCCAGATCTCCTACCACCGGAACTACAAGGTGCTTGAGGTCCGGGTCCCAACGCTACAGGACGGCGGGGGAGAGGTCCGGGACGTGGTGGTCCTGGTCCAATGCGGAACCCCTGTGCCCCCGCTGGAGGGTTCCCTGGAGGGCGCCCATGTCATCGAAGTGCCGATCCGGACGCTGGCCACCAACGAGGACCGCTCGGTGACCCGGGCCAGGGTGCTGGGGGCGCTGGACCGGCTGGTGGCGGTGGGGGATGGGGGGATCTACGACCGGAGCGTGCGGGACCTGTGGACCTCCGGCCAACTCGTGGAGATCGGCGCCTCCTTCCACGGTGCACCCAACTACGAACGCCTCTTGCAGTTGGAGCCGGGAGCCACCTTCCTCTCCACCGCCTCCCTGGCCCATGCCGGGTCACTCCATCGGGCCCGGGAGTTGGGCATCCGAGCCGCGCCCATCCTCTCCTGGTCCGAGCCCACCGTCCTGGGTCAGGCGGAGTGGCTGAAGCACATGGCGGTCTTCCTGAACTCCGAGGCGGAGGCGGAAGCCATGTTCGGCGAGATCGAAGGCCGGTACCTCTCCCTCCGGGACATGGCCGCAGCCCAGGCGGATCGGCCCCTGGTGGTCTGGCTGGATCCGGACGGGCCACGGGGGCAATGGGCGGTACCTGCCTCCAACTGGATCGCACAGGCCATCGAAGATGCGGGCGGATACAACCCCTTCAGGGACGTGGAAGGCCCCGAACGGGCCACGGTCACCACGGAGATGATCGTGGAGGGGGCGGGGGACGCCCGCTTCTTCCTGACCGAGAGTGTGGCGCTGGCCCGGCCCGGCTCCACAGGCGTCCTGGAGGAGCTCGCCGGGGTGCGGGAGGGGCGGCTCATGGACGTGCACCGCCGCTCCATCCCCCAGGAGGACGCCTACGACTGGTACGAGAGTGCGGTGGTGGAGGTGGACCGGGTGCTGGAGGACCTGGTGGCGCTCTTCCATCCGGCGCTCCTGCCGGACCACACCTTCCACCACATCAGGCCGGCCCGTCCCCCATCCCGTCCCTGACCGGAGGGGGCTTCCGAAGGGCCGTCACCAGGTCGTGGAGCGTGCTGAACCGGCTCCGCTCTCCCGCCTCGTGGAGCCACCAGTCCTCTGGTGACACCAGGATCCGTCGAGCGGGTTCGTGGCCTTCTCCTTGCCACACCTGGATCCCCTCACGTTCCAGCGCCCGGGCCGTCCAGAGTCGCCGGATCCCATCGCCCTGGAGAGCCGCCGTGCCCCTGGTGGCCGGCCGGAGGCGGAAGGACCCCTGTTCCCCGTCGAACTCCACCCCCTCCGCTGCGAAGGCCTTCTGGAAGGCCCCCTGGAGAACAAGGTCCTCCGGGGCGCCCTGGTGGAACTCACCTGAACCGGTGAGGAGCCAGATCCGGTCGGCACTGCGAAGGGCCAGCTCCAGGTCGTGGGAGGAGAGGAGCACCGCCACCCCGGAGGACCGGGTCAGCTCCCGCAGGAGCCGCATCATCTCCACCCGTCGGGGAAGGTCCAGGAAGGCCGTGATCTCATCCAGGACCATCAGTCTGGGCTCCTGGGCCAGGGCCCGGGCCATCATGACCCTCTGGCGCTCCCCGTCGCTGAGGTCGGCCACCGGACGGTGGGCCAGGTGGGTGGCCGAGACCCGGGCCAGCGCCTCCTGGATGACGCTGTGGTCCCGGGCCCCCAGCGCCCCGGACCATCCGGTGTGGGGGTAGCGACCCAGCCCCACCAGGGCGTAGCTGGAGAGCAGTCCACCCGGTACCCGCTCTGTCAGGACCACGGCCAGCTGCCGGGCCCGCTCCCGGGGGGAGATCCGCTGCAGGTCGGACCCGTCCAGCCGCACCGTTCCCTCCAGAGGCGGGTGCATCCCGGTGAGGGTGCGCATCAGGGTGGACTTGCCGGCCCCGTTGGGTCCCAGGAGGCAGACCAGTTCCCCCTGGTCGAGGGTCAGCTCCAACCCGGACGCCAGCGCTGTGACCCCCCGCCGCCCCCGATATCCGATGGTCAGCCCCCGGGCATCCAGCACCGCACCCCTCACAGATCCATGCTCCGCATCTGGCGGTTCCGGAGAACCACCGCCATGACCACCGGTGTTCCCAGGACCGCGGTGACGGCATTCAGGTGGAGGAGGTGGCGCTCCCACGGGAGGTGCACGAGGAGGTCGGCGGACAGCCCCAGGAGTGCCCCCATGAGGATGCTGGCGGGCATCAGGGTCCGGTGGTCCGAGGTCCTGAAGACCCCCCGGGCCAGGTGGGGGACGATCATCCCCACGAAGAGGATGGGACCGCAGTACGCCGTTACCGGCGCTGCCAGCAGCACCGCGCAGGTGAGCACCAGGAGGCGGACCCGCTCCACCGGGAGGCCCAGGGTCGATGCGTACGCCTCCCCCAGGAGGAGTGCGTTCAGGGGCTTCACCATGGCCAGGGCGGCTGCGAGTCCCGTCAGGATCAGGGGGAGGAAGAGGCGGAAGTCGCTCCACACCACCCCCCCGAAGCTCCCGTCATTCCACGATGCGAAGACCCGGGCCTGGGTCTCGGAGGTGAAGTGCAGGACCACGCTCACCAGCCCCTGGGCCAGGAACCCCAGCATGAGCCCCAGGACCAGGAGGGTGAGGGTACTCACGTGGCGCGACACCGACGCAATGATGAGAGCCACCCCCCCGGCGCCCAGGAAGGCACCCACCACGATCCCCAGGTCGCCCAGGACCCCCAGCCAGGCCAGGGCGGTCACCCCCACCAGGTTCCCGGTGGCCACCACCACAGCCACTCCGAACTGAGCGCCGGCGGTGATGCCCAGCGCCCAGGGGCCCGCCAGGGGGTTCCGGAAGAGGGTCTGGAGTTGGAGTCCGGCCGCTCCCAGCGCAGCCCCGGCCAGGAGCGCGGTGAGGGCCCGGGGAAGGCGGATGTCCTCCAGGATGACGGTCCACGAGGCCAGGGCGGGCTCCCGCCCCAGAAGGAACGCGATGACGTCCCCGGGAGGAATCCTCACCGATCCGATGATCAGCTCCAGGAGGAAGAGCCCTCCCACCGCCAACGTCAGGAGGGCGAACGCCAGGGGGCGGAGGGGCCTGGAGGGTGGCGATGCAGGGGAGGGGTTCCTCCGGGGGTGGGTCGGGGGGGCAGATGTGGAGGGCATCAGGTGGAGGTCCGCCGGGGAGCACCGGTCAAGGGGAGGGCCGCCTCCATGCCGCCACGTCTCGAGGCATCGCCTGGTGCCAGGATCCGCCGGGCGGCCACTCGCGCCCCGTGGATGTTCCGGGAGGTGGGGCCCAGCTCCAGGTCGGCCAGGGCGCCTGACACGAAAAGTCCGGGGCCCCACTGGAGATCGGGGCCGGGGACGGGGTGACCGCAGGAGGCCACCTGAAGGCTGCACCCCTCCACCACCTCGTCCAACCACTCCCCGCCGGGGCGCCGGCATCCGAAGCCGGTGGCCAGGATCACCCGGGCGGGGCGGACGGTCCGGGTCTGGGTCTCTCCCGTTGCCCGCACCACGAGTCGGAGGGGGGACCCGGAAGCCGCTTCCGGCCCGTTCCCCCCACCTTCCCCGGAGGCCAAAGGCGGCTCGAAGCAGGCCTTCACCACCTCTCCCTGGAGAGCCTGCAGGGTCCCTCGCCTCACCGTGGCCCGGATGGCCCGGTGGATCTCCGGGGTCACGGTGCCCCGGTGGCGGGCGACGCCAATGATCGCCCTGCGCTGGTCCGGGTCCCGGAGGGCCTGGAAGCCGTCCATTTCCCGGGGTCCGAACCACCCCGGATCTGCGTCCCAGGGCTCCTCCCGAAGGGGTGCCCGGTGGAGGAGGATCACGGGGCGCCCGGCATCGTGGAGCCGCAGCGCCACCTGCCCTGCGCTGAGCCCTCCCCCGACCACAAGATCGGGAGCGTCATCCCGGGGATCGATCATGGGCAGAACGGGGAGTTCGGGTGCCTCGTCCAGGACATGGAGGACCCTCTCCTCCCCCGCTGCTCGCCGGAGCGCCCGGGCCCACCCCGGCCACGCAGGATCCCCCCCCGGTCCCAGGGCCAGGACCACATTCCGCGCGGCCACTACCCGGTCCCGGTGCACGCCGTCCCCCCGGCCTCGCACCGTGGTCGCACGGTCCGACCCCCACCCTTCCCACTCCGCCTCGGCCAGCGTCACCCACCACCCCCCGCCCCGGCGGGGTCGGAGGCCCTGGCAGCTTCCCTGGATCCACAGCTCCGCCAGTCCCCACTCCTGGCAGACCCGACGTGCGTGCCGGTTGAAGAGCTCCAGGGAGGGGCGTCGATAGGGCCCACGGAAGTGCCCCCGAGGGCTGTACCGATCCCCGAACTCCGCCAGCGCCATGGGCTGGATTCCCAGGTGGTGGACCACGTTGGAGCGGAGGAAGCCCATGCCGGTCCGCTCGCCCCGGAGCCGCCAGAGGGCCAGGGGACCGGGACGGGGATCCACGATGCGGAGGGTACCCCGGCGGGCTACCCCCTCGGCCAGGAGCCGCACGGCCAGGTGGCAGCCGTGGATCCCGCCCCCCACCACCAGCCAGTCCAGGAGTCGGGGCATGGGCAGGTCAGCTTCCCAGGAGCCAGGAGAGCTTGGCGATGAACTGCCGATCCTCCCGCACTGGCGCTCCCGGCATACCCCACACGCCGTCGATCTGCCGATGGTTGTAGACCAGGTAGAGGTAGGAGAGGGGCTGGAACTCCCAAGCAACGCGGGCATTCCAGGCCGACGTGTCCAGGGCGGAGTTCCACTGCTGGAGCAGGGTGAACTGCAGTCGGGGGTTCAGCGCGAGTCTGGCCTCGGATCCAAGGATCCGGGCATCCAGCTCTGTGCGTTCACCCTCCCCCACTCCCCGCAGCGCGTCCAGGGAGTAGGTGCCCCCCACCGCCACCCGGGGGGAGACCACCGCCCGGAGGGAGGCCGTGGTGCCCGTGAGTCTTCCGTCGTAGAAGTCCCCGGTACCCATCCCCAGGGAGCCGGTAATCCGGGCCGAGGGCGCCCAGTCCAGGCGGGCACGCCACCGGGTGTACTGGTAGCGGCCGGGAGTCACCTCCACCCCCGGGAGGGGGCGGAAGGGCCCATCCAGCACCTGCCAGGTGGGCTCAGCCACCATGGATAGCTCGGTGCCGTCCCGGAGCACCAGGGTGGGTCCCACCGTCACCAACCCCTCCTCGAAGGAGAGGTCCGAAGCCCGGTGGTAGAAGTAGGTGGTGACTCCCGCCTCGATGCTCCGCATGGCGGTGGGAAGCCAGGAGGGGCGGAAGTCCAGGGAGAACGCGGGGCTGGTGAGGTGGAGATCCCGCCGGGCCACCACGCCGGTCCCGGGGTTGTAGTGGGGGCTCACGTAGCTCTGGAGCCAGCCAAAGTACCCCCGGTTCGTGGTGGAGGAGGCCCAGAGATACCCGGCCGTTCCTGCAGGTCCCCCCCCTCCGGTGCTCCCGGAGACGAACCCCAGGACCTGGGCGGAACTGCTTGGGCGCCAGAGCCCGTCCGCCGCGAAGGTGGTGCTGGTTCCCCCCCCGGGGCCCTGGTCGTGCCTCACCCCCACCAGCCCCCCCAGGCGGCTGTCCGTCCCGAGATTCCGGATTCCCCGGGCCACGGCGAAGGTGGAGTGGTTCTCCCCCTCGCCCTGGCGGAGGGCCAGAAAGCCAGCGGAACCGTTCGCCCGCCGGGTGGTGAGGCGTCCTCCGAACTGGATGGGGACGGGGTTTCCGGAGTCGTCCAGTCCCATGCGCCGGCTGAAGAAGGGGCGGATCAGGCGGCTTTCGGAGAGGGCGAAGAGCCCGGCATTCTCCAGGAAGAAGGGGCGCTGTTCCGGGAAGAGCACGGCGGCCCGGCTCAGGTTCACCACCTGCCGATCATCCTCCACCTGGGCGAAGTCGGTATTCACAGTGAGGTCCAGCGCCGTCCCCGGGTCCAGGATCCACTTGGCATCCAGCCCCACCTCCGCAGCCTCCCCCTGGGTCGTCGGGTCGAAGGCCTCCGGGACCCGGCGCCCTAGCACGTAGGGCTGGAGCTGGAGGGGGCGGCTGGCTGCGGGGGGTTCGAGCCCCACCAGGCGGCCCCCGTACTCCATGCGGTAGGGGCCAAAGGCCCGGGGCCACGGGGACCATCCTGTCATCTCTCCCTGGAGGCGGCGTGTGCGCACGAAGTTCACGGTCCACGGCCCCGGCTCTGCCGGGTAGCGAAGGGTTCGCCAGGGGATGGCCATTTCCACCGTCCACCCCTCCGGAGTCTCCCCAGTCCGGGCGCTCCAGACGCCATTCCACTCAAGCTGGTAGACCGTGCCATCAAAAATGAGCTGATCCCGCTGGGCTCCCCCGGCATTCACCTGGAAGGCCATCCCGATGCGCCCGTCACCGAAGGGATCCAGGGTGATCCCGAACGCGTCGTTCTCGAACCAGGCGAAGTCCCGGGCCAGGCTCCGGGTCCGGGCTCCCCCGGCCCCCCGGGGGTCCCTCAGAAGTGCGCCCACGTAGAGGTGGGTCTCGTCGAAGAGGATGCGGACCTCGGTGTCCAGGGGAGCGTCCATTCCCTGGTCCGGCTCCATCTGGCGGAACTGCCGGGCTACGGGTGCCTGCAGCCACACCCCGTCATCCAGGATGCCATCCACCTCCGGAGGGGTGTCCACACGAAGGGCCTCCATGACCAGGGGAGTGGTGGGTGGGGGGAAGGTCTCCTGTGCCTCTGCTTCTTCGATCCCCGCTCCCAGTAGCGCTATCGAGACCACCACCAGCCCTCGGGGGCCCAGGCGCCCGTGGGCTCGCAGACCCCGTAGCCCATGGCCGACCCAACTCCATCCCACCATGTCCACCTCACTCTGCCCAGAGGATACGAGCCCGGCGTGGGTGCAGACCCGTACGGGTCCCCAATGTCTGCGAGATACGATAATGAGAACTCACGATCGTTATGATGGCGGATGAAGCCCGGGGAGGGAAGGAGCGACACCACCCACCTCCGGGCGGCGTCGCTCCTCCAATCTCGTCATCGGCCCTCCACCTTCACTCCGACCCTGTCAGTCGGGCGAGCTGGACCCGGGACCGATCCGCACCAGGCTCGGTCCAGACCACCCACGCGTCGTTCACTCCAGTCACGAGGCGTGGGTAGCTGGCGGGGGCGGCCGGACCGGACACCGCCGATTCGACCTCCCCGTCTGCCCCGATCCGAACAATCCGCAAGCGGGGCTCTCCCGAATCGGGATCGAGAGCAAAGGCCACAAGCGCACCTCCGTCCTCGAGGGGCGCGATCCCAACCTGGGTCCGGGGCACCGCTTCGCCACCCAG
Source organism: uncultured Gemmatimonadaceae bacterium (assembly GCA_964420725.1). Lineage (GTDB taxonomy): Bacteria > Gemmatimonadota > Gemmatimonadetes > Longimicrobiales > Gaopeijiaceae > CAYQVI01. The sequence continues at coordinate 258 of CAYQVI010000172.1, read as the reverse complement.
GAGGAAGATTGCGGGGTCGAACTCCAGCCCGTGTTCACCCCCGGCCCTGCCACGGGCGTAGCGGATTCCGGCTCCGCCCAGAGCGCCGGTGAACCAGGCTGTGTGCAGGACCCCGTCCCTGGTCGCCACCGCCGGGCCCGTGTGGGGACAACCGGGATACTCCCAACCGTCCTCGTGCACGGGCGACGGAGGTGCTGGAGGCTGGGCCAGGACCTCGGCCGCGGCGATGTCGCGGATGCTCCCCGGGAAGTGATGGCG
>CAYQVI010000171.1:3616-8283 GCA_964420725.1 uncultured Gemmatimonadaceae bacterium | reverse complement strand
GAAGCCATACCCGAAGATAAACCGAAGATCGGGAGGCGCAATGGTGGGATGGGGGTGGTGCTCAGGGTGCGGTAAGGCGGTGCGAGCATCCCTGATGAAGATGATTGACAGGTCGCTGACATACCTCCCATGATGGAGGTGAACGGTTGTTCTCGTAGATGTCGACACTTCCGGCCCGCCACCGGAGGCTACCGCCCATGTCAGGACCCTCCGGGCTGGACCCCGCGTCCGCCGATGCCCACTTCCTTGTCCTCTACAGGGACTTCCACACCCTATGCTACCAAAGTGGCATGGGATGTTCTCGGCCATCACGACCAGGCGCTGGACGCCGCACAGGAGGTGTTCCTCCAACTCCTGGCCGGTCGCCCGGCTTCCCTGGCCCGATCGCTCGGTCCCGCCTTCTTCCGCATCGCCGCCCGGAATCAGGCGATCCGGATCCTCAAGAGGCGACGGGTGAGGTATGCGGCTCTAGGGCGACTTCGGGTGGAGCAGGCGAGCGCCGGGGTGATCGCCTCCCCGGATCTCGCCGCACACCCATCGCTTCCCGCGACCGTGCAGCGTTTCCTCGCGGGCCTCCCTCCCCTTCGGGCTCGGGTCTTCCAACTCTGTCTTGGGGAGGGATTCTCCTCGCGGGAGGCCGCAGAGGAACTGGGCGTGAGCAAGAAGGCGGTCGAGAAGCAGCGGGAGAAGTTGGAGAGGGACCTGCGGCGATTTCGGGGGGGGGGGAGAAATGGGGGGCTGAGGTGTTTATAGACATAGAGACTGATGAGGAGTTGCTCTCGAACGAGGACATTTGTGCCCGACGGACTTCTTCCGGGACCTTGAATTCGTCCTCATGCTTCCATATCAAGTGGTCGTACAGGAGACGCCAAGCGGCGGGATGATCCACTGGCAACGTAGATTTTAGAAACACCTTGACAGGTCCGGGGCAGACTGGCTCCTCCTGCCTAAGGCGTCCGTTCCTGGGTGGACGCGTTCAGCCCGCCATCGGAGTAGCGAAATGACTTCATCACGTTGGCTACCAAGAGGAAGCTCGGTCACTCCCGGAAAGGCGTTACTGGGTGTTATCGGAATATGTTTTCTCCTCGCCGTATCCTCACAAGTTCTTCGTCCGTCAGTAGATTCGAGTATGGTCCCGCCACACGGCTTTTTGGTGGGGGACGCTGTTGCCGCTGAGCTACCTCAAGGCGGTCGCATTGTGGTTGTGTCTGAAAACTGTGACGTGTGCCTGAAGCGAAAGACGGCTTACGCCCAGATTGCGTCAGGGGATCGATCCGATATCTTCATCGCCGTGCAAACGGGTGAGAACCGGGAAATTGAAAGGGCATTGTCGGCTGAGGCATTGCAATCTTCCCGCTTCGTAGTTCTGAACCAAGACGAGTTGTTTCGCACCCTAAGAGTCCAGGCCTTTCCGGTCAGCGTAACCGTTGATCGCGACCGCCGAGTAACCCATGCAGAAGTCTCCAGGGATGGTTGGCTCACCGGCATTGGAGGACCTGTGGCGTGGACTGAGGCTTGGAAGCGCCTACTCTTCGGGCAGCACTAGTAGAGTACTTTGCCCAACAGCGCCTTCCGCATCAACTCGGGTGCGGAAGCGATTTTCCCCGCAATGCGGAAGGTGGAGCATGCTTCGGACCGTGATCAGTAGGGTTGCGATGTGGTTGTCCATCTGTGTCGTCGTCGCTGCGGCGCCTTCATTCTTGGACGCGCAAGGGATCTGCGAATCCTTCTGCGCCGAATGTATGTCGAATGAAATAGTTATGTGCGCGGGTTTGGATGGATGCCAAGCTAGTCTCGGAGAGTGCTACTTCAGGACGGATACGGAGTGCACCGACTGCCCTCCCGACTGATCTAAAGGGCCCCTCGTCCAGCCCGACCTCATGATGTGGCCAGCGTGAAGCCGTTCCTCAGTTCACGAACAGGAGAAGCTTCTTTGAGACCTCTCTTCGCGACGCTATTGTGCCTTGCCTGCTCCTCTGACGCGGTACTCTACGAGGGCGGGGGATCCAGCGAATACGCACCGCTTCCGGTAGTGTTGGAGTTTGGCCATCGCATGGACGACGGGGGCGAAGCGCTACTCTTCCAGCCGCTGGACGCAGCGTTTCTAGGCGATACCCTAGCGGTATTGGATCGTATTCCTCCTTGGATTCGGCTTTACGACTCGAGCGGGGATTTTATTGAAGCGCGGGTGCCTCGGGGTGATGGCCCTGGCGAACTGCGTGCGGCTTATGGCCTCAGTAGCATGAGCGGAGGGCACCTGCTCGTAACTCATCCAAGAGGAGTTCTGGTACTCAGTGCGAATGGCGAATCCATTACGAACCTCGCCGTTCAAGGTCTCTGGTTGCGCGGCGCCGCGGAGGGGTGCGAGGAGGGCGTTTGGGGTTTTGCAAGCCCCATTGGTGAATCCGATGGACGCGGGGTGGTTGGCCGACTGAATGGGAGCAGCGCAGGCTTTGATGAGATCCTGAAGCTAGGTCAGAGAAGACTCACAGCCAGCACGCGACGAGACTCACCCTTCCTGAACGGCGATCATGGAGGCGTCTTGCTCTTCACGGAGGAGGTCGAGAATCCACGGATTGTTCGAATAGACTGTGAAGGGATGATCACTGAACAGGTAGGTGTTCCCCAGCTCGGTGCGCCAGAAGTGATGTTCCAAACTGACGAGCCCGGACGCTTCGGGATCAGTCGAGCAACCGCGCCCCTACCGGCGGGTTTCGCAGATACGAAAGCTGGACTCCTCTGGGTGTCCTTGGAGCTAGAATCTAGGCCAGATGGTGGTGCGGATTCGGTGACCGTTTTCCGGATTCTAGAGCCCCCAGGAAGTGTGAGCCGACGAATGCTCCGAGTCAAGGGTTGGTTTGTGCTTCATGATCAGAACCGGGCAGGGCATTTGTTGATGAGCGACTCGTATGCCATGATTCCCCGGATGGTCCTCGTGGATGCCAAACGGCTGCTCGCTCAGATGGATAGCGATGCGGGAGGAGGATAGGCAGCGGTGGAGAGGCTTTCAACGCGTGCGCCTCTTGATTTTCCGACTAGGTAGTCGTGAGGACGGACTCAGTTTGTGGGAACGGATGTCAAGTCAAACCCAAGTTTGTGGAGGTAGTGAGATGATGGCGAAGGTGATCGGTAGGGTCGCGATGTGGTTGTGCATCGGTGTCTTTGCTTTCGCGGCACCCTCTCTCGTGATCGCGCAGGGAATATGCGAGAGTTTTTGCGCCCAGTGTGTTTCAACCGAACAGAACCCCTGTGCTTCGCTGGACGGATGTAGCGTGTCCGGCAACACGTGCTACTATGTGTCTGGTGATTGTCAGGATTGCGACCCCGACTAAGAACGTCGTACTCGGGATAGTTCCGTGAGTTGCTCGGCTCCTCAAGAATGTACCAGGTCGCTAATAGCCTGACTGAACAGTGTTGGTAATCGCCTGACAGCATTGAGAAGCCCTGTGTCGAGAGGACGGACGCTCCCTGAAGAGGGCCGTGGGCCATCGACTCGGTCCGGACCATCGGGGAAGGGGAGGGCGACGGCGATGGCGGAGAATTGTTCGGGCGGATCGTATCGGCGGTGCTGGTTTCAGATGGGGTCCTCCTCTCCGACGCCACCCTCAACGATCTCCGGATCCTCTCGCTGGAAGGGGATCTCGTGGCCCGATGGGGCTGAGGGAGAGGGGCCCGGCGAGTTCCGGCGCCTCCGGTGGGTGCAGGAGGCGGACGACGGGAACTTCCGTCTGGGACCAGGGGCTTCAGCGGCTCACCGTCTTCGCGGGGCCGGATTCCGTTCTCCGCACAGTGTCCGGTGGCACCTGGAGTTACCGGTGGCATGTCTCCCCTGGCGCGCGGGGAACCGGAGACTGGGACGATGCTTCCCCTGGCCGAGATCCCCAGCCCGCGGTTCCAGGTCGGTGAGGGGGGGCGGCGGGTCCCGATTCCCCTGAGCGTTTGATCCCGGATATGACGCCCGGGGCCGCTTCCTAGCCCCGGGGAACGGAGCGGATCATGAGATCTCCCTGTGGACCGTGGATGGGGCACGGCAGTTCGTGGTGCGGTTCGAGCCGGAGTACGAGGTCACTGAAGCGGATCGGGAGGCGTGGCGGGAGGCCTCCGGGGAATCCGAGCGGGCCCCGCACCCGACAGCTCCTTTCCCTCCCATCACCCCAGCTTCGACCAGGTGATGGTGACGAAGGCCGGGGTCACCTGGCTCCGGACGGGTCCCGCCGGAACAGCCCGATGACGTCGGCGTCTCCCTGATCGATTCCCCTCGGTCCCGCGTCTAGCGGTGGATGTCATCGATCCGACGGGAATCTGCGTCCTGGACACGGAACGTCACTGCCTCGACTGCTCCCGGTTCCTGACGATCACGTCTGCGGCGGAGAGGGTCCGGTACGCGTCGTCGGGAGCGGCGAAGGCCTGGGCCAACTCCGCCTTCAGGCGCTTCATGGCTTCGTCCTCGCCTTCACCCTGGGCCGTGATTGTCCTCTTCTGGGCCATGTCCACTCTCCGCAGGAATCCACATGCAGTCTGATCAATGGTGGCGACAGGGGCCAGCGTCGTCACGGGAACCTCCTGCCCCCCTTCCCGTAGCCCTCATGAGAGAAGACATCAGAACAGGACGGCGCAACGGACATCCACAGGAGGTGGGGAATGGGTCGGTTCGACGGGAAGGTGGG
>CAYQVI010000171.1:0-3606 GCA_964420725.1 uncultured Gemmatimonadaceae bacterium | reverse complement strand
CACGGTACCCCCGCAGGGAACTTCCCGCCCCCCTTCCCGTAGCCCTTGGAGACAGCATCAGAACGTGACGGCGGCGTGGATGTCCACAGGAGGTGGGGAATGGGTCGGTTCGACGGGAAGGTGGGGATCGTGACAGGCGGGGGATCGGGACTGGGAGAAGCCATCGGGAAGGCCATGGCCGCCAGGGGGGCCAGCGTGGTCCTCACCGACATCAACCTCGAGGGGGCAGAGCGCGTGGCGGCGGAGATCGTCGAGGCGGGTGGTACTGCAAAGGCCATCGAGCAGGACACCGCCCGGCCGGAGGACTCCGAGACGGTGGTGTCCTTTGCCCTCTCCACCTTCGGATCGCTCCACTACGCCGTGAACAACGCCGGGATCGGAGGGGCTCAGGCGCCCGCCGGGGAGACCGATCTGGACGAATGGAAGCGGGTCATCGACATCAACCTCAACGGCGTGCTCTACGGTATGCGATACCAGATCCCCGCCATGCTGGAGGCGGGTGCAGACCAGTGCGCCATCGTGAACATGGCCTCGATCCACGGCACGGTGGCGGCCCTGGGCAACGGCGCCTACACGGCAGCCAAGCACGGGGTGGTAGGGCTGACGAAGAATGCCGCTGCGGAGTACGGACCCCAGGGGCTCCGGATCAACTGCGTGGGACCGGCCTATATCGACACCCCGCTGCTGGCGGAGCTGCCGGAGGATGCCCGGGCCGGCCTGGTCCAGAAGCACCCCCTGGGTCGCCTGGGGCGCCCCGACGAAGTGGCCCCCCTGGTGTGCTTCCTCCTGTCCGACGAGGCGTCCTTCATGACGGGGGGCTACTACCTGATCGACGGGGGATACACGGCGGTGTGAAGGGGGAGGGGGGGCGGGCCGCCTCAGCCAACCCGGCCCCCCGCCGCCTCAGAAACCGCCGAAGACCGCCGCGTCGTCCTCCATGGGGATGAGGGGGCCCCCCCGCCCGTTCCCCGGCCGCTTCCCGGGAACCTTGCGCTGGGGCGCCTTCTCCCACGGGGCCCGGGAGGCCCGTGCAGGGACTCCGGCACGAGGCGGTGACACCTGCATCCGGCCATTCCCCTCCTTCCCGGTCAGGGCGTAGGCCCCCACCAGTTGCCTGAGCTCCCCGGCCTGCCCGGTGAGTTCCTCCGAGGCGCTGGAGCTCTCCTCCGCACTGGCCGCCGTCTCCTGCGTCACCTGGTTCATCTGCTCCACGGCCTTGTTGATCTGCTCGACCCCCTCGCTCTGCTGCGCCGCGCCCATGGCGATCTCGTCCATGACCTCGCTCACCTGAACCACCTGCCGCTGGATCCCCTCCAGGTTCGCCAGCGCCTCGGCGTTCAGGGTCACCCCGCCGTTGGCGTTCGCCACGCTCTCTTCGATGAGCTGCGACGTGGTCTTCGCGGCTTCCGCGCTCCGCATGGCCAGGTTCCGCACCTCTTCCGCCACCACGGCGAATCCCTTCCCCAGGTCCCCGGCCCGGGCCGCCTCCACGGCCGCATTCAGCGCCAGCAGGTTGGTCTGGAAGGCGATGTCGTCGATGGTCTTGAGGATCTTCGCCGTCTGGTCGGAGCTCCCCTTGATCCGATCGATGGCCTGGGACAGCGCCGCATGGACTCCAGTCCCCGGTCCGTCTCACTCCGGGCCGCATCCGACAGCTCCTTGGCCTGCCGTGCCCCGCCGGCGGAGCGGTTCGACATGGAGCTCAACTCCTGCCGACTGGAGGAGACCTCCTGCAGCGTGGCCGCCTGCTCGTTGGTTCCATGGGCCAGCGACTGCGACCCCAGACTGATCTGATCGGCCGCTTCCGCCACCTGGTCCGCCGCCGCCGAGACCTGGGTCAGGCTGTCGTCCAGGCTGCCCAGAGCCGAGTTCAGCGCTCCGGCGATCTCCCCCAGCTCCCCGGGCAGGTTGTCGGGGACGCGGCTGGTGAGATCTCCCCTGGACAGCAGCTCGATGACCCGCCCGATCTCCCGGATGGCCTTCTTCCGTGCGGTCACATCGGTGGCGTACTTCACCACCTTGAAGGGCTTTCCGTCCGGCCCCATGATGGGGTTGTAGGTGGCCTGGATCCAGATTTCCCGCCCCCCCTTGCCCAACCGCTTGTACTCCTCCGAGAAGAACTCCCCCCGCCCCAGTCGGGTCCAGAACTCCCCGTAGGCGCCGGAGGCGGCATACGACGCCTCCACGAAGATGCGGTGGTGCCGGCCCTGGATCTCCTCCAGGGAGTAGCCCACGGCCGAAAGGAAGTTGTCGTTGGCTGTGATAATGGTCCCGTCGAGGTGGAATTCGATCACCGCCTGGGACCTCCGGATGGCGGCGGCCTGTCCGGAGAGGTCGATCTGGCGGAGTGCCTCCTCCTGGGAGATGGCCGGCGACGGGGTTCCGGGGGCGGTGATTTCAGGGGTATCCGGAACCCGGCCGGATCCGAAGAAGCGCTGAAGCATGTCCGAGAGTCCTCAAGGCAAAAACACACTATCCGGGGGGGTCCGGATCTCTCGAGGCGCTGCCGCGGTTGCCCAGCCACTCGGGAGCGGGATTTCTGCCCGTCAGTGTCGGCGCCCCCCCCCGGACCTTGAGAACCGGGGACAAAAGGGGGATCAACGATCCAGGAAGTACTCCACCGTGGTCACCACCCGCACGGTCTTGAGCTCGGGCATGGAGGGGTCCAGCTCCGAGATGGAGAAGAAGCCCTGGCGCGCGGTGCGGATGTTCCCCACATCGCTCCCCGAATCCTCGGCGAACTGGGTGGCGGCCTGCCGGGCGTCGGCGGTGGCCTGGGCGATCATCTCCGGCTTCAGCGCTTCGAGGCTGGTGAAGAGGAACTGCACCGCTGAGCCCCAGGAGGGGGCCAGCACGACCCCGGACTCCAGGAGCTGCGTGGCCTCCTCCAGGGCGGCCCGGGTCTCGGCCACCCGATCGGTCCGGAGGGTCAGGGTCCGCTCCGCGGTGAAGCGGGTGTCCGGACGCTGCGACCCGTAGGCCTGGCTCCACTGGTCGTTGATCCGGGGGGGGGTCCGGGAGATCTCGCCGCTCTGGAAGCCGTGGGAGGCCAGGTAGGCCAGGACCGCCTGGTCGTTCCGGTCCAGCTCACGGCTGAGCCCCTCCAGGGTATTGGCGGAGACCATGTACGACACGGGCCAGATGGCCAGGTCCGCCATCACCTCCCGCTCCGCCAGCCCCTTCACCTCCACGAAGCGGTCCGCCATCCGGAAGTCCCGGACGGCGTCGCCGATGACCGACGCCGCCAACACCAGCCCCAGCGCCAGGATCAGCGGGGGGAGCCACTGCCGGGAGGGGGCTCGCACCACCATGGGTTCGATGGACAGGAGAGGCTCCTTTGAGGGGAAGGGGGTGCCTGCCAGAAGGGAGGGACCCCGGGTGGAGATCGAAGTGGTGGTACACGCCCCCCGGCGGGAAGGGTTCTTCTTCCTACCGCCGCCCCTTCTCCCGGGTCATCACCCGGTTCAGCAGACTCACAGGGAGGAGCCCCACCGCCACGATGAGGAGCGCAGGGAGGGCCGATTCCGCCACCCGCTCATCCATGGCCAACTGGAAGGCCCGGGTGGCCAGGGTGTCGAAGTTGAAGGGGCGGAGCACCAGGGTCAG
>CAYQVI010000170.1:0-8317 GCA_964420725.1 uncultured Gemmatimonadaceae bacterium | reverse complement strand
GCCGCCAGCGCCCGGTAGTTCTCCAGGGAGTACCGGGTGGGGAGGATGGTGGTGGTCCAGGCCCCATCGGGAACGAAGGAGACCAGGAGGAGGGTCAGGTGGGGGAGGAGCAGGAAGACCACCGTGGCCGAGGCCCCCAGCGTCACCAGCCACCGCCCGGCCGGAGAGGACACGGGCTTCCGGGCGGCGGCGGTGCCCTTCCCCACGGCGGCGTACTCCCGACCCCGCTCGAACCACCGCAGCAGCCCGAGGAACAGGAGGCAGACCGCCGCCAGCACCACCGTCTCCACCATGGCCATCTCCAGCTCCCCATTCATCTTGCTTGTGAAGATGCGGGTGGAGAGGACCTGGTATCCGCCCCCGAAGATGTACGGCGCGGAGAAGGAGGCCATGGAGGTCATGAACACCAGCACCGCTGCCGCCAGGACCGAGGGGGCCAGCATGGGAAGGGTGACCCGGAAGAAGATCCGGCCGGGACCAGCCCCCAGGGAGGCGGCGGCCTCTCCGGCGGACTCGTCCATCCGGGCCAGCCCCGCGGAGACCAGGAGGTAGAAGTACACGTACATCGAATAGGTGTGGACAACCAGGATCGCCCAGGGGCCCACCAGACGCCACGGTGGGGCATCCAGCCCCAGGATGAACTGGAGTGAACGGGTGAACATCCCGCTCTCCCCGAAGAGGAAGAGGAAGGCGATGACCCCCACCAGGGGCGGGAGGAGGACCGGGACCGCCGCCAGCGCCGACAGGATTCCCCGACCGGGGAACTCCCTCCGGGTGAGAAGGAAGGCCAGGGGAATCCCCACCAGCGCCGAGGTGGCCACGCTGGCCAGGGAGATCCAGACACTCCCCCTCAGCGCCTCCATCCGGGCCCGGGAGCCCACGAAGTCCCGGTACCAGCGGAGCGTCAACTCCCCCCCCTCCACCAGGGAGTCCCCCATGACGAAGAGGTTGGGGTAGAGGACCAGCCAGACCAGGAGCCCCAGGACCGGGAGCGCCAGGATCAGCGTTCCCCGGGACGACGAACCCCCCTTCATCCGGGGTCGGGGAAGAGGTGCAGCCTGGCCCCGGGGCGGGGGCTGATCCCCACCCGCTCATCCACCCGGGGGCCCGCCACGCCGCCCAGGACCTCCAGGGTCCCGACGTTCTCCACATCCACGAGAAATGCAGTCAGCGCCCCACGAAAGCGGCGATCCAGCACCACCCCCCGGAGTGTGTTGTCCACATCGTTTGTGGAGAACGTGAAGTCCTCCGGCCGCACCATCAGGGTGTACCCGGTGGTGGAGGTGGGGACCGGCGTGGCCCCGGGTCCTGGCGCTCCCCTTCGGAGCACCGCCCCCTCCCATACCCCCGCACCGGGAACCCGCACGGCGACCCCTCCGGATCCTTCCCCCGAAGCATCCACAGCCGCGGAATCCCCCCCGGACACCCTCTCCACCGGGAGGAAGTTGGCCCTCCCCACGAAGCCCGCCACGAACCGGTCCGCCGGCTCCAGGTAGAGCTCCGCAGGCGTCCCCAGTTGCCGCAGGTGCCCCGCGCTCATCACCGCGATCCGGTCCGCCAGGTCGAAGGCCTCCTCCTGGTCGTGGGTGACGAAGAGGGCGGTGATCCCCAGTTGCTTCACCAGTCGACGGATCTCGGTGCGGGTCTTCTCCCGCAGCGCCGCGTCCAGGTTGGAGAGGGGTTCATCCAGGAGGAGGATGGGGGGTTCGATGGCCAGCGCCCGGGCCAGCGCCACCCGCTGCTGCTGCCCCCCGGACAGGGCCTGCACCGCCCGATCCCCGTAGCCGGGGAGCTCCACCCGCTCCAGGGCAGCCGCCACCCGGCGCTTGATCTCGTCGCCGGGGCGCTTCCGGGCCTTCAGGCCGAAGGCCACATTCTCCCCCACGGAGAGATGGGGAAACAGAGCGTAGTTCTGGAACACCATACCAAAACCACGCTCCTGCGGCGTCTTCCGCGTCACATCCTCCCCCCGGAACCGCACCACCCCCTCGTCGGCGGTCTCGAAGCCCGCAATGATCCGGAGCGCAGTGGTCTTCCCGCAGCCGGAGGGGCCCAGGAGGGTGACGAACTCCCCGGGGCGCACGGCGAGCGACAGGTTGTTCACCGCCACCACGGATCCGAAGCGCCGGGTCACCCCGTCCAGCGACAGGGCGGCGGCTTCCCCGGGACCTGGAACCGCGTCGGGGCGGGGGGCCACTGGATCTGTGGGCACCACGCGCCTCAGTACCCCGCGTCCGCGCCGCGACGGCGGATCTGGTCATCCCAGTAGCGCATCCACTCCGATGTGCGATCCCGGATGGCCTCTGCATCCACATCCATGGGCACGATCAGGGGCATGGCCTCCCGGAGCCAGGACGGGAGTCGGTCCTCCGGCACATCCTCCCGGGCGGGGATCCGGAAGAAGCGCTCCGAGGCCTCCAGGAGCGCCTCGGTGCTCCCCACGTACTCCACGAAGGCCCGGGCCATCTCCGGGTTGGAGCTCCCCGCCACCACCCCCACCCCATCGATGACGATGGGGGTTCCCCCGGCCGGCAGGATGTAGTTGATGGGGAAGTCGGTGGTGGCCCGGAGGATCTCGATGTCCGGCATGGTCCAGAGCGTGATGGTCCCCTCCTGCCGGGCCAGCTTCTGGTACAGGAGCGTGGGATTCAGGACGTACTCACGGGTCTGGGCGTCCAATCGCAGCAGCCACTCGAACCCCGCCTCCGGATCCCCGGTGCGCTCGATCTCCCGCTGGATGATGGAGGCGAAGATGGCCCGCATGGTCCCCGAGGCCAGGGGCTCCCGGATCAGCACCTCCCCCCTCCAGCGGGGGTCCAGCACCTCGTCCCAGTCCTGGGGGGCCTCCTCCCGGGAGACCGCCGCCTCGTTGTAGGCGATGACCTCCGGGGTGAGGTAGGTGGCGAACCAGAGATCGTCCGGGTCCCGGGCCTCCGGACCAAGGGCGTCGGCCCAGGTGGGGCGGAAGGGCTCCAGGAAACCAGCCTCCGCACCCTGGGCGAAGATCTCTGCCGGGGCGCCCCACCATACATCCGCCTGGGGATTGGCCCGCTCGGAACGGAGGCGGTCCAGGATCTCCTGGGAGCCCATGTCCACGAACTGGACATCCAGCCCGGGATGCTGGGCCTCGAAGGCCTCGGCGAAGTACGTCAGCTGGTTCCGGCCATGGGGGGAGTAGACCACCAGCACGTTGTCCGAGGTGGGGGCGCACGCGGCCAGCGCCGCCAGCACACCAAGGGCGGCCGCCGTCCGGGCCGGACGCACGCTCCTGCCGGACATGGCTGCTGGCGGTGCCTTCGCTGGATCCGTCATCGGACTCCCCCCGGATCTCCGGGTCCATGGTGTTCGCGCCATACGTCGGGCCTCAGCGAGACCAGGTTGGCGAAGAGACGGTAGGCCCCGGACACCCCTTCCGGAAACTGCCGGAAGAAGGCGAGGCCGGTGTAGACGTACAACCCCTCCCCCACCGGGGCCACCAGGAGCGATCCCCGCAGCGGCGCCTCGCCAGGGTCGGACATCTCCAGGAGGGGGACGAAGGGCTCCCCCCACTCACTCAGGAAGTAGAGCCCCCGCTCCTGCACCCATCCCTGGAAGTCCCCGGAGGTGATCCGGTTGGGTGTTGTGAACACAGGAGACTCCGGATCCAGGAGCGTGACCTCGGCGGTCTCGTCGGTGACCCGGCCGTGGGGCCGGGTCATGGCCACGGGATAGGGGGCCAGGTTCCCCTCGGGGTACTCGTACTTGTTGTACTGCACCACCACCGTCCCCCCGCTCCGGGCGAAGTCCAGCAGCGACGGTGTGGCGGGGACCATCTCCGGGACCACCTCGTAGACCCGCACGCCCAGCACAGCGGTGTCGAACCCCTCCAGCCCACCGGCGGCCACCTGGGCGGGGGTGAGGATCTCCACCTCCGCTCCCATCTGCCGGAGCACCTCCACCCCGTCGTCTCCGGAGCCCTCCACGTAGGCCACCCGGAGCCCCGGGGCCACCTGCACCGGGAAGACCGGAACCTGCACCCGGGCGGGGCGGAAGAGGGGGGCCGGCTCGATGTGGGGGTAGTCGATGATCGCGAAGCCCTCGTCGAATTCCCGGCCGTCGTCGGTGCGGGCCCTGGCCCGGAGGGTCACGGTGGGGGAGTCCCCGGAGGAGCCGCTCGCCCCTGCGGAGCCGGCGGAGGTGGCCCCGCCCCCCACGGCCCCGATCCGGCGGAGCTGGAAGGCCACCGACACCTCCGAACCCGCCCCGGCCCACCGGACCCGGGCGCGCTCCGGCTCCCGCTGCCACCCCTCCGGGACCTCCAGCGTCACGCTCCCCTCCAGCGGCTCCGCCGACTGGCTCCGGACCCGGACGGTGATGGTCCGGGAGCCGGTCTCATCCGCCGGCCACGCCATGACCCTGGGGTGGGTGGCCACCGAGAGGGCGGGGAGGACCAGGAGAGGCCGGGTGAACTCCCCCAGCGCCTTGTCCACCCCCACGAAGCGCCCCTCCGCCCCCACCGAGACCGGAATGCCCCGTTGCAGCACCTCCTCCCCGGAGAGGGAAGCGTCCACAACCGGATCTCCACCCGGACCCTGGGATCCCCCATGGACCGCTGCATGCCCTCCCGGATCCCCGTAGAGGGTGAAGTCCAGCGAGCCCTGCACCAGGGAAGGATTCCGGGGGAGCCCCCGGATCTCCCGGTCCTCCGGCCAGCGGTACATCTCCCCCTCCCGCTCCAGGGCCAGGTAGTAGAGGCGGGAGGGATCCTCCTCCTCCGGAACGGTGACCCGCCAGCGCCAGCGCCGGATCGCCCCGGGTTCCAGTACCGGACCGGTAGAGGGTTCCGCGGGGGTGGCCAGGAAGGTCTCCAGCCCGGTGGGACCCGGGCCGTCCTCCTCCAGCGTCTCCGCCTCCCATCCCTCCGGGAGGGTCAGCCGGGGCTCCATCCGCTGAAGGGTGGCCCCTCCCCCGTTCCAGAGGGACATCTCCACCGTGACGGTGCCCCCGGGGACCACCAACTCCTGGTCCACCCGGACGTCCACGTCTACCGAGGACACCGCCAGGAGGGCCCGGGTGGCCAGCTCCCGGCGATGCTCCAGCCCCGCCTGGAGACTCGCCGGGGCCTCCACGGGAAGGAGTTCCTCCACTGCCGAGAGGTGCTCCAGTGCCGCCGCCAGGGGAGGCGCTGCCTGGAAGGGGTCCAGCACATGGAGTGAGCCCCTCGCCCGGGCCACCTCCTCCCGGTAGCCCTCCAGGTGGTCACGGATCCCCCGCCCCAGCGGCCCCTCCAGCTCCCCCGCCAGCCCCACGAGGGTGGTGTCCACCCCCGCAAAGAGCCCTTCACCCCCCTCCTCCACCCCCGGGGCCAGCGCCGTGAGGGTCACCGACGAGCGCCGGGGCCCCGGGCTCTGGGCTGCCCCCATGTCCTGGGAGCGGTGCTGACTCCGGGACTCCATGGCCAGCTGGAAGTGGGACCGTCCAAGGAGGGGGTCGTACGCCCCCACCTGCACGGGGAGCGTCTCGTCCCCGGGAATCCCCCGGAAGCGCTGGTAGAGCTTTGCAGGCTGCCACGCCGGCAGACCGTCCTCGATCTGCTCCGGGAAGCGGGTGGGATCCCCCGCCACCGAGAAGGCCTCTGTACTGATCATCCCCGACACCTGATGGTGCCCGTGGCCGTCCCGGGGGGTTCCGCTGAAGACCGACACCACCACGTGGGGGCGGAAGCGACGAATCACCTCCACCACGTCCCGGAGGAGTTCCTCCCGGGGCCAGTAGCCGAAGGTCTCCGGGGCATTCTTCGAGAAGCCGAAGTCGAAGGCCCGGGTGAAGAACTGTCGCCCTCCGTCCAGGCTCCGGGCCGCCTCCAGCTCCCCGGTGCGGATGATCCCCAGCCCCTCGTCCAGCTCCGGCCCGATGAGGTTCTGCCCCCCCTCTCCCCGGGTGAGGGAGAGGTAGGCGGTCTGGACTCCCATCCCCCGGGACAGCATGGCCAGGAGGCCCGTGTCCTCGTCGTCGGGGTGGGCTCCGATCATGAGCACCCGCTTCTCCCCGTCCAGTTGCCGGAGGAGGAGCCCGGCCTCCACTACCCCTCCATCCCCCACGGCGACGGCCTGCGCCCCCAGGGGGAGGGCCCCGGGGGGAAGGCCCCCCAGGAGAGCCAGGAGGAGCAGGAGCAGGACGGGGGGTCCCCCGGGGAGCCCCACCCACCGGGGGGAGGAGCGGCGGGAGATCCCTGACGTGGCCGATGCGATCATGGGTCGAAGGTAGTCGGGTGCCATCGGGGTGTCGATGCCGCCGGAAGAGCTCCGGGCAGCCGGGAAACCGGCCAGGGTCATACCCCCTCCCGGGGCCAGGGGCGGGCCAGCCATGCGGGAGCCCGGGCTCGCCCCAGCCACCCTGCCAGCGCCGCCAGCGTGAGGATGTACGGCAGGGCCAGGACCACCTGGTAGGGCATGTCCACCCCCAGCGCCTGCAGGAAGAACTGGAAGGCGGAGGCGGCCCCGAAGAAGAGGGCGGCGGCCAGCACCCCCAGAGGGTGCCAGCGCCCCAGCACCACCACCGCAATGGCGATGAACCCCTTCCCCGCCGACATCCCCTGGGTGAAGGTCCCGGCGTGGGCCAGCGCCAGGTGCGCCCCTGCCAGCCCCGCCAGCGCCCCTCCGAACACCACCGCCGCGAATCGGGTCCACTGCACCCGGACCCCGGAAGCCTCTGCGGCTGCGGGCTCCTCCCCCACCGCCCGGAGCTCCAGCCCCCGCTCGGTGCGGAAGAGGAACCACCAGAGGACCAACGCCAGCGCCCCCGCCATGTAGACGGTGGGGGCCTGCCGGAAGAAGGCCTCTCCCACCAGCGGAATGGCCGACAGCCCCGGGATGGCCAGCGCCGGGAGGGTGGGGAGGGTCAGCGCCGTTCCGGTGGCGCCAAAGACCCCCTGGTAGATGACCCCGGTGAAGCCCAGCCCCCCCAGGGTGATGGCGGTCCCGGTGATGATCTGGTCCCCGTTCAGCACCACCACGAAGAGGGCGAAGAGGAGGGAGAGGAAGACGCCGGCACCGGCACCGGCCAGCATCCCCACCCAGGGATCCCCCGCCGCCAGCGCCCCCAGCGCCCCTCCCAGCGCCCCACCGATGATGCACCCCTCCACACCGATGTTCAGGACCCCGGCCCGCTCCGCCACCATCTCCCCCAGCGCCGCCAGCGCCAGGGGTGCTCCCAGCCGCACCGACGCTTCCAGGAAGAGCTCGAAGGCCCCCGGATCCATGGTCAGGAGCTCCTGCGGCGGGAGAGGACCCCCACCGCCACCACCGCCAGGATCACCAGCGCCTCCATCCCGTCCACCCATACGGCGGGGATCCCCGCCTCCCGCTGCATGGCCCCCGCCCCCCCTTTCAGCGCCCCGAAGAAGATCCCCGCCGCCACCACACCCAGGGGGTGCAGCCCCGCAAGCAGCGCCACCGCGATGGCGGTGTAGCCGTATCCCGGGGAGAGCCCCTCGTACAGCGCCCAGGTGACCCCGGCCACCTCCACTCCCCCCGCCAGCCCCGCCAGCGCCCCCGAGGTGAGGAAGGCCCCCAGGACCGTGCGGTCGGCGGCGATCCGTCCCGCCACCCGGGCGGCCTCTGGGGAGGCCCCCACCGCCCGGAGCCGGAATCCGGTGGGGGTGTGGCGGAGGACCAGGTGGAGGAGCAGCGCCGCCCCCACCGCCAGGAGGATTCCGGCGTGGAGGCGGCTCCCCGGCACCACCACCGGGAGGCGGGCGGCCTCGGCAATGGAGCTGGTCTGGGGGAACACCCCCCGGGGCTCCTGCAGCGGGCCGTGGACCATCCAGGCCGCCAGGTAGATCCCCACGAAGTTCATGAGGAGGGTGGTGATCACCTCCCCCACCCCCATGCGGATGCGGAGGAGGGCGGGGACCAGGGCCCAGAGGGCGCCCCCCAGCGCCGCCGCCAGCATCACAAGGGGGAGGTGGATGGCCGCGGGGAGCCCGTTCCCCCCCAGCACCCCCACCGCCACCCCCGCCACCGCGCCGGCGTACAACTGCCCCTCGGCGCCGATATTGAAGACCCCGGCCCGGAAGGCCAGCGCCACCGCCAGCCCGGTGAGGATCAGGGGAATGGCCCGCACCAGGGTGGCGGAGAGGATCCGGTCCGGGGAGCCTGCAGCCCCCCCCAGGAGAGCGGCAAAGGCCGCCACCGGGTCGTGCCCCCCCACCAGGAGGAGGAGGGCCGCCACCCCTCCGGTGAGGAGGAGGGCCGCCCCAGCCCCCCACGCGCCCGACGGCGACCTGCACGAGCCCGACCCGGCGCCCCTCGACCTGCGCTCGTGCATGTTCGCTGGG
>CAYQVI010000169.1:0-8323 GCA_964420725.1 uncultured Gemmatimonadaceae bacterium | reverse complement strand
GGACTGCGTCGTCGGGCACGCGAGCGCGCCGCTTCTGGCATCGCGGCCCCGGGGCCTCCCCGGGATCCCGGGTGATGGGGCCCACACGGGTCACCGGGAGATCCACGGTGGCCGCCGGCATGGCCTGGAGCCCGGTGGCCCCCCGGAGCACCTGCTTCAGCGCCTCCCGGACGTCCCCGGCGGTGGCAAAGCGCTCGGCGGCGGAGCGGGCCAGCGCCCGGTCCAGGACCTCCTGGAGCCCTGGGGGGAAAACCACACCCGGTGCCAGGTCGGCCAGGGGGCGAGGGGGCTCGGTGAGCCGCTTCAGCATCAGCTCCTGGGCCGTGGAGGCGTGGAAGGGGAAGGCTCCCGTGAGGAGCTTCACCAGCACCAGGGCCAGGGAGTAGATGTCGCTGCGACCATCCAGCCGGTCCCCGGAGAGCTGCTCCGGGCTCATGTACTCCGGGGTGCCGATGACGAACCCCAGCCGGGTCACCGCCTGCCCCTCGTCGTCGCCGATCCCCTTGGCGATCCCGAAGTCCACCACCTTCACCAGGTCGCCCCCGTCCCGTCCCCGGGCCAGCATGATGTTGTCGGGCTTCAGGTCCCGGTGGACGATGGAGCGGGCGTGTGCCGCCTCCAGGGCGTCGGCGGTCTGCACCGCGATGTGCAGCGCCCGCTCCACCGGGAGCCGCCCCCCAGCCCCCTGGAGTACGTCTCCCAGAGTCTCTCCCTCCACGAACTCCATGGCCAGGAAAGCCAGCCCCTCTTCGGTCTCGCCGAAGTCGTAGATCTGGCAGACGTGGGGGTGGTTGATGAAGGAGGCATTCCGGGCCTCCCGCTCGAAGCGGGCCACCGCCTCGGCGCTCCCCGCCATGGTCCGGGAAATCACCTTGATGGCGTCCTTCCGTCCCATGCGCAGATGCTCCCCCAGGTAGACGGCCCCCATGGCCCCCTCCCCCAGCTTCCGGAGGATCCGGTAGCGCCCGGCCAGGATCGCCTCCTGCTCCCCCCCCGGCCCGGCGGCCTGCCCCGCCCCGGGCTCCGTCACCGCTGGGCTCCCTCCTCCGTAACCCCGCCCCCGTCCTGGCAGTTGGGAGCCCGCTCCCGGGCATGGAGGAACTGGAGGGGGCCATCGAAGCGCCTCACCCGCACCAGCTCCAGCGGATAGACATCCGCATCGAATCCGGTGCAGTCCAGGATGATCCGGACCTGGGCCATCATCACCTCACGGCGGTTCCCGTCGGGATCCAGCTCGGTGCGCACCCCGGCGCTGTCCACCTGGATCCGGTCCCCGGGGTTCATCCTCCCCGCCGCCACCACCAGCACCATGTCCCGGGTGAAGTCGATGGCGGGCAGGGGGGGCGGAGAGCCCAGGGTGGAGGTGGCCCGGTCCCAGATGTCCCGCCAGTTGGCCTCGTCCCGAACCGCCAGGCGGAGGGAGTCGGCAATCCCGCCGCTGTCGTCGTAGTAGAGGCGCTGCGCCGCCTCGAGCCGGGCCAGCGGAGCCGGGGGTGGGGCCACGGCGGGGGTCCCCCCTCCTCCTCCCCCACCACAGGCACCGGCCCCCACCACCAGGAGAAGGAGGAGCGCCTGCAGTGTCCGTCGAAGGCCGTACATGATCATCACCGTCCGTTGGGTTGAAGGCAGGCGGGAGGCTCCGGGGCCGGCCCCGGAGGCGGGCCACAGGGCACCCCCCCGCCACCGGTCACCGGGCCACCTGCGAAACGCACTGGAAGCCCTGGAAGAACCCGGGCTGCATGATGGGCTCCACACCCGTTCCAAGCGTCAGAGTGCCAGTGAGCCGGACACCGGCGCTTCCCGGAGGCCATGTGAGAGCGTATCGGTTTCCGCCCTCGCTCCGCCACTCCGCCCGCTGCAGGAAGCGGAAGAGGGCCCAGGTCCCCTGGGGCACCTCCACCAGAGGAACCCGGTTTCCATTCACCAGCCCCGTGACCTCCAGCCGGGAGGAGCGGGGGGTCCAGGCCACCGTCCGGTTGTTCTGCTGCGTCCGGGTGAAGGTCTCGTTCCGTCCATCCACCATCAGCTGGATCTCCTCCAGCACCTCGGAGGTCTCCAGGCGGATCTGCATCTGGATGGAGGGCTCCCGGGTGGCCCCGGCCTCGTTCCCGAAGAAGGCCCGGGTCACCGCCACCCCCCGGTTGAAGAAGTCCACGAAGGCCGGATTCAGGTTGGTGCCGCTCCCGGGGCGGGGACCGTAGCGGGTCCCCTGTCGTGTCAGCACCTCCGACACCGGCCCCTGGTAGAAGCTCCAGAGGATGCTGGCCCCGGGCTCGAAGCCCGCCAGCACATCCTCCGGGGTGGCCTCCTCACCGGAGGGATTGAAGGGGTACTTCCGCAGGATGGGCTGCATCTGGGAGCAGAAGCCCGCCCCGCCGGCATTCAGCTCCCGTGTGGGGCCGGCCTCGATGAGGCGCCCCGCCATCCGGATGGGCTCCTCCAGCAGGTCGTTCACCCGCCCCGCCACCCCCTGGGCCTCCGGGGAGATGGCGAAGGAGTTCCCCAGCGTCTGCACCACCCCCTGGGCATCGGCCACCGCCGCCTGTCCCTGGGCCGCAGCACCGGGGTCGGGGGCGGAGCCCGAGAGGCGGCCCATGACCTGGGCCAAGGTCCCCAGCGCCTGGGCATACATCTGGTTGCTCTCGCTGACGAAGCGGTCCCGGACCTCCGGCGGCGTCACCTGGTGTACCGGCTGGAAGGCCGCCGCCATGCTGCTGTCCACGGCGGTGTTCCGGGCCGCCAGCGCCAGGACCTGGAGCACCGGGGACTGGATCCCGGACAGTCGCTGGAGCTTCTCTGCCGCGTCCTGGGGGGAGCCCAGCGGCTGCACCCGGGCCGCCTGGAGATACTGCCGCCACTGATCCCGGTAGGTGGTGACGTACCGGTCCCGGATCTCCTCCGCCAGTCCCGCCCGGTCGGCGGCGGAGAGCGCCTGCTCCCCCACCACCCAGGTCTCCCCGGCCAGGAGCCGGTCGATGTCCGCCAGGCTCTCCTGCACGGTGGCCCACCCCCCCTCGGTGTAGGCCCCGGACACCTCGTAGGGATTGGTGACCACGTTGTCGGAGCCGGGGAACACCGCCGAGAAGCGGATGGAGGGATTCCGTGCCGCCGCGTCGGTGACCAGCGCCTGGTAGAAGCGGTCCGCCCCGGCGAACTGGTTCAGGAAGCCCCGGGCCCGCTCCACCGTGGAGGCGTCGGCGGTGCGGTCGTAGGGGTCCTCCACCACCAGCTCGGTGGCGTAGAAGTCCATCTGCAGCCGGGCCAGCCGGAGCCACTCCTCGTCCAGCCCCTCCCCCGGTCCCCCCACCCACCGCTCCACCAGGACCGGGGTCAGGAACTCAGGCGTGCTCCGGTCCGGGTGGTCGGTGGTGATGAGATAGGCCTTCAGGTCGCTGTAGGTGGAGCCGTAGTCGGAGGTGGCATCCGGCTCATCCGGGAGCGCCCCCAGACGCCCGGCCAGCACCCCGTGGACCCGGGCCAGCGCCATCCGGTCCAGGGCGCCGAAGTACCCCTCCCGCACCGTCTCCAGCACCTGGTCCCCCCGGTAGAGCCCCATCCGGAGCCGGAGCGGGGCCCCGTCGGTCTCGTACCCACGGAGGCGCTCCCCCACCTGCCGGAGCTCCTCCATCTCCTGGAGATCCTCGATCCCCGGGAGGTCCCCCCCGGTGGATTCGATCCCCTGGACCCCCGCCAGAGCCACCCGGGCATCCCGCTGGATCCCCCGGTTCCCCAGGAAGGAGAGGGAGAAGAGGGCCAGAAGGACCACCGAGGCCACCGCCACCGCCGAGAGGGAGGCCCGCCTCAGGAGGTTGACCCGGGCCCCTCCCCCGGTGACCCCCCGGGCCACCTGGTCCGAGAGCACCACATCCCGGAAGACCCGCTCGTGGAAGAGCCACTGGGGCACCCGGCGGGACGGGCCCCGGGGGGTGTCTGCCGGCTTCTGGAAGGCCTGCAGATCCTGGAGCTTGAACACCCGGGTGGCGTCCATCCCGCCGCCGCCGGAAGGGGCCGCCGCTGCAGGGGCCGCCGCCGCCGACTCCACCACCACGGGGCGCACACCGGCGAAGTAGAAGCCCCTGAGGAAGGGCCCAACCGGCCGCTGTCCCGGGCGACACAGCTCCACCATGAAGCTGGCGGCCAGCCCGGAGATCTTCCGGAGCTCCCGGGGGAACTCGTACGCCGACCCCGCCGCCGCTGCATCCCGGGGGAGCACGGTGAGCCGCTTGGTGGCCAGCCGCCGCACCAGTCCGTCGAAGGCGGTGGCGATCCGGCTCCCCTCCCGCTCCGCATGGGTCCCTGCATCCGACCGGGCAGTCACCGGGAAGGTGGCCCCCAGGAAGTCCCGGACCTCGTCCCGGGTGAGGGTGGCCACGAACTCCGGGAAGTGGGGGATCCGGTCGGCCTTGGTGAAGATCACGTACACCGGGAGCCGGATCCCCAACTGTTCGGAGAGGTCCGCCAGCCGGTCCCGGAGCGCCCGGGCCGAAGCCGGGATGAGCTCCGCCGCACCGGAGACCTGGAAGGCCTCGCAGGAGAAGCAGACCACCGCCTGCCGGGGTGGTTGCCCCCCCCGTCCCAGCACCGCTCCCAGCCGACGGGGGCTCAGGAGACGACCCAGCTTCTCCCACCGCACCGGGTCATCCAGGAGGGGTCCTCCCGCCTCCACCCAGACCGTCTCCCCGGCATACCAGAGGTTCACCACATCGGTGGGGGCCACCTGGTCCCCCCGGTACACCTCTCCCGCCAGGAGCTCGGGGTCCAGCCCGGAGTTCGCCAGGAGGGTGGTCTTGGTGGCGTGGCGGGGCCCCACCACCAGTGTCACCGGGAGGGCGTCGAAGGAGGCGCCTCCCTTCCCCGTCCCCCTCACCAGCGAGGAGAGCCGGGTCCGGGCGGCCTTGAACGCCTCCACCAGGGGGTCGTCTCCCCGGAGCTCCGCCTCTGCGCCCCCGGGAAGGAGGAGCTTCAGCGTCAGCGCCGCAGCCACCACCATCAGGAGCCACAGCCCCCCCCGGAGGATCCAGGCGGTGCCGCCGGTCAGCCCCAGCCATCCGGGGAGGAACCAGACCAGGATCGCCAGGAGGAGAAGGGCGATTCCGGTGCCGAGCCAGATCTTCGCTGAGCGTGTCATGGGCAGGTGGGCCTCAGGTCCCCAGGACCCGGAGGGGCTCCATCCCGGAGCCCAGGAGCGTACGGTAGAGCAGGAAGAGGAGGAGGGTCACCGCCACCGCCCCCACCGCCACGAAGGCCAGCCGGGGGACCCAGGGGTCCTTCGCCACCGGGACCTCCTCGCCAGGTGGGAGGGGAGCCCAGGGAGAGAGGCGCCCCTCCGGTCCCCGGATGCGGACGATCCGCTCCCCGGTGGTCCGGGCGAAGGTGGCCAGCTCTCCCCGATCGCCGGCGGCGTAGCGCCCCCGGAAGCCCAGGAGGAGGCAGATCTGGTAGACCTCCAGCAGGTCGGCCAGATCCGGCGAGTCCGGGAGGGCCAGCACCTGCTCCAGATGCACGAAGAAGGTCTCCCCCGCCACATGGTCCCCGAACAGCTCCTCCTGCAGGGGCTGGCGGGGCCAGTCGGCGAACATGGGAAGGGAGGAGTTCAGCACCGACTCGTCCAGGAAGGCCACGAAGGCATAGATGGCCTGCCGGATCTGCTCGGAGGCGTACCCCGCCTGCCGGGCCTCCCGGTCGGCCCCCTGGAGGAGCTGCTTCACATGGGCCCGGAAGGAGAAGGCATCCGCCGCCACCTGCCTCCCGCTCCGGAGGCGGACGGTGACCGTGAAGGCCTCCTGGAGGGACAGGGCCAGCAGCCCCTCCCTCCCCCCGCCCCAGCCGGAGGAGGGGTTCATGGTGGGGGCGAGCGCAGGATTGTTCATGTCATCCGTCCAGGATCACCAGCAGTTCGAGTTCGGCCTCCGGGATGGCGGCCGGGACGTAGATCCCCACCTCCCCCGTTTCCACGATGGACGACCAGCTCGGCTCGGCCCGGTCCAGCGCGAAGTAGACGGAGCCCAACCGGGGCGCCAGCTCCGGGGGAGGCGACGGAATATGCCGCATCCCGATGCCGTGGCCGGCCTCCTTCACCAGCTGGGCGATCTGCTTGGCCGAGCAGATCTTCATCAGCCTTGGCGCCGCGGAGGCCAGTTCCCCCTCAGGGAGGGCCGAGCGCACCGCCAGGAACCAGTGGGCCTTCTGGAAGCAGCGCCGATCCGGGATGCGGACCGTCTGGAGCAGGGGACGGGTGGCATCCAGCGGGAAGGAGAGCCGGTTCTGCGGCAGGAAGAGCTGGAGGCTGGAGCGGATCCGGGCATCCAGCGCCCCGAAGGAGCCGGCCAGGTCGTCGTGGTCGTAGAGCGGCAGGTCCCGGGGATGGCCGTCCATGGAGAAGGTGCAGAGCGCCCCCCCCAGGCGGGCCATCTCCACGAAGAGTCGCTCCGGGTGACTCCGGCGCCCCTCCAGATGATGGCGGAGCCCCGGGAGTGCGGAGTGGATGGCGTGGGCCAGCCAGAAGGTGGCCACCTCCCGGGAGCCGTAGTCCGCCTGCCCCCTGGCTGCAGCCCGCTCGGCGGAGAGAGCGGCCCCCCGGCTCTCCAGGATCTCCACCAGTTGGGCCAACCGCTCCATCAGGCGGGGACTGGTTCCGATCTGGAGAAGGGGCGGAATGTAGTCGGGATCGAAGATGAAGCGCCCGGAGCCGTCCCGGCGCACCAGCGCCACCGGGATCTTCACGGAGTCACCGGCCTCCTCACCATCCAGGAGGAGCCGGAGGTTCTTCCGGGCAAAGGCCACCGGGGCCTCTTCGGCTCCGCTCACCTCGTCCCTCACCGCCTGCACATCCGGGCGGTAGCGGGGCTCCTGGTCCACCGGCTCCCCCTCGGGAGGGCAGTTGGCGCTCCCCGGCCGGTGGGGGGGAATGGCCAGGTAGACCAGGTGGCGGTCGGAGGTGGGGGAGAAGCGCTCATCCAGGGAGATGGGCTCCGGCGCCGCGTCCCCCTCCGGGATGTTCACCGCCATACCGTCGGGGAGGATCCCCCGGGCGTGGATCAGCGAGACGGTCCCGTTCAGGAGGGCCGAGGCGTCGAAGGCCAGCCCCGAGAAGCCCCTGGCCTCGAACTGGAGGGCGGCCACCTGGAAGGCGGCGGCCTCCTCCAGGTAGCGGGCCTGCAACTGGAAGTGGTGCTGCGAGAGGTGCATCCCCTCGTTCCATACCACCCGGTTCAGCAATCTCATGTCGATGCGATCGGTCGGTGGAAGGGGTGGAGAGCCCAGCGGCTCGGGAGTGGTCCGGATCGGTAGCCACCTCCGGAGGCTGGGCCTATAATGTCGAGACCGGGCCTCCCCGGCGAATCACCCGTACCAGCGTCCCTGGAGTCGCCTCGTCCATGACCCCCGACGACCTTGCAGCCCGCTACCAGCTCCTGAAGCGGATCACGGAGCGGGGAGTCCGGAGCTACCATGCCCTGGCTCCCACCGGTGCGGTGGTCATGGTGCACTTCCTGGATGAGGCCACGGTCCCGGAACAGGGCCGTCTCCTCCCCCTCCTGGACCACCTCAATCCGGGAGGGCGTCGACGGGTGCTGGAGGTGGGTCCCGCCGAGGGGGGAACGGCGGTGGTCACCAAGTTCATCTACGATTTCACCACCTTCGAGGCATGGGTGGAGTCGACCGCCGAGTTCGAGGGCGCCGGAGCGGCGCCCCCTCCCCCCGGGTCCGTCACACCACCTCTGCCGGCGCCCCCTGCACCCCCCGGAGACGGTGGTGAGTTCACCAGGCTCTTCGGCGCTCCCAGTGTAGCGCCCCAGCCCCCCTCCGGCGAGGGCGCACCGGCACCGCCCGGGACGCCGCCGCCCCCCCCGGCGCCCTCCTCCGGCGCTTCCGATGATCAGGGCCCGGGGGACTTCACCCGCCTGTTCGGGGTGCTGGGGAAGGAACCCCCGGCGCCCCCGGTGCAACCGGCGCCCCCGGTGCAACCGGCGCCCCCGGCGCAACCGGTGCCCCCGGCGCAACCGGCGCAACCGCCAGAGCCGCCTCCGCCTCCCCCCACCGCCCCGGACAGGGAGCCCGGGGAGTTCACCCGGCTGTTCGGGGCCATCCGCCCCCCTGCCGAGGCGGGTGGCGGACCCACTCCTTCCCAGCCGTCCACCCCGGCACCGCCCTCTCCGGCCACGCCTCCCTCGGAGCCCCCCCCCGCCGTGGACGGGCCTCCGCCCTTCCCCACCCCGGAAGGTCGTCCCCCTGCACCCGGGTTTCCCCACCCCGGCCCTCCTCCCCCGCCGCGACCCCCGCATCGAGGTAGAGGGCTGAGCGATGGCAACCATCCGTGGTGACT
>CAYQVI010000168.1:0-8350 GCA_964420725.1 uncultured Gemmatimonadaceae bacterium | reverse complement strand
CCGATGGTGTGGCCGCTGGCGGTGGGGATGTCCCACTCCAGCCCGGTGACCTCGCCGCTCATGGCCCGGCTCCCGGTCTTCCCTCCCTCCTCGTTGGCGAAGTTGGCCACCTCCAGGGGGTGCCGGAGGGTGACCCCCTCCTCCCGGAGGCGGCGGACCACCTCCACCGCAGCCAGCACCCCCAGGGGCCCGTCGAAGTGACCTCCGTCGGGGACCGAGTCGATGTGGGACCCCATCATCAGCGGGGGGAGTCCGGGCACGCTCCCGGGAAGGGTCCCCAGGAGGTTCCCCACGGCATCCACCCGGGTGGTGAGCCCCACCCCCTCCATCCACTCCCGGAGCTGCTCCCGCCCCACCCGGTCGGCATCGCTGTAAGCCACCCGCCGGTTGGCACCCCCCCACTCCCCGCCGGAGGTGGCCAGCGCCTCCAGACTCCGGTTCAGGCGGAGGCCGTCGATGCGGAGATCGGCCAGGGGGGAAGGGGTGGCGGCCCCCCAGAGCCCCCGGGGCCCCAGCGCCAGCCCTCCGCCAGCGGCCAGCATCGTCCCGGTGAAGCGTCTCCGGTCCATCGTGGGGCCTCCCTGCAGTAGGTGTGGACTCCGGGCCCCGAGGCGCCGTGCATCCTGTTCGAGTGGGCCGTGGCGGCGGGGGCGGGCTCACCCCTTCATCACCCCACGGCGATCGGTGGCCGATCGGGCGGGAACCCTGCCGAAGCAGGATAGGGAATGGGAGGGAGCGGGGCCACGGGTGGCGGAGGGAGCTTCTCGGCCGGATCGGGCGATTCGCCCCCATCGGGTGCCGCCCCCGGGTCCGCAAGGAGTGGGAAGACTGTCGCTCCGTTGTGTCCGCGGCGACCGGGAACGGTGACGGAACAATGCAATTTTCCACGGGTGAGCATCCCTGCGGTTCATCCCACCGGTGTTGCCGGGCGTGCGATGGCCGCCACCACTCCAGCGTCTCTCCCGGCGGCTTCCATGTCGACACCCCGCTCCTCCACCCGCTCGTCCCTGCTCCGGGCGTTCTCCGCGGCCACCCTCCTGGTGGTGGCCGGGTGCGACTCCGAGGCCCCCACGGATGTGCCCCTCGAGACCGCCGCAGGCACACTGGAGGTGGTCCAGGGGATCCTGGCCTCCGCCACCCCCACCGAGCTCTTCATCTCGGAGTACATCGAGGGGACCAGCAACAACAAGGCGTTGGAGATCTTCAACGGCACCGGTGCCCCGGTGGATCTGGGTGCCGCGGGATACGACATCCAGATGTTCTTCAACGGGAACAGCAACCCGGGGCTCACGATCTCCCTCTCAGGAACCGTGGCGTCCGGAGATGTCTTTGTCCTGGCGCAGAGCAGTGCCGACCCCCTGATCCTGGCCGAGGCCGACCAGACCAACGGCGCGGGGTGGTTCAACGGAGACGACGCTGTGGTCCTCCGGCGGGGTGGGGTCATCGTGGATGCCATCGGGCAGATCGGGGTGGACCCGGGGACCCAGTGGGGGACGGGGGCGACCAGCACCCAGGACAACACGCTGCGCCGTCGGGCCGACGTGTGCACAGGTGATGCCGATGCCTCGGACCCCTTCGACCCCGCCGTGGAGTGGGAGGGCTTCGCCACGAACACCTTCGATGGGCTGGGGAGCCATGTGGCGGATTGCGATGACGGGGACGCGGCGCCCTCGGTGATCTCCACGTCTCCTGTCGCCGGGGCATCGGACGTTCCGGTGGACGCAGACATCGTCCTGACCTTCAGTGAGCCGGTGGATGTCACCGGGGACTGGTTCGAGATCATCTGCACGGTGTCGGGGACCCGGACAGCCACGGTGTCCGGCGGGCCAACGGTCTTCACCCTGGATCCGGATGCAGACTTCACCGGCGGCGAGAGCTGCACGGTCACGGTGCGGGCCGACGGGGTGGCCGACCAGGATTCCATCGATCCGCCGGACGCTCCTGCAGCCGACTTCAGCTTCACCTTCGCCACTGCGGTGATCGAGCTGTGCGGGGCACCCTACACCCCCATCTTCACCATCCAGGGGAGCGGGGCCACCACCCCCCTGGCCGGATCCGTGGTCTCCACCGAAGGGGTGGTGGTGGGCGACTTCGAAGGGCCTTCCCCGGCGCTCCGGGGCTTCTATCTGCAGGATCCCGACGGGGACGGCGACGAAACCACCTCCGATGCCATCTTCGTCTTCAATGGCAATGACGACGATGTGTCCCTGGGGGATCGGGTCCGGGTGCGGGGGACCGCCCAGGAGTTCCAGGGGCAGACGCAGCTCGGCGGGGTGCAGAGCCTCCTCTCCTGCGGGACCGGCACCGTGGATCCAGTGGAGGTCACCCTTCCATTCCCCAGCGCGGATTACCTGGAGCGGTTCGAGGGGATGCTGGTGCGGTTCCCCCAGACCCTGTACGTCACCGAACATGTCCAGTTGGGGCGCTTCGGCCAGGTGGTCCTCTCCTCCTCCGGGCGGCTCTTCCAGCCCACCAATGTGGCGCTCCCCGGAGCCCCGGCTGCCGCCGTCCAGGCAGCGAATGACCTGAATCGGATCATCCTGGACGATGCCGGCAACCGGCAGAACCCGGACCCCATCGTGTTCGGGGGAGGGTCCCTGCCCCTCAGCGCCTCCAACACCCTCCGGGGGGGAGACAAGACCACCGGGATCACCGGGGTCCTCACCTGGACGTGGGCCGGGAACAGCGCCAGCGGGAATGCCTGGCGGGTCCGCCCCCTGGGCTCCCTGGGGGGGACCACCCCGGAGTTCCTGCAGGGGAACCCCAGGCCCATGACCCCCCCCCGGGTTGGGGGAAGCCTCACGGTGGCCTCACTGAACGTGCTGAACTACTTCAACACCTTCAGCGGCTGCACCAACGGAGTGGGTGGTGCCTCCACCAGCTGCCGCGGCGCAGACAACGCCACCGAGTTCGAGCGGCAGTCGCAGAAGACGGTGGCGGCCCTGGCGGAGATGGACGCAGCGGTGGTGGGGCTCGTCGAGATCGAGAACGACGGCTACGGTCCCGGGAGTGCCCTTGCGGAGCTGGTGGACCGACTGAACGTGGCCACGGCCCCGGGGCGCTACGCCTTCATCGATGTGGACAGCGCCACCGGTGAGGTGAACGCCCTGGGGACCGACGCCATCAAGGTGGCCCTCATCTACCAGCCGGCCCGGGTGACCCCGGTGGGGCAGACCGCTGCGCTGAACTCCGTGGCCTTTGTGAACGGCGGAGATCCGGCACGCCGGAACCGACCGTCCCTTGCCCAGGCCTTCCAGCAGGGGAATGGGGCGCGGTTCGTGGTGAGTGTGAACCACTTCAAGAGCAAGGGGAGCGCCTGCGGCGTCCCCGACGCCGGCGATGGCCAGGGGAACTGCAACGCGGTGCGGGTGGCGGCGGCCAACGAGCTCCGGGCCTGGCTGGACAGCGACCCCACCGGAACCGGCGACCCGGACATCGTGATCCTGGGGGACCTCAACGCCTATGCCCTGGAGGATCCCATCCGGACCCTCACCGGTGCCGGCTACAAGGACCTCTTCGACTTCACCTTCGGTCGCGACGGCTACACCTACGTCTTCAACGGCCAGTGGGGAACCCTGGATCACGCCCTGGTTTCGCCCTCCCTCTACACCCAGGTGACGGGGCTGGGGGTCTGGCATGTGAACGCCGACGAGCCCAGCGTGCTGGACTACAACACCAACTTCAAGAGCCCTGATCAGCTGTCGTCGCTGTTCGCCCCGGACCGGTACCGGAACTCGGACCATGATCCGGTGATCGTGGGGCTGGAGTTGGAGGCCCCGCCCTCCTTTGGATTCACGGGATTCCTCTTCCCGATCCAGGCGTTCCCCGGGGAGAATGTGGCCCGGGCCGGCCTCCCCCTCCTGGTGCGGTTCGGGCTGGGTGGGCCCCAGGGGCTGGATGTCTTCGCACCGGGCTTCCCCCGGATCGTCCCCGCCACCTGCGGAGGCGACGCCACCGGCACGGAGGGGAAGCACCCGGAGTCGGGGCTCTTCTACAACCGCTTCGCGGACCGCTACGCCCTCCTGGTCCAGACGGAGCAGGAGTGGTCGGGGTCCTGCCAGGACCTCCTGGTCCGCTTCGTGGACGGGACGGAGACCCGGGCGCGCTTCCGCTTCCGGTAGGGGCTGTTCACCCTACGTGGTGTGGTGTAGCAGAAGCCCAGTGAGCACCGAGGTGGGCGAGGCGCCGCTCGGGAGGCTCCACGACGAGGCGCAGTAGAAGCTGCGGTGGGCGTAGCAGTGCGGGCTGAACGCTCTCCGGCCCGGATCGGGCCGGAGAGCGGGGCGGGCGGTCCATCGGGAGGGGCGTGCCGGGCGGGCGGGGGTGGATCCGTCTCGCTATCCGGGAAGGATTCGTCACTCGGGCCGTTCGTGGCCGTCGAGAGCAGAATCCGTCTCGCTATCCGGGAAGGATTCGCCACTCGGGCCGCTTGTCCCCGTCGAGAGCAGAATCTCTCTCGCTATCCGGGAAGGATTCATCACTCGGGCTGGCCGTAGCCCTCGAGAGCAGAATCCTTCTCGCTCCTGGGGCGCCCGTCACCCGGCGGGCGCTCCCTCTCCTCGCCCCGTCACCTCAGGGGGTGGCGTCCCCCCCCTCCCGGGGGACCAGCCCCACCACCACCACCCCTGCCCCCAGGGCGATATCCACCGCCCGGATCACCTCGGAGTACCTGAGCCCCTCTGCTCCCTTGACGAAGAGCACCTTCCTGGGGCGGTCCGCATAGACCTCCCGCAGACGATCGGAGAGGCTCCCCACCGGTATGGCCTCACCGTTCAGCGAATAGAGGGAGCCCTTCTCCACCGAAAGGACGATCCGGTCCGGTGTCTGGGTGGGGGGAGGACCCTCCGGGGGGGGAGGCACCTGCAGGTCCAAGCCCTTCTGCAACTCAGGCTGGATCACCAGGAAGACGATGAGGAGCACCAGCAGGACGTCGATCAAGGGGGTCATGTTGATCTGGGCCTGCACGGCGGTGCCGTGGACATGACGCCTCATGGTGCCCGGCTCCCTTCCTCGCCTTCCTGGGCGGGAATCTCGGTGCCCAGTGCCCCCACGGTGCGTACCCCAGCTGTCCGGGCCGCCTCGATGGCATCCAGGACCAGGGAGTAGGGGGTATCGCGGTCGGCCCGGAGATAGAGGAGGTGGTCCCCCGGCCGCTCCGCGTACAGGGACCGTAACTCCTCTTCCAGTTGCTCCCGGGGGACCTCCGCCTCACCCACCCAGAACCGCCCTTCCACATCGATTCCCATGGTCACCGCATCGTCCAGATTCTGGGAGCGGACCTCACTGGCATCCGGGAGCCGGGCGATATAGCCGCTGAGGACCGGCGTCACCACCATGAAGATGATGAGGAGGGACATCATCACGTCGATCATGGGTGTGACGTTGATCTCCGCCCGGACGGGGGCCCCTCCCCCCATTCCCGAGGGGATGGCGCTCCCGGTGTTGGAGCGGATCCGCTCAGGTGGGTTGCGGGAGGCCATCCGTCGAACCGTGTACCATCGGCTCCCTGTGGGGGTGGGGGTGACGGGGGGGGACCGGCTGGGCCTGCTGCAGCCCCGTGGTGCCCCCCTTCCCGGTTTCGGGGACACGTGCGATCCACTCCACCAACTCCCGCCCGGCATAGGCCAGCTCGGAGAAGATCTCCTCCAGCTGATTCGTGAAGCTGTTGAAGAGCCAGACGCTGGGAATGGCCACCACCAGCCCCACCGCGGTGGTCAGGAGCGCCTCGCCGATCCCCGACGCCACGGCCTCCACCCCACCCCCCTGCGTCCGGGCAAGTGCCGCGAAGGAGGCCATGATCCCGGTGACGGTGCCCAGCAGCCCCAGGAGGGGGGCCGTGCCACCCACCGTGGCCAGGAGGCCGAGCCCCTTCTTCAGCTCCACAGCCAGCAGGATCTGCTCCCGCTCGATGCTCCGCTCCGTCATCTCCATCAACTCCGTCCGGGAGGTACGGCCGTTTTCCAGCACTGGTGCCACCTCTCCAAGGGCCTGCCCCAGCACCCGGGCCACGTGGGAGTCCGGGTGGCTCGCCGAGGCCGCCAGGGCGGCGGGCAGGTCGCTCCGATCCAGCGCCCCCAGGAAGGTGCTCCGGAAGGCCCTGGTGGCCTGGAAGGACCTGCGGAAGGTGGACCACTTCCGCCAGGCAACGGTCCCGGCGGCTACGCTCATGATGAAGAGCACGGCGATGATGGCCAGCCCCGTGCTTCCCATGCCTGTCAACATCGACGGGCTTGCCACGTCCTCCATGATGGTCTCCAGGGTCCTGTCAGCGCACGGACCAGGTGATGGGGATCTGAACGGTCACCCGCACGAGGCGGGAGCCGACCTGCCCGGGTCGCCAGCGCATGGCCCGGAGGGCCTCACGGCTGGGGTCTGCCAATTCGGGGATGGAACTCTCCACGATCACCACCCCCTCCTCCTCCACGCGGCCGTCGGCACCCACCACGAACTGAATCACCACCACGCCCCCCATTCCCAGCTCCCGGAGGCGACGGGGCATCAGTTCCGCCAGGACCGACTGGAGTTCCGCGCCGTTGAGGAGTTCCGGAAGCCGGGAGACGGAGGGGAGCGCGTAGATCACGGCTTCGTCCCGCGCGCCATTCCCCCCATTCCCCGTTGCCGCAGCGGTGCCCCGGGCCAGACCTCCCGCCACACCCCGCCCCCGGACATCCTCTGCCGCCAGCACCAGGGCCAGCGAGTCCGGGTCCGGGATCCCGATGGTAGGCGGCGGGATCTGGAGCTCCTGGAATCCCAGGGGGACATCCTCCAAAGGGGGGGCGATGGGTGGCTCCGGAAGGGTCACCGGGGGTTCCGGCTCCGGGGGCTCCGGAAGCGGCTCCGGCTCCTCGAACTCGGCAAGATCGACGTAGCGCACCGGCTCCTGGAGCGCCTCCAACTCCGGGGTGCTCCCGGCAATGCTCCAGGTGAGCAGAAGGAAGCCCAGTGCGTTGAGCCCCACCGAGACGGCCAGCGCCCGACCGTCGAGCCTGGCGGGAGCGGGATCGGATGCGATGAGTCGATCGAGCACGCGGAGAGCCCTCCGGAGAGTGGATCTCGGATGATAGGCCCGACGCCTTTCAGGTGGACACCCCTGCCGTGCACCGTTCGGGAAACGATCTGCAACCGTCGGGTCACGGCCCCTCTGCCCCTCCTCCGAACTACCCGATCGGGTGGTCCCCCGGCCACGGGCTTCCAGCATCATCCGTGTGTTCCCTGACGAACCCACCCAAGGAGGCCTTCCCATGAATCACGGATCTGCGGTCACAGTGTCCCTCCCCGCCGGCCATGTCGCCCCCCGGGGAGGCCAGCGGGAGAATCCGGCCCTGGTTTCGGCCCAGGACTCCTCCATGGTGTCCCGCCCGGCGTCTCCCTCCCGGGCTCTCTGGAACCTGGCTGGTGTGGGGGTGGCGCTGCTGGCGGCGGTCCTGCTCCTGATCCCCGGGGTGGGTCCCCTCTGGAGCGTGGCGCTGGCGGTGGTGGGCGTCGTGGCCCTGGTGGCCCGGTGGGTGGCCGACCTCTTCCGCTTCGACTATGACTTCTCCATGGTGCGCCTCACCGAGGAGGAGCTGGCACAGGATCTGGACTGGTGAGGTCCGAGGGGCGGCTTCCTCCGCTGGAGTGTCCCCGGATGCTGCTCCGGGGGTTGGAGGAACTGGACACAATGATACAGGCGCACCTGGATGCGTCCGCTGCGGCTGGCTGGAGGGAGCCCGGGGGCGTAGCATCCCGTCCTGTGCCCGGAGAGCAGGCCCCCCCCCGGCTCCGCCTGGTGCCCTGAACGTCCCCCCCGCCCAGGAGACGCGATGACACCCTCCCCCTCCCGCCATGCGGCGGTCCTGTCCCTGAAGGCCTCCCTCCCGATTCCAGGGAGGCCTGCCCTCTCCTTTCCCCGGATCCTGGCCTGGCTGGCCCTCGTCCTCCTGGTGTTGGGGGGGGCTGGGTTTCCGGTTCCCCTGGTGGCCCAGACCCCGGAGCTGGACCGTCGCTTCGATCCGCTGGAGGACAGTATCCGGGGGGTCCTCTTCTCCGAACCCGGAACCGCGCTGGACTACGCCGGGCGCTACCTCTCCCGGGCCGGGGAGGTGGGAGAGCCCTTCTATCTGGGGAAGGGGGAGAACTTCACCGGGATGGCCCACTACGTCCTGGGGGAGGTGCTGCTGGCCATCGACGCCTACCTGAGGGGGCTGGACCACTTCGAGCGGGCCGGTGCCGCCTGGCATGTGGCGGTGGTGCACAACAACATCGGGGCGGCCCACCAACTCCGGCGGAAGCCCGAGGAGACGCTGGTCCACTATGAGCGGGCCCTGGAGGGCTTCCGGGCGCTGAACGACACGGTCTGGATCGCCAACCT
>CAYQVI010000167.1:0-8367 GCA_964420725.1 uncultured Gemmatimonadaceae bacterium | reverse complement strand
GAGGACCCGGGCCAGTCTCTTCTTCATCGAACCTCTCCACTCAACGGTTCACCCAGGATCGCCTCGAGTCGGGCCACGGCGATTCCGAGGGCCTGGCGTTCCCGCACCCATGCAGTCTCCGCTTCCGTCACCGCTACCTGAGACGTCTGGAGCTCCAGGATCGTCGCGGCACCGATCTGGTACCGGTCCTCCTGGACCCGGAGGTCCTCCCTCGCCAACTCCACCCCCCGCTCCGAGATGGCCACCCTCCGGACCGCCGAGGCGATCTCCCGGTAGGAGTCCTCCGCGGAGACCCGGACCCCGATCAGGGTGTCCCGGAACCGGGCGTCCGCCACCTCCTCCTGCGCCCTGGCACGGGCCAGGTTCGCCTCCCGCTGGAATCCGTTGAACACCGGCAGCGACGCCGAGAGACGGAGGTTCCAGCTGGGCTCGGTGGGCGGAAATTCAAAGGCAAACCAGTCGTACTGACCCGTGAGCCGCACCGTGGGCAGGTAGGGAGAGCGGGAAGTCCAGCGTGCGGCCCGGCGGTCGGCCAGGGCGGCACGGGCAGCCAGGACCGAGGGCGAATTCCCCTCTGCACGGGCGATCACCGCCTCCAGCTCCGGGAGAGGGGGCGCCAACAGGGGAAGAACGTCCGCCAGCGGGAGCACCTCCTGCTGCAATCCCACCTGCCGTCCCAGTTGGAGTCGCACCGAACGGAGGGTCGACTCGGCGTCCACCAGAGCCAGCTCCGCATTCCCCACCTCCAGCTCAGCCCGGAGCTGGTCTGAACGGGTGGCCGTCCCCACCTCCAGACGGCTCTGGGCGAAGCGGAGCTGTTCCCGGGCCCGCTCCAGTCGCTGCGCCGCCGATCGGACCAGCTCATCGGAGCCGGCCGCCTCCAGGTAGATCTCCGTGGTGGCGAGGATCACCTGGAACCGCTGGTTCCGCTGGTTCTCCAGGGCGGCGTCCATCCGGGCCGAGGCGGCCCTCCGCTGGAAGACCCGCCGGCCTCCGGTGAAGAGATCCACCCCCATCTGGGCCTGGGCCGTGTAGTTCTCGGTGACCAGCCGTCCGGTGGCCTGATCGAACCGCTCGTTGGAGGAGTTGGAATAGCCCGAGTTCATGGCGAGGGTGGGGAGAAAGCTCCCCATGGACTCGAGTCCGTCCGCCTCCGCCAGGGTGAGATCGGTTTCCGACTGGATCGCCGCCGGGGCCACCCTGAGGGCCAGCTCCACCGCCTCCTGGAGGGAGATCCGGGGGGAAGGGTCCTGGCCTGCCATGGGAAGGGGGACCAGCGCCCAGAGGAGGACCAGCGTCGTAAAGGCCTTGCTGCCAGGGGAGAAACCCCATCCCCTGGACAGCATCTTACTTCGAACCACGAACGTCACCCGCCCTCCGGCATTGGAATGCTGCACACGGACCCTTCTGATCCCCGAACAACCCAAGGACACCCTGGCCCGCCATTCTGCTGAGGAGGGAGGGCCGGGGCACGGCTGCTTGTCCAGAGATCGTCCAGAGTCCAATGGTATCCGCCCGGAGACGGATCGTTCCGTTGCGGCAAGGGAGAAGCGCTGGTGGAGGGGGCTCCGCAGTCAGCGGGGGAAGCACCATCGGAACGAGGGCAAATCTATACAATACTTATACGAAATCTTCGTCCCATGGAGCCCGAAGACGGGGGCCCGCTACGTCCGGGGACCCGCCAGGTGCAGCAGGAAGGCGAACTGGAAGGCCACCTCACGGAGGGCCCGGAAACGCCCCGACACCCCGCCATGTCCCGCCTCCATGTGGGTGCGCAGGAGGAGCATCCGCTGGTCGGTCCGGAGAGCCCGGAGCCTGGCCACCCACTTGGCGGGTTCCCAGTACTGCACCTGGGAATCATGGAACCCGGCGGTGACCATCAGATGGGGATAGTCCTTCGCCTCCACATTGTCGTAGGGGGAGTACTCCAGCATCGCCTGGAAGAATCCCGGGTCCCACGGATTCCCCCACTCGTCGTACTCCCCCGTGGTGAGGGGGATGGTCTCATCCAGCATGGTGGTCACCACGTCCACGAAGGGGACCGCCGCCACGACACCGTGGAAGAGGTCCGGGCGCTGGTTCATGGCGGCGCCCACCAGAAGTCCCCCGGCACTCCCTCCCCAGGCATAGAGGCGATCGGGGGATGTGGACCCCCGGGCCACCAGCTCCTCCGCCACCCGGATGAAGTCCGAGAAGCTGTTCCGCTTCCGGAGCATCCTCCCCTCCTCGTACCAGGCGCGACCCAGCTCCTGGCCTCCCCGCACGTGGGCGATGGCGAAGACGAACCCCCGGTCCAGCAGGGAGAGCCGGGGAATGCTGAAGGTGGGGTTGCTGCTGCTCCCGTAGGCCCCGTAGCCGTAGAGGAGGAGAGGCGACGGCCCCGGCGCCCGGTCCCTCCGGTGGACCAGGGAGATGGGGATGGAGCGCCCGTCGTCCGCCACTGCGTGGAGTCGGAGGGTCACGTAGTCTCCGGGGTCGTACCCCCCCGGCACGTCGTCCCGCTTCACCAGGACCCCTTCCCTGGTCTCCATGTCATACTCCCACACGGAGTTGGGGGTGGTGAGACTCGTGTACAGATAGCGCAGGTGCCGGGTGTCCACCCGGGGATTCATCCCCAGCGCGGCATGGTAGGTCGGCTCCTGGAAGGCCACCACATGCTCCCCGCTCCCATCCCACCTCCGGACCCGGAGCTGGATCAGCCCGTCCTTCCGCTCCGACAGCACCAGGTGATCCTGGAAGAGCTGCACATCCAGCAGGAAGATGTCCGGGCGGTGGGGGACGATCTCCTCCGGCTCTGCGGCGGGCCGGCCTTCCGGTACCCGGACCAGCCTGAAGTTCTCCCCCCCTTCATCGGTGCGGATCCAGAAGTGCCCCCCCAGGTGATCCGGGAAGGCCAGGCGCTCCGGACGCCGGGGGATGAGCAGGCGGGGCTCCTGCTCCGGGTCTGCCGCATCCACCGCGTGGTACTCGGTGGATCGGCTCTGTCGGCATCCGATGAGGACGTAGCGCCACGACTTCGTCCTGGAGACCTGCACCGAGAAGGCTTCGTCCGCCTCCTCGAAGACCAGGGGATCCAGGGCCGGGGAGGAGCCCAGCGCATGGCGATGGACCCGGTGGGAGCGGAGGGTCACCGGGTCCGCCCGGGTGTAGAAGAGCGTCCGATCGTCGTCCGCCCAGGCCAGGCTGGCGGTGGTCCCCGGGAGGGTGACCAGCACCTGGCCGGCCTCCAGGTCCACGATGTGGATGTCGTGGATCCGACGTCCCACCGTGTCCGCCGCGAAGGCCAGGTACCGGCCCCCTCCGCTCACCTCCCACGCCCCCACCTGGAAGTAGGTGTGGTCCCGGGCCCAGTCCTCCTCCCGGAGGATGACCTCCTCGGGGGCCTCCATGGTGCCCTTCCTCCGGGCATGGATCGGGTACTCGGAGC
Source organism: uncultured Gemmatimonadaceae bacterium (assembly GCA_964420725.1). Taxonomy (GTDB): domain Bacteria; phylum Gemmatimonadota; class Gemmatimonadetes; order Longimicrobiales; family Gaopeijiaceae; genus CAYQVI01. The sequence goes on along the minus strand of CAYQVI010000167.1, from coordinate 4,940 downwards.
TGGCCTCGAAGCGGGTGTAGTACCAGTACCCCCGGAAGAACCAGGGGGCGGAGCGGTCCTCCTCCACCACCCGGCTCCGCATCTCCTGGAAGAGTTCCTCCTCCAGCTCCCGGAGGGGGGCCATGACCCGATCGGTCCACCGGTTCTCCTCCTCCAGGTAGGCCACCACCGCCGGATCGTCCCGTCGATTCATCCAGTGGTAGTCATCCACCCGCACCACGCCATGGTGCCGCAGGATCGTGGGGCGGACCGGGGCCACGGGAGGGGCGGAGGGGGCACCGCCGTCCCCTCCCTCCCCGAGCCCCGGCGAGACACCTCCTCCGGGAAGGGACTGCATCTCCGGAGTCAGCGAGCCACGCGGCTTCCGCTGATGGGCCCCGAGTCGCCGCCGGCGCTCCAGGATCCCCTCAGGTCATCCCCCTCCACCGTCACCACGATGGTGAGCCCCTGCCCCATCACGTCACCGGTCATGGTGACCACGTTCCGCTCCACCCGGGTGCTGCTGAAGGCGATGGGCGGGATGTCGCCGCCGGCGTTGAGGGAGGCGGTGTAGGCCCCCGGGGCTCCGCTGATGACCATGGTGAAGGGGACGGACGCCCCCTGGACGCTGGTGGTGCCCCGCCATTCCCCGGAGGGATCGAAGGGGGGCGGCATGGGGGCCGAAGCCGTTCCTCCCCCACCGGCGCAGGCAGCAGGCACCAGCGTCACCAGCACCAGGAGGAGGAGGCGGAGACTCCGACGGGACGGGGATGTGCGATCCATGGGGCTGATCCGGAAGGGGAGGGGGAGACGCCGGAGGGGCCATTCTCCATGCCCCCCATTCTCCCCCATCGCTCCGCCCGGGACAAGGGAAGGAGGACGGAGCGGGACCCATGGGGCTGTGGCGGACGTATCAGGGTCATCTCCGCGGATGCCGGAGTGGCCGGGCAGGCCCCCACACCGGGTGCCGCCGGTCCGATCGTGGACCACAAGAGGGGGTTCCATGCGCAGCAGGTTCGGCTCAACCATTCTGGCCGCAGCGCTCTTCATGTTCCTGGCCGGGCCGCTGGCCGGCCAGGTCACCGGTGGCCCCAGGGTGGGGATCTCCATCTCGAACCTGGGTGGGGATGACATCAGCGGCACCGACTCCCGCACCGGACTGGCGGTGGGGTGGGCCTTCGGGGTTCCGGGGGGCGAGCGCTGGAGCATCCAGCCCGAGTTCCACTACTGGGAGAAGGGAGCCAGCACCCGCTTCTTCGGCGTACAGACGGATCTGGACCTCTCCTACCTGGAGGTGCCGGTGCTCCTCCGGGTGGATCTGACCCAGGGTTCCTCCTTCACCCCCCACGTCCTGGTGGGGCCTACCTTCGGAATCAACCTCACCTGTACCGCCCGGGTGTCCGCAGGCCCCTTCTCCGGAGAGCGTGACTGCGCGGACCGTGAGAACTTCGATGTGAATGCCCTGGACTTCGGCGTTGCGGCCGGCTTCGGGGTCTCCGCCGACATGGGGGGGTGGGATCTCTCCGCCGACGCCCGCTATGCCATCGGGCTGGCGGATGTCCTGGACCGGGTGAATGTCCGGAACCGGGGCTTCGGCCTCCTGGTGGGGGCGTCCTTCCCCCTCACCCGCTGAGGGGAGGGGCACCGGGCCCTGGAGCCTCGGAAGCAACGGGGTAGGGAACGCACGGAGCCTGCGGGGGGATCCCCCGCAGGCTCCGTTCCACATCACCCCGTCACTGTTTCGGGGGGAGGGGAATGAAGGGGGAGGTGCGCCGCATGTAGTCGGTGTATCCCGGTCTGGAGGCCGCCAGGCTCCGCTCCAGGAGCGCCACCCCGGAGACCCAGCGGAGGAGGATGGTCATGAGGATGGGGGAAATCACCGTCCACCACGCTCCCACGGCGGCTCCCCCGGCGAGCCACAGCCCCCACCACACCACCGCGTCCCCGAAGTAGTTCGGGTGCCGGGAGTAGCGCCACACCCCGGTGTCCAGCACCCGTCCCCGGGAGGCGGGGTCGCTGCGGAAGCGGGCGAGCTGGGCGTCAGCCACACTCTCCAGGATGAACCCGGCGGCGAAGAGGACGACCCCGGCCAGGAGCCAGCCCGGAGATGGAGCCCCCAGCGCCCATGTCTGCAGGGGGAGGCTCACCACCCAGAGGATCCCCCCCTGGAGGAGGAACACGGTGAAGAGACTCCGGAGGGGCCAACTCCTCCCCCCCTCCTCCCGCCAGCGAGCGTAACGGGGGTCCTCCCCCTTCCCCAGGTTCCGCCCTCCGATGTGGAGGGCCAGCCTCCCCCCCCAGACGGTGGTGAGGACCGGAAGGAGGAGCCAGAGCGCCCCGCCGGAACCCTCCCACGGCCGCACCAGCAGTACCGCCCCCCACGCCACCGCCACGAATGCCGGTCCCCACACCACGTCGGCGATCGAGGCGTTCCGGAGGGGAAGACTCACCATCCAGGTGAGAACGAAGAGGGCGGCCACCAGCGCCCCCGTCCACAGGAAGAGCGGGGATGGATCCACGGTTCAGCGCTCTTCTCCGCCCCGTCCCAGACCCCGGTCCCGGTCCCGGTCCAGGTCCAGGTCGAATCGCCGCAGCTCCCGTCGGGCGGCCTCTTCCGGGTCGTCGTCGCTGGAGTAGATCACCTCCCCCACCTGGCGACTGGTGAGGTTCCGGTTTCCCCTCACCACCTCCGCTTCATCCAGGATCCGGGGGAGGTTCCGGAAGTGGTGCATGAGCACTCCACCGGGGGCGGGCTCCACATCCGCTTCGAACTCCGAGGAGAGTTGTTCCAGCGCCTTCCGTAGCCGGTCCGGATCCAGCTTCGGGTTCCGGGCCTTCACCAACTCCGCCGAGAGGGCCGGTGCCGCCCCCCGCTCTGCGGCCTCCATCATGAGACGAAGGACCGCCCCCCGGGCCTCCACCTGCAGGCGCTTCTCCTTCCTCCGCTGCCACCCGGGGATGCGGAGCACCGGGAGGGCGAAGAGGAGGGCGGAGAAGGTCAGGGGAATCCACCCGAGGATCCAGGTGGCGGCGGAGAGGGGCCCGGGGCCCGCCACCGTGGTGATGGCCGCCCCCGCCGCTCCCGCTCCGGCCAGGACGAAGCCGGAGGCCGCCAGGTTGAAGGTGTTCGCCCCCACGATCCAGGCATCCGTCCCCCCGGGATTCCCGGTGAAGGCCGGCACCGGGGGCACGGAGGCCCACACGGGGCGGGGAGCGGGGGTGGACGGAGTCGGTCCCGCAGGGAGCCGCCCCCGACGGTCCGGGGGGGGAAGCGCCGCCGGTTCCTCCCGGGCCCGGAGGCGGGAGGAGTCCATCACCAGCTCCGGGAAGAGGGCCACCACCTCGCCCTTCGGCGAGACTTCGAAGTCCCCGGCCAGAGCCACGGTGAGCCGTGCCAACTCCTCTTCCGCCTCCTCCAGCCCGTAGCCCTCCACGCGCACCAGGTCCACCGGGGAGAGCACCCCGGCCCGCTCCCGGATCAACGCCGTCCCCCGGCGATTCTTCTCCTCCAGGGAGGGGGACGTGTCCGGCGGGCCGAAGATGAAACGGAAGACCCGCTCCGGGATGGGGGGACCGGGGTCCTTCCCCTTCCCCCCCAGACGCCGGGGCCGCCGGGGCTCCGGGAGACCGGGGATCCCGAACCAGAACCAGACCTCGAAGAGAATCCGCAGCGGAATCCAGAGGATCTCGGCGCCCCCCTCCCAGCCGTCGTCGCTCTTCGCCATGAGCGCCACCAGCGCCACCACCGCCAGCACGGCAAACACCAGGCTGTAGCCCGCCAGCATGACGAGGGTCCATGCCTTGAATCCCCATACTGCGGCGGCCTTCATGGCCCGCCAGATCCGGGTGGGAAGGGGGATGTGGTCCCGGGGCACCACGCCCCCGGGGAAGGTATAGACCAGTTCCCCCGAGTTCGTCGCCTCCATGTGGCCGCGGTGGGTCTCGATGACCGCCCGGAGTGCCGCCTCGGCGCGTCCCACGGAAAGGCCCGAACGACCGGCCACATCGGCCACGGTGCCCGTCCCTCCCAGCGCACGGAGGGCGGAGAGCACGGCCTGGCGATCCTCGACCGAGACGGTGGAACGGGTGGATGGAATCATCGGCTACCGGCCCCGGTGGGGGCTCCCTGACAGCGGATCGAAACCCTTGCTCCCCTTACGGGCAAGGGCCCCCGGAGGCCTGGAGCCTCCGGTGCGCGGACGTCGGACGAAGGAACATACCCGGAAGTGCCCGGGAGGGATCACCGGGCCGGGAAGGTCCTGCCGTTGTCCCTTCTACGGATCAGACCAGCGGAGGAATCTGGAGGAGGAAGCGTTCGCAGAGGAGGGTGGTCCCGGCCAGGGACCAGCCGGCCACCACATCACCGGGGTAGTGGACCCCCAGGTAGCAGCGGGAGATCCCCACCAGGAGTCCCAGGAGGAGGATCGGGAGTCCGAAGATCAGGGGGAGGGCGAAGAAGAGGGGAACGGCCACGGAGAAGGACGCGGCAGCGTGACCCGAGGGGAAGCTGAAGCGGTCCGGGGCCTCCACCAGAGAGGAGAGCCCCACCGGCATCCGGGGCCGGGACCGGCTGATGGTGCGCTTGACCAGTTGGACCAGGAGGTGGGACGCAAGGAGGGTGAAGGCCGCCTGCATCCCCGCCACCTCCAACCCAGGGAGGAGTCCCACCAGGAGGGCTCCGGCCAACCCGATGGCCACCGAGGCATCCCCCAGATGGGTGACCCCCCGCATGAACCCATCCGCCAGCGGCCGCCTCCGGAGAACCACAGCGTGCAGGAGCCGTTCATCGAAGACGGCCAGCCGGAGCAACAACCCACTCATGATCCCTCCAGGATGGGGTCGTGGGAGACCCGACGACATGGAAGCGCCCTTCCTCCGCAAACAAAGGATCGGGCCGGCGGGAGACAGAGGGATGGAGGGATGGTCACGTGCAGGTTGCGAGGCGGGAACAGTCGGGCTTC
>CAYQVI010000166.1:0-8380 GCA_964420725.1 uncultured Gemmatimonadaceae bacterium | reverse complement strand
CCCAGTTCCACCCCCGCCCCCCCAACCACCACCAGGATCATCCCCGCCAACGTGCCCAGGATCCCCGTCCAGACCAGCGGAGAAGGCCTCTCATGCCCCAGGAACGATGAAAGGAGGATGGTCCACACCGGTACCGTGGCCAAAAGGAGGCTGGCGTTCCCCGCGCTGGTGAGATCCAGTCCGTGGATGAAGAGGAGCTGGTAGATCACGTTCCCCAGCACCCCAAGCCCGATGATCTTCCCCAGGTCCCTGCGATCCGGAAGCCGGAGCCTCCCCCGGTACCTGAGGACCAGGATGAGGAGCACGGTTGCGAGGGGAAAGCGGAGGGCGTTCAGGGCTTCGGGAGAGAGTTCCTCCAGCGCCACCTTGATGACGGCGAAGTTGGTCCCCCAGATGAGTGCGACCCCCAGGAGACCCAGCAGGGTTGTCCCATCGGCGGGGGAATCGCCTCCGCCCCGGGAAGGCGGCGCGGCAGTGGTCTGCACGCTCTGGTCGTCCGATCCCGTCGGCTGGTCGCCGGCGGGGTTCTCAGAAGGAAGGAGCCCTCTGGGGGCCGGAACCTCTGTCGCTGCGGCGCGGGACGCCGCTGGAGACAGGCGAATCTCGGGCAATCCGGGGGAGGGACACAAGGGCGGGGCTGGGTAGGCGGGTTGCTACTAACCTAGTAGTCTAATGTAGCCACACACGACTCCGTTCCTTCCCGACCCCCTCCCCAGGAGGCTCAATGACCGAAGGCATCGTGGTTCCCTCCACAGGACACATGGTGGGGTCGATCCTTGTGGCGGCACTTCTGGGGGGGGTGATCGGCCTGGAGCGGGAGGTGCGGGGGAAGTCGGCCGGCTTCCGGACCAACATGCTGATCTGCGTCGGGTCCGCCCTCCTCACCGAGATGTCCATACGGATGGCCGCCATGGCCCCGGGGGTGGGGGATCCCGGGCGCATCGCCAGCTACGTGATGTCCGGAATCGGCTTCCTGGGGGCGGGGGTGATCTGGCAGGCCCGGGGGGAGGTCAGTGGGATGACCACCGCGGCCACCATCTGGATGATCGCAGCCATCGGAATCACCGTGGGGGCCGGGGAGCGACTGGTGGCCTCAGCCGCGGCGCTCTTCGTCCTCCTGACCCTGGCCGCCCTCCGGACGCTGGAGGAGGGACTGGACGACCGGCCCCACACCCGGACCCTCCGGATGGAGATGGGAGACACGGGGCACCCCGGAGCCCCGGAGATCTCCCGGAGGGCCCTGGAGATCCTGGAGGAGGAGGGATTCCACCCGGAGTTCATCGAGGCCTCTCGGGATGGGGGAGGGCCCACCCAGGTGTTCTGCAGGATCCGGATCGGTGAAAACCGCCTCCCGGACCTCCTCCTGCGCCTCATGGACCGACGGGAGGTGGCGGGAGTCCGGGCCATTCCCCGCTGATTCCAGGGGGGTGGCTAGATCCCCAGGAGCCGCATCACGTCGTTGCTGAGCGCCAGCACCATGATTCCCACGATGATCACAAAGCCCACCTGACTCCAGCGCACCCGCTGCTCGATGGTGAGGGCTCGCCCCCTCACCGCCTCCACCGCCAGGAACACCAGGTGTCCCCCGTCCAGGATGGGGATGGGGAGCAGGTTCAGGATGGCCAGGTTCACCGAGAAGAGCGCCATGAACCGGAGGAAGACCGAGATCCCCTCATCGGCCGCGTCCCCCGACGCCTGACCGATGGTAACGATGCTCCCCAGGTTCCGGGGAGACACCTGTCCGGTCACGAGATCCCGCAGGGAGGCCAGGATGAAGGTGGTCACCGCCCACGTCTCCTGGCTTCCCACCACCACGGCTTCCATGGGGGGGACGCGGACGTTCACGGTGGATGCATTGGGGTAGATCCCCACGTACCCGATCTCCACCGCCGCCCCGGTGACGGGATCCGGAGCCGTGGTCACGTCAGGAGTCACCACCCGGACCAGCCGCTGGCCGGACCGCTCCAGGGTGACCTCCGTCCGGACTCCAGGTCGGGCCCGGATGAGCTCCTGGAATCCCCACCAGTTGGCCACGGGTCGCCCATCCACCTCCAGCAGGAGGTCGCCGGCCTGCAGCCCCCCGGCCTCCGCCGGGGAACCGGGGACGAGAGCCGCCACCTCCGCCTCCCTCCATTCCTGAAGGGACTGCCAGAGACGGACCCGCTCTACAGGGCTCTCCGGAAGGACGAAGGAGGAGGAGAGGGACCCTTCCGCGGTCTGCACCTGAACGGGCCCTGCGGGGAGTTCAAGGAAGGCCTCCCGGATTTCTCCCCAGTGGGACACAGGCCGGTCCCCCACCTGGGTGATCACCACCCCGCCCGGGAGCTCTGCCCACCCCTCTGCGCCCGCCGGAAGCAACTCGGTGCGGACGCCACTCACCCGGGTCGTGTCCAGCTCCGAGACACCCCATCCCCCGGCCACCACGATGAACACGACCAGGGCGAAGAGCATGTTCATGATCACGCCGGCGGAGATCACCAGCGTCCGGGCCCAGATGGGCTTGGAGTCGAAGGACCGACTGGGATCGGTGGTGGGAGCGTCTCCGCTTCCTCCCTCCACCTTGTCCATCATCTCGTCCTCCATCCCCCCCATCTTCACGTACCCGCCCAGGGGGATGGCGCTCAGGACGTATTCGGTCTCTCCCCGCTGGAATCCCCAGATCCGGGGCCCCAGTCCGATGGAGAACCTCTGGACCTCGATCCCCACCGCCTTGGCCGCCCAGAAATGTCCCAGTTCGTGCACGAAGATGAGCACACCGAGCACGATGATGGTTGCAACGATCGCCGTCATGCCTTTCCCGTCCTCGCGGTTGACCGGGCCGTGACGGCCCTCGCAGCAACGCCCCGGGCCTCCCGGTCCGCCGCCACCACATCCTCCACCCGACCCAGTGGGCCGGGCCCCATCACCTCCAGGGTCTCCCGGACCACCTCGGCCATTTCATGGAAGCCGATTCGCTCTTCGAGAAACCCCGAAACCGCGATTTCGTTCGCCGCGTTGAATACCGCCGGCGCCCTCCCTCCCTCCCGTCCCGCCCCCACCCCGATCCCGAAGAGGGGAAACGCGTCATGGTCCACCGGTTCGAAGGTGAGGGGAGAGCAGCGCACCGGATCGAAGGTCTGGAGTTCGCTGTCCGACAGGCGCTCCGGCCAGGTGAGCGCGTAGAGGATGGGCAACTCCATGGTGGGGAAGCCCATCTGCGCCAGGACGGAGCCGTCCACAAACTCCACGAAGGAGTGGATGATGGACTGGGGATGCACCACCACATCGATCCGGTCGTAGGGGATGTCGTAGAGGAAGTGGGCCTCGATGACCTCCAGCGCCTTGTTCGCCAGGGTGGCGGAGTCGATGGAGATCTTGGCCCCCATGCTCCAGGTGGGGTGCTGCAGCGCCTGGGCAGGCCCCACATCCGCCAGCGACTCCCGGGAGCGCCCCCGGAAGGGTCCCCCCGAAGCGGTGAGGACCAGCCGGGACACGGAGGAGGGGTCGCATCCGTGGAGACACTGGAGGATGGCGGAGTGCTCCGAGTCCACGGGAACCAGTTCCCCTCCCCCCCGGCGGGCCGCCGCCATCACCAGGGGCCCCCCGGCCACCAGCGACTCCTTGTTGGCCAGAGCGAGTCGCTTTCCACTCTCCAGAGCCCGGAGGGTGGGTTCGAGACCCGCCGCCCCCACGAGGGCATTCACCACCACATCCACCTCGGGGTGCCCGGCCAGTTCCAGGACACCCTGGGGCCCCGACATCCAGATGGCTTCAGGAAGCTCCCCGGCGGAGCCGTTCAACGCGTCCTCGTCCCGTAGCACAGCGATGCGGGGGGAGTAGCGGGCCACCTGCGCTGCCAGCGTCTCGATGGAGCGATTCGCCGCCAGCCCCACCACGTCGAACATCCGGGGGTGCCGCTCCAGGACGGACAGGGTGCTGAGGCCGATGGACCCGGTGGAGCCCAGGATCGCCACACGGATCACGGCAGACGCACTCCCACCTCGAAGAGGATCCAGCAGAGGGGCACATTGAAGAGGATGGCGTCGAAGCGGTCCAGGATCCCGCCATGCCCCGGAAGGAGCGATCCGGAATCCTTGACCCCCGCCTCCCGCTTCAGGACCGACTCCGCCAGGTCTCCCACCTGCGCGGTGCACCCCAGGATGAAGCCGATCACCAGCACCCAGTGGAGGGTGAGGTCCAGCCCGGGAATGTGGGAGAGCACCAGGATGTGGAGGATCGCAGCGGTCCCCACGGCTCCCACCAGCCCCCCGAGCCCCCCTTCCACGGTCTTCTTGGGGCTCACGGCGGGGATGAGCTTCCGCCGACCGAACCGGCGCCCGGCGAAGTAGGCACAGGAGTCCCCCATCCAGGTGACGATGAGGGGAAACATGAGGACGAAGGCGCCTTCCCAGCGGACACCCAGCGGCCCTCCCCCCACCCCTTCCGGAAGGCTTCGCAGGAGAAGGGCAAAGGCCAGCGTCCCGCCTCCGTAGATGAACCCCAGGAGGGTCACTCCAGCCGAGGACATGGCCGGTCCGGCGGGCCCGGGGCGCCAGATGACCGCCGCCAGCCCCAGGAGGGCCATCCCCACCACCACCAGCCAGCCCACGGACGACAGGACCTGGATCCGGGGATCCACCGCCACCGCTCCGATGACCAGGACCACCCCGGTCATCCCCAGCCAGCGATGAGGGAACAGCCCCTTCTTCCGGGCCATGGCGTAGAATTCGTCCGTGGCTCCCAGCGCAACCAGGACCACAATGGCCGCCAGCAGCATCCCCCCCGCCCAGACCAGGGCCACTCCCAGGGGAATCCCCACCGCCGCCACCATGAGTCGGAGACGCAGGTCACTGGCGCCCCTGGAGCCCGCTCCTCCCCCGTTCCCCCCTGGCTCCTCCGTCACCCTGCCGGAACCCGTCCGAATCGCCGATCCCGCTGCTGGTAGTCCCGGACGGCGGCAAAGAGGTGGTCCCGGGTGAAGTCGGGCCAGAGCACCGGGGTTATGTGGATCTCGGTGTATGCGAGTTGCCAGAGCATGAAATTGGAGATCCGGAACTCGCCGGAGGTGCGGATCAGCAGATCCGGATCGGGGAGATCACAGGTGAAGAGGCCAGAGCGGAAGCTCTCCTCGTTGATGGCGTCCGGGTCCAGTTCTCCCCGGGCCACACGCTCCGCCAGGATCCGGGTCGCCCGGAGGATCTCCTCCCGTCCCGAGTAGGAGATCATGAGATTCAGTCGGAGCTGGGTGCCGCCCGAGGTGGATTCGACGATCTGGTCCACCGCGCGCCGGGTGGCGTCATCCATCCGTTCCAACTCTCCCAGGACGCGGACCTGCACCCCCCGGGCCCGGAGTTCCTCCCGCTCCCGGTCGGCATAGCGTTGCAGCAGGGCCATCAGGGCGGAGATCTCGGACCAGGGGCGGTGCCAGTTCTCGGTGGAGAAGGCGAAGAGGGTGAGGATCTCCACCCCCGCCTCCACAGCCCCTTCCACGGCCTCCCGTACCGCCTTCATCCCGGCCCTGTGGCCCAGGGTGCGGGGGAGGCTGCGCTGGCGGGCCCACCGGCCGTTGCCGTCCATGATGACGGCCACGTGCCGGGGGATCACCCCTGCCAGGCGGATCTCGTGAAGGAGCTCGGGCACCATGGCCAAGGATAGGAGGAGGTTCGCTTCACCGTCAAACCGGGACGAGCCGGACTCAGATGGCCAGAACCTCCTTCTCCTTGCCGGCCAGCAGATCATCCACCTTCCGGATGTACTCGTCCGTAAGGCGCTGGATCTCGTCCATCTCCCTCCGTCCCTCATCCTCCGACAGTTCGGATTCCTTGATCCTCCCCTTCACCTGGTCATTTCCGTCCCGACGGGCGTGGCGGATGGAGACCCGGGCATCTTCGGCCATACGGTGGAGGACCTTCACGAACTCCTTCCGGCGCTCCTCGTTCAGCGGCGGAATGGGGACCCGGATGACCCCCCCGTCATTGGCGGGGTTGAGACCCAGATCCGAGGACTGGATTCCCTTCTCGATGGCCCCGATGAGGGACCGGTCGAAGGGTTGGATCACCAGGAGGCTGGGTTCCGGGGTAGAGACCGTGGCCACCTGGTTCAGCGGCATCTTCGATCCGTACGCGTCCACCCTCACCACGTCCAGAAGCGCAGGGGTCGCCTTTCCGGTGCGGACGGTGGAGAAGTCCCGCCGTACCGCCTCCAGGGCATCGTCCATCCTCGACTTCACTTCCTGCAGCGTGGACATCCGTTCGCTCTCCCCTTCTGACAAGTTCGGGTCACGACACGAGGGTTCCGATCTGCTGGCCCCTGATGGCCGCGGCCACCGCACCCCGGTCGTCCAGGTCCAGGACGATGATGGGCAGCCCATTGTCCTTGCACAGCGAAACCGCCGGAGCATCCATGACGCCCAGCTCCCGGGCCACCACCTCCTGGAAGCTGATGGTGGGGATGAACTCCGCAGTGGGATCCTTGGCCGGGTCCGCGGTGAACACCCCGGGCACCTTGGTGGCCTTGATGACGACGTCGGCCTCCATCTCGATGGCCCGGAGGACGGCCGCCGTATCCGTGGAGAAGTAGGGGTTCCCGGTCCCGCCGGCGAAGATCACCACCCTCCCCTTCTCCAGGTGGCGCAATGCCCGGCGTCGGATGTAGGGCTCCGCCAGCTCCTCCATGCGGATGGCCGTCATGACCCGTGTCACCACACCCTTCCGCTCCAGCATGTCCTGTATGGCCAGGGCGTTGATGATGGTGGCCAGCATCCCCATGTAGTCCGCGGTGACCCGGTCCATCCCCTTCTCGGAAGCCGTCGTACCCCGGACGATGTTTCCGCCCCCGATCACCAGCCCCAGCGACACCCCCATCCGGTGGACCCGGCGCACCTCATCGGTGATCCGGTCCACGATGGGTGGGTCGATTCCGAAGCCCCGGTCCCCTGCCAGGGCCTCACCGGACAGCTTCAGGAGGACCCGGCCGTAGCGGATCTCCCCTGTGGCGGCATCGTCCCGCGGACTTCGATCCTCGGCTTCCTGTCCCATTCCGGTCTCGACTCAGTCCCGCTCGCCCACGGCGAACCGGGCGAAGCGCGCCACCTCGATCTTCTCACCGGTCTGGGCAGACACACCCGTGATGAGCTGCGTCACGGTGCGATTGGGGTCCTTGACGAAGGGCTGTTCCAGGAGGGTGTTCTCCTGGAAGAACTTCCGGAGCTTCCCCTCGACGATCTTCTCCTGCATCGCCTCGGGCTTCCCCTCGTTCCGGACCTGCTCCAGGTACACCGCCTTCTCCCGCTCAATCAGTGCAGGATCGATCTCCTCAGCCCTCACAGCCACAGGATTGGCCGCAGCGATGTGCATCGCCAGGTCCTTTGCCAGCTGCTGGAAGTGGTCGGTGTTGGCCACGAAGTCCGTCTCGCAGTTGATCTCCACGAGGACGCCGATCCGGCCGCCGTGGTGGAGATAGTACCCGACGGTTCCCTCGTTCGCGGACTTGTCCGCGCGCTTCGCCGCCTTGGCGGCTCCACGGCTCCGAAGGAGATCGATGGCGGCCTCCAGATCCCCCGATGTCTCCTGGAGCGCGTTCTTGCACTCCATCATCCCCGCCCCGGTGCGATCCCGGAGTGCCTTCACGTCCTGTGCGCTGATCGACATGGCTATGCTCGGGCCTCGTTATGTCATGTCCACGGGCCGGGAGGGTCCCGGTCCCCGACTTCAATCAAGGTTCGTGAAAAGAGGCGGCGCCTCGGGCGGGGAACTCCGGATCATCGGATTTCCCCCCGTCCAGCAGCCGCCTCCTTCGGACCTCCCCCGACCAGCAGGAAGGTACCGAGAGCCGGAGCGATGGTGATCCCTCCCGCCCTGGGGTCCCGGTGTCAGTCCTCGCCCGCGTCCCCGCCCTCACTGGAGTCACCCTCGCCACCGGACGCATCCTCCCCGCCCTCGCCCTTCTGGTGCTGGGCGATGATCTCCGGCCGGGGGCGCCGCTTCCGCCGGGGCCGACGACGGGCGTCGTCCCCTGGAGCCGCGGCCTTCTCGCCGGTCTCGGTGGAGTAGGTGGTGGCTTCCTGGTCCTCGATCCGCCGCCGCTCCTCATCCGGAACCTCCCGACGAGCGGATTCCACCGCGTCGGCAATGGCCCTGGAGATGAGACTCACGGAACGGATGGCGTCATCGTTCCCGGGGATGGGGAAGTCGATGAGGTCCGGATCGGCGTTGGTGTCGGCGATGGCGATCACCGGAATCCCCAACCGGGCGGCTTCCTTCACGGCGATCCCCTCCCGCCGGGCATCCACGACGAAGAGGGCTCCCGGGAGGCGGGACATGTCCTTCACCCCCGAGAAGTACTTGGCCAGCTTCTCCCGCTCCCGCTCCAGGAGGAGGCGCTCCTTCTTCGTGTAGAACTC
>CAYQVI010000165.1:0-8390 GCA_964420725.1 uncultured Gemmatimonadaceae bacterium | reverse complement strand
AGTCCATCGAGGAGATCGAGCGGGCCACCCGGGTGGCGGATGCCCGGGAGAAGCCTGCCCCCAGGAAGGTGGCGGAGAGCGCGGCAACGTATGCCGGGGAGATGAACCGGGAGGAGCTGATCCGGGTGCTGGAGAAGGAGATGACGTCGGCGGCAGAGGCCATGGACTTCGAGCGGGCCGCCCGGATCCGGGACGAGATCTTCGAGCTGAAGGCGGCCCGGTGAGCGTCCCGGACGAGGGAGTCCTCATGGACCAGGAGGCGCTGGAGGAATGGGGGCGGAGGATCGGCGCGGAGGTGCGCGCCCCGGTCTTCCTCTGCCTCCGGGGGGAGCTGGGGGCGGGGAAGTCGGTGTTGGCCCGGGCGGTGGCCCGGGGCGCCGGCGTGGAGGGGACCCTGCCGTCTCCCACCTACAACCTCCAGTTCCGCTACCCTGCCGGTGGAGACCGGACCGTGGTGCACATGGACCTCTATCGGCTGGACGACCCCGATGAGCTGGCGGCCCTGGGGTGGGAGGAGCTGGGGGCCCCGGACGAGATCGTGCTGGTGGAGTGGCCGGAGCGGGCGGGGGACGGGCTCCCGGAGGACCGGTGGGAGGTGACCCTGGACCCTCCCCGGCCGGGTTCACCACTCCGGAGGGTAACGGCGCATGCGGTGGGGCGGCCCTCCCCCATCCCTCTTCCGGACCCCACAGGGACTGCTCCGTCCACGGCACCCCTCCTGGCCTTCGACACCTCCACCCCCACGGGGTGCGTGGCGCTGGGGTGGGGCACCCACCTCCTGCGACAGGCGATCCTCACCCACCAGGGCCGCCACGCCTCCACCCTCCTCCCCACCATCCGGGACTTCCTGGACGAGGCGGGGCTCACCCCCTCGGAATTGGGGGGGGTGGTGGTGGGGGCGGGGCCCGGATCCTTCACCGGGGTGAGGGTGGCCGCCGCCACGGCGCGGGGGTTGGCCAGGGGGGCGGAGATCCCCCTGATCCCGGTGTCCAGCCTGGCCGCCGCCGCAGTGGAGCCGCTCCTGGACGACCCCGCCCCGGTGTGCATCGCCTTTGACGCCCGGGGGGATCGGCTCTTTGCCGGGGTGTGGCGGATGGAGGGAGGCAGGTTGGTGGAGGAGCTCGAGCCCTCTGCCACACGGGTCGCTGAGCTGCTGACCTCCCTCCAGCGACTGGAGCTCCCTGGGCTCCGACTGGCGGGGGATGGGGCGTGGAGGCACCGGGCCGCCATCGAGGAGGCGGGGTACGGGGTGCTGGAGCTTCCGAGGGGGGGGGCCTCTCCCCGGGGACTCCTCTGGCTGGCCACGGCGGGGGGCGGCGCGCCCCCCTGTCCCGATCCCGGGGAGTGGGAGCCCGACTACCAGAAGGACGGCCGCCCTGTGGTGTCCGGACGGTGACGCACCAGCCGGTTCCGCCGGAAGGGGGGCGGGAGGTGGACCGGGGGGGGGGCTCCAGCGGTCCCTGGCATGTCCGGGCCATGTGCGCCTCCGATCTGGCCGGAGTGGTGGCCATCGAGCGGGAGGCCTTCACCACCCCCTGGTCCGAGGAGACCTTCCGTTCCCTCCTCGACCGGCCCCCCTGGGTGCTCCTGGTCCTGGAGGAGGAGGGAGGGGCGTCGGGAGTCGCGGGCTACGCTGTGCTGGGGTGCATCATGGAGCAGGGGGAGCTGGCCAACCTCGCCGTTCGCTCCCGGGACCGGGGAAAGGGGCTGGGTGGGCTCCTCCTGGACCAGGTTGTACAGGAGGCCATGGTCCGTGGTGTCCGACAGCTCTTCCTGGAGGTGCGGGTCTCCAACACGGCGGCCGCCGCTCTGTACACGGCCCGTGGCTTCCAGGAGATCGGGATCCGGAAGAACTACTACGAGTCGCCCCGGGAGCACGCACGGGTCCTGGTCCGCCGCCTGCCGGAGGGGAGCACTCCTGCGCCTCCCGGAGCTGGGAGGGAACTCCTCCCGGACCGCCGGCACGGCAAAGCGTGACCGTCCCTGGGGACGGAGTAGCGGGGGTGGGGGCGCCCCGGCCAGGCCCCCCGGTGGGAGGATCTGGTTCCGGCCAGGGGGGACATCCCTGGTAAAAGGATGTCTCCAGCCTGCCCCGCCATGGGGGATATGCCGGGTGTACCCGTTGTGGCACAAGGAGTTGACGCTCTGCCGGGAGCCGGAGGGAGGAGGACGGAATTCCCGGAAATCTCCGATTGACCGGGGCGGGGCGGGCCCGTATCTTGCGGGCCGGGGTGTGGGTCCATCCGCTTGAGGTCCGGTCACTTCCGTTCAGAGGGTCCCCCTATGGCTCGCCTTCGCTCCACCATCCTGGCCGCTGTGGCCATGGCCGTGCCCGTGTCCCCCCTCCTGGGCCAGGTCCCAGCGGAGGTCCGCCCCCAGCCCATGGCTGCAGACCATACGGTGGTCCGGGGTGAGACGCTCTGGGCGCTGGCCGGCCGCTATCTGGACAACAACTACGCCTGGCCCTCCATCCACGACCTGAACCGGGCCATGGTCCCCAACCCGCACCTCATCTATCCGGGACAGACCCTCCGGATCCCCGGGTTGATGGCCACCGCCGAGGTGGTGAGCGGGGTGGCGGTCCTTCCCGCAGAGGGGCAGCCCATGGCCCCCACCGCCCTCTCCCGTGGGCAGGTGTCCAGGGGAAGTGGGCCGGGGCTGGGGGGAGCCACCGTGTTCGGCATGCAGCAGGAGCGGGCCGGCGGCGTGGTGGTCCGGCGGGCCGATACACCCCGGACGGCGGTACCCCGGGATGTCTTCCTCCAGGCGGGGTGGATCGCCCCGGTGGACGAGGAGACCACCCCGGAGCACGCGGGGGTGATCAGCGGCTTCGAAGGGGTGGCCGCCCGGAGCGGGATCCGGAGCACCGCCTCCCTCTACTCGGAGGTGAGGATCCGGGTGACGGGGGAACGCACCCCTGCCCCTGGCACCATCCTCCTGGCCTTCCGCCCGGCCGAGATGGTCCCGGAGGAGGGGCGCATCGTCCATCCCACCGGTCTGCTTGTGGTGAGCCGGGTGGATGAGGGGGGTGTGGTGGCCCGGGTGGAGAGGATGTTCGATCGGGTCCTCCTCGAGGATCTGGTGACGGTGGCCCCCACCCCTCCGGAACGGGTGGGTGTGCATCCGGCACCGGTGGCCAACGGAATGGACGCCACCATCATCGCCTTCGCCCGCCCCCACGAGCTGCAGATCCGGGGGAACGTGGGGTTCCTGGATGTGGGGACCGCCAATGGCGTTGCCGTGGGGGACGAATTCGTGGCCTTTGCGGCCCGTGAAGACGAGTGGGCGGGGACGGAAGCCGGGCGGCTCCAGGTCATCGGGGTGATGGATCGGACGGCTGCCGTTCGCATCTTGACCCAGGATGGTGCCATCTTCAGGGCCGGAATCCCGGTGCGTCTGGCCGGAAAGATGCCCTGACCGGGCGGATGGAGGCGGGGGGGGACTTCCCCCCCGCCGGATCCGCCCCCGAACCTCCAGCGGTGTGATCCACTTCACGGCCCTGTCCCTGTACATCGTCGCATTTGTTCTCTGGTTCCTCTCTCTTCTCTCGGGAGCCCGGGGAGGACGGGCCGGTCTTGCCTCCGGTGCCGCCGGCGCAGCCGTGCTCTTCCACGCGGCGGCGCTTGTGGGCTTCCTGCTCCAGTTCCGCCAGCTCCCCATCGTGGGGCTGGGTCCCGCGCTGTCTTCCCTGGCCTTCGTCCTGGGGATCGGGGTTGTGGGGGTGGCCTTCCGGGGAGAGGCGGCACGGATCGGTATCGTGGTGATGCCGTTCATCGTCCTCCTCCAGGGGGCGGCCCTCTGGGTGGGGATCGCCCCGGACACCCAGGTTCCGGGACTGGAAGGCACCTGGTTCGCCCTCCACGTGATCCTGGCACTGGTGGGGTACCAGGGGCTGACGCTGGCCTCCGCGGCGGGACTCCTCTACCTCCTCCAGTTCCACGAGCTGAAGTCGAAGCGCCTGGGGAAGGTCTTCCACTTCCTCCCTCCGCTGGCGACCCTGGAGCGCCTCACCACCGTGGGGCTCCGCATCGGCTTTGTGTCCATGACCTTCGCCCTCATTGCGGGGTGGGCCTGGGCGGGGCGCTTCCAGGGCGGAGTCCACTGGGGCAACCCCAAGATCTCATGGGCCATCCTGAGCTGGGTGGCCCTCCTGGTTCCCCTCATGGCCCGGAATGGTGGGGGTGCCCGCACCTGGCGGATGTCGGTCACTGCGGTGGGAGGGTTCACGGTCGTCTTTGTGGTGTACCTCTTCCTGCGCCTCACATCCACCGCAGGCCCGGGTTTCCTCTGATGCCCAGGATCGACCCTCTCCTCCCGTCCCCCCCGGACGCCACTGGACCGGGACGTCCCGAAAGGGGAGATTCATCCGTGCATGCCAAGGGATCCGGGGGCGGCATCCCCCTCGCGGTGGTCGGCGTCAGCCACCACACTGCCCCGGTGGACGTCCGGGAGCGCATGGCCTTCGACCGGGACGAAGCCGCTCAGGCCCTGGACGAACTCCGGGGTGAGCGGGGGATCCGGGAGGCCGTGCTCCTCTCCACCTGCAACCGCACGGAACTCTACCTGGTCCCGGGGACGGACGAGCGGGAGTTCCGGGCCGCCGAGGAGGTGCTGGCCCGGAAGGCCCGCTCCCGCACCGACGAACTGGAGCGCTACCTCTTCCGGGTCCGGGGCGATGCGGTGGTCCACCATCTCTTCGAGGTGACGGCGGGGTTGGACTCGCTGGTGCTGGGAGAGGCGGAGATCCAGGGGCAGGTGCGGGCCGCCTTCGAGATCGCCGGGGAGGTGGTGTCGGACCGGCCGCTGGTTGGGCCGGTGCTGCACCGTCTCTTCGAGATGGCGCTCTCCGTGGGGGGACGGGTCCGGAGCGAGACCCGCCTGGGGGAGGGGGCGGCCTCGGTGGCCTCGGTTGCGGTGGAGCTGGCCCGGAAGATCTTCGGACCGCTGAAGGGACGCCGGGTGCTGGTCCTGGGGGCCGGCAGCACAGCGGAGCTCACCGTGAAGGCGCTGCTCCGGGAGGGGGTGCGGGGAGGGGTGGTGGTGAACCGCACCTTCGAGCGGGCGGAGATCCTGGCCCGGCATCTGGGAGGCGAGGCCATCCCCCTGGAGGAGCTGCCCAGGGCGCTCCGGGACACGGACATCGTGGTGGCCTCCACCGCCGCCCGGGGTGCGGTGATCACCCGGAAGGAGATGGAGGAGGCGTTCCCCGGGGGGGTCGACCGACCCTTCCTGGTGATGGATATCGCCATTCCCCGGGACATCGATCCCGCGGTGGGAGACCTCCCCAATGTGTTCCTCTACAATGTCGACGATCTGTGCGACATCATCGATGAGCACCTGCAGCAGCGGTCGGGGGAGGTGCCGGATGCCCGGCGCATCATCACGGCCCAGCACGACGAGTTCCGGCGCTGGTACCTGGCCAGGGATGCCGGGCCGTTGATCCGATCGCTGCGGGACCGGGCGGAGGAGGTCCGGCGGGAGGAGACGGAGCGGATCCTCCGGCGGATGGAGCACCTGGATACGGGGGACCGGGAGCGCCTGGAGGCCTTCACGCGGCGCCTGGTGAACAAGCTCCTCCACGAGCCCACGGTGATGCTGCGGGACGGCGTGGGGGGCGATGGCGAGGAGTTGGCCGGTACGGTACGGAAGATGTATGGGCTGGACGCACATGGAGAGCGTGATCAACCCGACGGGGAGGACGAATGACGGATGTGCGCAGGCGGGTGCTCGTGACGGGAGGGGCGGGATTCATCGGCAGCCACGTGGCCGACGCTTTCATCGCCCGGGGCGACGAGGTGTGGATCGTGGACGACCTTTCCTCCGGGAAGCGGGAGAATATTCCGCCTGCCGCCACATTCAGGGAGCTGGACATCGCCGAACCGGGGCTGGACGCGGTCTTCCAGGAGGCCGGCGGCTTCGATGTGGTGAGCCACCACGCCGCCCAGATCGACGTGCGGAAGTCCGTCCTGGACCCGCCGTGTGATGCCCGCATCAATGTGATGGGTCTGCTCAACCTCCTGGAGTGCTGCCGTCTCCATGGAACCCAACGGGTGGTGTACGTCAGCTCCGGCGGGGTGGTGTACGGGGAGCCGGATGTGATCCCCACTCCGGAGACCTTCCCCAAGCTCCCTCTCTCCCCCTACGGCGTCACGAAGCTCACCGGGGAGTACTACCTGAACTACTACCGGGCCATCCACGGCATGGAGTACGTGGCGCTGCGGTACTCCAACGTCTACGGGCCCCGGCAGGATCCCCATGGGGAGGCCGGGGTGGTGGCCATCTTCAGCACCCGACTCCTCCGGGGGGAGGGGCTCACCATCTTCGGCGAGGGCGCGCAGACCCGGGACTACGTCTACGTGGGGGACGTGGTGGCGGCGAATCTGCTGGCCTCCCGGGTGGTGATGGCAGATGCCCCCGGGCTGGACGCCAGGGCCTTCAATGTGGGGACCGGGGTGGCCACCAGCGTGAACCAGCTGGCGGATGCCCTGGAGTCGGTGGCGGGGCAGGGGTACGGTCGCACCCACGCCCCGGCCCGTCCCGGCGAGCTCCAGCACTCCACCCTGGACGTGGCGAAGCTCCGGAGCACCGGCTGGGCTCCATCCCGCACCCTGCATGAAGGGCTGGCCGAGACCTTCCGCTGGATTGCGGACCGGCAGGGGGCTCAGGTCTGATGGGGGCAAGCCTGCTGGCCTCCCTGGCCCAGATCACCCCGCCCCGGAACGCCCTGGACATGGCCCTCGGGGGGACCTTCCCCACCAAGGTGGTCATCCTGGTGTTGACGGTGTTCTCCCTCCTGAGCTGGATCATCATCTTCTGGAAGTACCGGCAATTCCGGGCCCTGAGGGCTCAGGGTGACGCCTTCCTGGAGCAGATGGAGCGGGCGCAGCGGCTGGAGGATGCGTACAAGGCCATCCTCTCCCTCCAGGAGTCTCCCTACAGCCGGGTCTTCCGGCAGGGAGTGAACTTCTTCTCGGAACTCCGCCCGGGGTCCCTCCGGGAGGGGGCGCCGCTGGGACCGGGCCTCTCCCTCACCCAGCTCGAGGCGCTCCGGATGGTGCTGGAGAAGGGGGAGTCGGAGGAGCGGGACGCCCTCTCCAGCGGCCTTCCCTGGCTCTCCATCGTGGGCTCGATCTCCCCCCTTCTGGGGCTCCTGGGGACCGTCATCGGCGTCATGAACGCCTTCCTGGGGATCGCCGCCACCGGCTCCACCAACATCGGGGCGGTGGCTCCCGGGGTGGCGGAGGCCCTCATCACCACGGTGGTGGGGCTCTTCGTGGCCATCCCGGCGGTGATCGGCTACAACTACTTCGTCTCCCAGCTCTCCTTCTTCACCGGTGAACTGGAAGGGTTCTCCAGCGAGTTCATCGGGACGCTGGCCCGGGAGGGCCGGATATGAGCCGTCGCCGGCCCAAGGGAAATTCCCTGGATTTCCGGGCGGAGATCAACGTCACGAGCCTGGTGGATGTGGCCTTCACCCTTCTGGTGATCTTCATCATCACCGCCCCGGCCCTGCAGGGGGGGGTGGAGGTGGAGCTCCCCCGGGCCAACGTGCGGCCGGTGACCACCCAGGAGGATCCCTTCATCGTCTCCGTGCAGCGGGACGGCTCCATCTTCATCGGGGAGACCCGGGTGGAACGGGCGGACTTCCGCAGCTCGTTTCCCCAGCTCATGGAGGCCTCCGGACGGGATCTGGTGTACATCCGGGGGGACTCGGCGGTGGTGTGGGGGGCCGGGGTGGAAGTCATGGCCACGGTGGCTGCGTCCGGGGTGCGCATGGCCATCATCGCGGAACCGGACCGGAACCGATGAGCCTCTCCACCGACCGTTGCTCCTCTCCGGGGCTCCCGCCTCGGGTCCAGGCAGGAGCCGGGAGCCTCCTCGGGTCCGTGTGGGGGAACTCCGGAGGGGGGAGATCGTACGAATGAGGGGCTCCCGCCGGGGGTCCGTCCCGGAACAGGAGCAGAGCGTGTGTTGACCGAACGGCAGCGTGGGGGACCGGGGCGGGGCCCCGTCTTCGCCTCCGTGGCGGTCCACGTCCTGGTGGTCCTGGGCGCCTGGATCGGGGAGGCCTTCTTCAATCCCGAGGAGATCCTCTTCGAGGCCATCGAGATCGTCATGGTCTCTCCGCCTCCCAGCATCCAGGGGGACTTCAACCCCGAGCCCGAGCCGCCCCCCCGGGTGGAGGTGGAGACACCGGATCCCTCTCCCCCGGCACCGGAGGAGCTTCCGCCACCCCCTCCCGAGGAGGAGCCGCCGCCGGAGCGCACGCCCCCGCCCCCGGAGCAGCGTCGTCCGGAGCCGGAGCCCCGGCCGGCCCCCCCTCAGCCCACCCCGGCGCGGACCCCCCCGCCTCCGGTGGAGGAGGAGGAGGCTCCGCCGTCCACCACCCC
>CAYQVI010000164.1:0-8402 GCA_964420725.1 uncultured Gemmatimonadaceae bacterium | reverse complement strand
CCGTCCCCTCGGTGTTGGCGTAGAACTTCTCCTCCCGGAGGAAGGACATGGAGGAATTCACGAACCGCACACCCGCCACCCCCATGACCGCCGCGTTGGCGTCCAGAAGGTGGGCCACCTTGTCTTCGATGGGGATCTCGAAGGGGTCCGTCCGGATGGGGCTCCGCCAGACGCCATTGGGCTCCGGCTCCGTGGGGGCCAACTCCACCGGGCGACGCTGGGCCGCCCGATTGGCCCGGGCCTGGGCCACCGCCACCCGGGCGATGCGAGCCACCTCGTCGGGATCCACCGTCCCGCTGGCGGCGAAGCCCCAGGTGCCCTGAACCAGGACCCGGACGCCGAAGCCGGACGTCTGGTTGTCCGCCAGCCCGCTGATCCGCCGCTCACGGGTGGAGACGAACTGGGTGCGGTTGGTGTTGATCCGCACATCGGCGTAGTCGGCTCCCGCCGAGCGGGCGGCATCCAGCGCCACCATGGCCAGCGCCCTGCGATCCTGCTCGAAGCCCCGCCCCACCGTGGAGGGAAGGAGGATGCCGTGGAGGCGGTCCGGGCTGCCGAGGAGGCCCACGCCTGCGGCCGCCACAGCACCCTGCCGGAGGAAGTCACGTCTCTTCATGGATGCCTGCTGGTGGTGGGAAGGACAGGTGCACCCGTCGAACCGGGCCCACGGGGCTAACGTGGTTCATGGATCGGAAGGGGACAAGGGCCGTGGAGGGGGGACCCGGATGGCCGCCGCCCGCACCCGTACGACCCTCCGGCGGGCGTCGAGGTCCACCACCAAGGAGGTGGGGGGGACCGTCTCCGGGGGATCCCGGGGGTCGCCGGGGGGGGGCGTCACCGCCCCGTGCAGCGCCGGGGGAAGGGCCCCCAGCATCCGGTCCAGGAGGGCGTCCACCTCCTCGACGGAGAGACCATGCCCCGCCCTGCGCCGCCCCTCCTCCGCCTGGTGCCGCCACTCCCGGATCTGGGCCTCCCCCGGGGCCCGGACGACCCAGAGGTCGTCCACCGGTCCCCAGAGGGCCCCGTAACCCGGCGCGGCGGAGCACCCCAGGAACCACCCCTCGAAGAGGAGGATCCGGGGGCTCCCCACCACCTCGTCCTCTACCCGATCCCCTGCTCCATCCCGGGCCGCCTTGTCGAAGCGGGGGAGGGAGAGGGGGCCCTCGCCGGCCCGGAACGCCTCCAGCACCCGGACCCCCGCGCCCACGTCGTGGCTCCCCGGAGGGCCGCGTCCAGGCCCATCGGGGGAGTAGGGGCGGTACAGGTCGTCCAGGGAAAGGATGGCCGTGGGGATCCCCTGCCTCGAGAGCCGCTGGGCCAGCCCCCCCACCAGGGTGGACTTTCCCGACCCCACCGGACCCTGGATTCCCTGCACCCAGCGCCCGGAGGTCCCCACCCGCCGCTCCAGGACCCGGGACAGCATCTCCGGCAGCTCCGCCAGGGGGGATCCCCCGGGTCTCGCTCCTCCCTCCACCATGGCGAGCCCCCTGCGGGTCAGAACGAGCGACCGGTGTTGATCACCGTGACCCCCCGGAAGCGCGCTGCCGGGCAGCCGTGGGATACCGCATTGGACTGGGAGGGCTGCCCCTTCCCGTCGTTGAAGGTCCCCCCCAACTGGTAGGTGGATTCGCCTCCCAGGAGGTCCAGGGAGCCCCAGAACTCCGGGGTGCGGATCTGGTAGGCCACGTCCTTCAGCATCCCCACCACCCTCCCGTTGCGGATCTCCTGGAAGACCTGCCCGCCGAACTGGGCGTTGTAGCGCTGCTGGTCGATGGAGTAGGAGCCCCGTCCCTCGATGAGGATCCCCTTCTCCACCCCGTCCAGCAGCTCGTCCAGGGAGACGTCACGCTCGGCGTTGGGGCGGAGGTTGACGTTGGGCATCCGCTGGAACTGCACATCGGACCAGCTCTGGGCGTAGGAATTGCCGTGGGAGCGGGGCTCCTCGCCCCTGGCGGCGTACCAGTCCGCCAGCCAGAGGGCCTGTTCCCGGGTGGTCTGGAGGTCGTTCAGCACCCCGTCCTTCACGATGGAGTAGGTACGGGGCTGAACCCCCTCGTCGTCCCACCCCACGGTGGCCAGCCCCCCCGGCGCCGAGCGCTCCCCCTCGAACTGGACGAACTCCGGCCCGTACCGGAAGCGCCCCAGGTACTCCTCCACCGGGTGGATGAAGGAGGTGCCGGCGTAGTTGGCCTCGAATCCGAAGATCCGGTCCAGCTCCGTGGGGTGGGCCACCGCCTCATGGATGGTGAGGAAGAGGTGGCTGGGGAGGAGGACCAGATCCCATAGTCCCGGATCCACGGAGCGGGCCGAGAGCATCTGCACCGCATCCTCGGCCCAGCCGGGGGCCTGCCCCGGGAGATCCTGGTCCAGGACGTACTCGTACCCCAGCCCCATGGGCTGCATGGAGGTGGAGTTCCGGGACTGGAAGTTCCCTCCGTCCGGGGAGACGGCCGTCACCGACACCTGTGGCCAGCAGCGGTGGACGGTCTGGTCGGTGATGATGCCGTCGGTGGAGGCGAAGAACTTCTCTTCCTTCACGAAGGACAGGGAGGACGTGCAGAACCGGGCCCCCGACACGGTGAGGGCGGCGGCATTCGTCTCGAAGAGGAGCGCCACCATCTCCTCGATGGGAATGGTGAACGGATCCACCCGGATGGGGCTCCGCCACTCCCCTTCCCCGGTCCAGTCCAGGGGGGCCAGCTCCACGGGACGGCGCTGCGCCGCCCGGTTCGCCCGGGCCTGTGCCACCGCCACCCGGGCCACCCGTTCCACCTCGCCGGGGGTGATCTGGTCGCTGGCGGCGAAGCCCCAGGTGCCTCCCACCAGGACCCGGATCCCGAAACCGGCACTGCTGTTCTCCGACGCGCCGGTGACCCGTCGCTCCCGGGTGGAGACGAAGCGGGTCCGGTTCAGATTGATCCGCACGTCGGCGTAGTCGGCCCCCACCATGCGGGCGGTGTCCAGCGCCCTGGCGGCCAGATCCCGGTTGAATGCATCCCCCACCGAGGGCTGCCTCCGGGGGGGAAGGCCTCCGAAGAGGGAGCCGGGAGCCAGAATCAGCCCCGCGGTGGTGGCGGCCCCGGTCTGGATGAATTCGCGACGCTTCATGGCGGTGTTCCCCTGGAGACGGACGGCACGGGAAGGGTGAAGTGAAAGGGGGGAGGGGATGTGGTCAAGTCAGGGAATCCCACGCAGCCGGCGGAGGGTCCACTCCCCCAGCGCCGGCAGGGCCAGCAGCCCCAGGAGGAGGAGGGCGGTCACGCCGTGGGGGGCCCCTCGAGGGAGGGGGTCACCGGCCTCGCCACCCACCGCCCCGCCCCCCGGGGCGACGCCCCCCCCGGAGGCCCCGGCCAGGCGCACCGCAGCGGGGAAGGCCCCCGGCGCAGGTGGGGCGCTCCCGGAGACCGGAATCGCCGCAATCCCCTCCCCGGAAGCGTCCAGGATGACATGGAGACCCTCGGCGCCGGGGACGAAGGCGGTGGTCCCCCGCCCCGGCGACAGGACCGCCACCTCCAGGGAATCCTCGGTCCCATCCGGGTGGCGCAGGCGAAGCGGGGGGGCCCCGGGGCCGG
Source organism: uncultured Gemmatimonadaceae bacterium (assembly GCA_964420725.1). GTDB lineage: Bacteria > Gemmatimonadota > Gemmatimonadetes > Longimicrobiales > Gaopeijiaceae > CAYQVI01. The sequence goes on along the minus strand of CAYQVI010000164.1, from coordinate 4,830 downwards.
TCCACTCCACCGGCAGCCGGACCACCGCCCCCGGGACCTCCTCCCCCGAGGGCATGACCCACACCCTCCGGTCCCCGCCCCCGGCCCCCCATTCCATCATCCGGCGCCAGAAGCTCCGGTGCTCCGCCAGGGCGCCCCCCTCCATGCGCCAGAGCCAGGTGGCCGGGAGCCCCGCCACCGCCAGCCGCCCGGAGCCCACTCCCCGGAGGGCCAGGAGGGGCGCGTCCCCACCGGGGGCCACGGCTCCGGCCATCCAGGTGGGGGGATCCAGTCCCGCCAGGGGGAGGACCGGGACCTCCAGGGCCAGCGGTGGGAGGGGGACCAGTTCAGGGGGGAGGGTCCACTCCAGCGCCGATGCCGACACCTCCTGCTCCCGCCCCGACACCCCCAGCGGAAGAAGTCCGGGGAGGGCGAAGGGTTCACCCTCCGCCGCCACCGCCACCACCCCGCCCCCCCCGGCCACCCACTCCAGGAGCCCGGTGGCCAGGGCGCCGGGGAGCTCCCCACCGGGGAGGAGGAGGAGGACATCCAGCTCTTCCAGGGAGGGGAGGGGGAGCATCCCCTCCGTGGCGGAGCCCACCACCCAGCGTCCTCCTCCCAGGGGCTGGCGGAGCGTCACCGGGACCCCGCTCTCCTCAAGCGCCCGTAGCACGAAGCGGGCCTCCCAACCGGCCCCTCCCGCCAGCGCCAGCACCCGGATCGGACGGGGGGGAGCCACCAGCACACCTCCACGGGCCGTGTCTCCTCCGGCGATGGCCCTCCACTGGTGCCATCCGTCCCGGACCGGGCGGAAGGGGAGGACGACCTCGGCCGCTCCTTCCGAATCCAGTATCACCTCCAGTGTGTCCTGGACTCCCGCATCTCCCTCAACCACGAGCTGCACCACCCCACCGGGAGTCCCGTGGAGTGCTGCCCTCAATGCCCCCGCCCGCTCCGCCCTGGCCCACCGGGGCGGGTCCAGCCGGAGGGGGGGAGGGTCCCCCGGGAGGGAGATCTCCAGCGGGACTGCCGGCGAGAGCGCCCGGATGCGAAGTAGCTCCCCGGGGTCCGGGGGAGCCGTGGAGGTGCGGCGCACCACCGCGGGTGGGGGGTCCATGGCCAGGAGTCGCTCAGCCGACTCCGCATCCACCACCTCCAGGGAGACCGGAGCCCCTTCTCCTCCCCCCCGGGAGCCATGGAAGAACAGGAGGAGGACCAGCCCCGTGAGGAGAAGGAGGCGCAGCGCCAGGGGAACCCGCAGCGGTGGAGGCACGACGCTACCGGGTCAGGGCGTAGACGAGGATGTTCACCCCGAAGCGGGTGTTGTCCACCCCCAGGAAGCGCTTGTTCACCGCGTGGTAGTTCCACTCGGAGGCGTAGTCCTTGTTGGAATACAGGAGCCCGATCCGGCCATCCACCTCCACGGCGTGGAGTTCCTCGTGGATCAGGCCGTCCCCCCATCCGTTCAACTCGTGGCCGGTGACCGGAGGGCCATCCTCGAAGGTGAAGAAGGCCCTGTACAGCTCGTGATCCGAGGGGAGGGGCTGCAGGGCGTCGGGCCCCAGGATCCGGGCCACCTCCGAGACGAAGGTCCGGTGGAAGGCGCCGTCGATGTCGTGGTTGTGATCGTCCACAAAGAGGAAGCCCCCCCTCTGGACGTAGAGCTCCAGGTTCCTGGCCTCCGGGGCGGTGAAGTGCACCGGCAGGTGCCCGGTCATGAAGGCAAAGGGATATCGGAAGAGCTCGGGAGTGGCGAGATCCACCACCACCCCCTCGGGCTCCACCGGGATGTCGGTGTACTGGGCCAGGGAGTGGATGAGATTCGACGGCACCAGGGGAGCAGAATCCCAGTTCCCGGAGGCGTAGCGGAGGGTAGCGAAGACGAAGGCGGTCATCCTCCTCCCCCACCGCCGAGGATCCGGATCCGCCTGAGATATCCACCCTCCAGTGGGGAGGCGGAGGGTGTGGAACTCCGGGTGGAGGCTTCCACTCCTGCAGGAGCCAGCGCCCCCCGGGCTTCCAGGACCAGCACCCGGGCCTCACGGCCCCTCCCCTCCGACAGGGCGGAGGCGGCCCGGGAGAGGAGGGAGGGGACCGTTGCGGAGATGGCGGGATCCTCCATCAGCAGGAGGGCCTGTTCCCGGAGGCGCCGGAGTCCCTCGGCAACCGAAAGGGCATCCAGCTCTCCCGCCAGCCGTTCCAGCGCTCCCGCCCGGGCGGAGACCGAGGGGAGGGGATCACCAGCGACCCGGCGCCCCGGCTCCACTCCATCGGTCCTGCCCGTCCCCCGGACGGCGGCCACATCCACGGGGGCCACGGTGGTCCGTCCCCGGGCGAACACCCGCTCCGCCTCCCGGAGGCGCTGGAGTTCCGCCAGCGCCAGCTCCTGGGGGGGAACCGACCCCGCCGGCTCCCCCTGGAGGAGGAAGCGCTCCGCGTCCCACATCCAGTCGTGGACCCGAAGGAGTTCGTTGTTCACCGAGAGGATGGGCGACGCGTCATGGGTGTGCCCCTGGGGGCCGGTCTCGGAGAGGACCCGGGTCCCGGATCGCCCTCCGGTCACCGAGGGATCGTCCGGTAGCCCCCCATGGGCCTGGAGCTCCCGGCGCTCCCGCTCCCGGAGGAGCTCCGCCAGGCTGTCGGGGAGGAGGGCCGGAGGGAGGGAGCGGAAGCGCTCGTCGGCCCGGGCCGACGCCGGATCCTCCTCCACCTCCTGGTACCCCAGGTGGAGGGTGGGCTCCTGCATGGCACCGGTGGCCCGAACGTAGACCTGTTCCCCCACCTGTTGCCGGAGACGTCGCTGTTCGCCGGCGATGGCCATGGAGCGTGGGAGGATGGAATCCCGGGGCAGCCCCGCCTCCATCTCCGTCAGGAGGCGCTGGGTCAGCAGCAGGATCATCCGCTGGCTCAGAACCGGGTCCCGTTCCACCTCCAGGGGGAGCCCCACCAGGGAGGTGATCAGATGGGCCTCATCGGGACGGGCCACCCGGAGGATGCGGGTGGAGGAGACCCCTTCCCCCGGCCCCGTCACATCGTTCCAGTCCCGAGCCATGGCCCGGAAGTGGACCACGTCCCCGGGACGGAGTTCCAGCGTCTCCAGGGGGAGGAGGAGCGCCCCCTGCAGGACCCCGTCCGGTGCCCGGTCGGCGGCATCCCACGGCAGTTCCCCCTGGTCGAAGGCGAAGGACTCCCCGCCCCCCCGGGTCCGGAGCCAGGTGAGGCGGAGATCCGCCACCCCATGATCGTCCTCTGCCCGCGCCCGGAAGGAGAGTTCTCCCCCCCCCGCCGCCACCACCAGATCCCCCCCCGGCTCGTCCAGCTCCACCACGGGGGGAGCATCCGCCACCGGCTCTGCCACCAGAAGGTGTTCGTCCGGTTGGCCCCCCTCCGGCACCGGTCGCTGGAGAAGCAGACCCTTCTCGCCGGGAGCCACCCTCCAGGTGAGGGACCACCGATCCCCACCGGAATCCACCTCCACCGCAGCCCCCCCCACCACCCGGGCGGCGGGGGGTGTACCCGACCCCTCCACCCTCACCCGGGTGCCCACCAGCAGGGCCAGCGGCTCGTCCGCAGGGAGTGCCACCGCGGGAAGCCCGGTGTAGGCCGGGGGGGTCGCCTGCACCTCCAGACTCCGGGAAAGGGAGGGTTCGGGGAAGGCCTCAGGGCCGCTCCGGAAGCCCGGCCCTGCCGCGGTCGCCCCCCCCTCCCCAGCACCCCCTTCCCCCCAGCGGGCCCAGAGCGCCGAGGGGCCGCCGGGCGTCGTGAAGAGGAGGATCGCAGCCAGCGCCAGCACCCCCGCTGCCCACCCCGCGGGGGAGGTGAGTCCCATGGGGGAGAGCCGCGCCACCCGGACCCCATCCAGGCGAGACCGGACCCTGGCCACGAAGGCCGCACGCACGCCGCCACCCCCCCCGCCAGCCAGCGCGGTGAGGAGGAGGTGATCCAGCGACGGGTCCCGGCTCTCGGCCTGGAGGGCCAGCTCCCGATCCGAAGGGGGACGGGCCAGCACCAGGGCACCCCGGACCAGGACCCCCAGCGGCAGCGCCAGGGGGATCCACCGGAGGAGTGGACCGGCCCCGGGAACGCTTCCTCCCGCCAGGCGGTCCAGGACCACCAGGAGCGCCAGCCCCGCGGCTCCCGCCGCCACCGCTCCAAGGAAGGTCCCCAGCGCCACACGCACACGCCATCGCCCCCGGAGCTCCCGGAGGAGCCGGCGGACCTCCTGGAGGTCGTCCAGGGGAGCGGTGGAGGAGGGGGAACCGTTCATGTCTTCCGGTACCCCAGGAAGGTCTCCAGGATCGCCAGGAGGAGGGCGGCCAGAAGAAACCAACGGGAGAGGTCGATCCCGGCCTGGGAGGAAAGACCCTCCAGCCCCACCCGGCGGGGGAGGTCGACGCCATGGAGGAGCTCCAGCGCCCCCCGGTCCAGCGCTCCGGAACCCGCTGCGGCCGGGCGGCACGCTCCGGCCAGCTCCTCCAGGAGGCGGGGGTAGGCCGGGTGGAGGGGGAGCGCTCCCCCCTCCAGCCTGAAGCCCGCCAGCACCAGGCACCCCTGCCCCAGGGGAAGGGCGGCGGCGGCCGGTCGGCCGTCGGTTCCGGTGAGGGGGATCCGGGCTCCTGGCACCGGAGCGCCGGGGTGGAGGAGGGCCCCGGGAACCCACACCTCCCCCGCCAACAGAGTGGAGGATCCGGGGCCGGGGGGCGGTCCCCCCGTCGGGTCCCAGATGCCGGGGACGTCCCCGGCGATGGGAGCCCCTGCCTCCACCACCACCGTGTCCCCCCGGGTGGCCGCATCGAGGCCTCCGGGGAAGGAGCCCATCCCCGGCACCAGCACCAGGCGCCCGCCACCCAC
>CAYQVI010000163.1:0-8641 GCA_964420725.1 uncultured Gemmatimonadaceae bacterium | reverse complement strand
CCCGGGCGCCCATCATCGCCGGTACGGCGAAGATCAGCGCCATGAAGAGGGGGAGGCCCAGCGTGGAGAGGACGAACACCCGGGTCCGCACCCGCTCCAGGTACTCCCTCCGGAGCACCGGCATCATCCCCTTCATCGGTCCGCCCCCACAGTGGAGAGGCGGGGCACCCCGGCGTCCCGAGCAGCCTCGGGCCCGGCGTGCCGCACGAAGATCTCGTGGAGGCTGGGCTCCACCACCTCGAAGCGGTGGATCACCACCCCGCTCTCCACCCCCCTGCGGAGGATCTCCCCGGGGTCCATTCCCTCCTGCAGGAGGACGTGCCGCTGCCCGTCCCTCCGCACCTCCACATCCAGGACCCCCGGTCCCCGGATCCATCCGTCGTCCCCTTCGAAGGAGACCGCCACCACCCCCCGGGCCTCCTGCCGGCGGAGCTCCTTCATGTCCCCGTCCAGCACCTTCCGGGACCGGGAGATGAGGCAGACCCGCTGACAGAGCCGCTCCGCATGATCCATGAGATGGGTGGAGAAGAGGATGGTGGTGCCTCCGGCGCTGATCTCCCGGACGATGCCGTCCAGAACGTCCTGGTTCAGGGGGTCCAGACCGCTGAAGGGCTCGTCCAGGATGAGGAGCTCCGGCTCGTGGATGACAGTCCCGATGAACTGGACCTTCTGCTGCATCCCCTTGGAAAGGTCCTCCACCTTCCGATGGCCCCACTCCGGAAGCCCCAGTCGCTCCAGCCAGTGCAGCGCCCGCTTCCGGGCCTCCCCCCGGGACACCCCCCGGATCTCCCCCAGGAAGAGGAGGAGATCCAGGACCTTCATCTTCCGGTAGACCCCCCGCTCCTCCGGGAGATATCCCACCCGGGTGGCCCGGTGGACCGAGGGCTCCGCCCCGAAGAGCTCCACGGTGCCCGTGTCCGGCAGGAGGATCCCCAGGATCATCCGGATCGTGGTGGTCTTCCCCGAGCCATTGGGCCCCAGGAGCCCGTAGATGCTCCCCCGGGGGATCTCCAGCTCCAGCTCCGCCACGGCGGTGTGGCTCCCGAAGCGCTTGGAGACGCCCCTGAGTTCCACCACGAGTCCATTCCCGTTCAGGGATGCCATCGGTTCCAGCTCCGGCTCCAGGAATCCCAGGGAGGCACTCCCCCTGGAAGGGATGTCGATGGGAGTACGTCACTCCCCTCCCGACCCTTCACCCACACGATCGTGGAATGAGGCGTCCCACGGGATCCTCCCGGGGCGGGGGGGGTAGTAGAAATGCTTTCCTCTTCCCGGATCCCGCGCCTCACCCCCCTGCGCCGATCCCGGACCCTCTCTTCTCCGGGGCGAGCACCCGCTCCGGAGCCCGGCCCATACGAAGGAGAATGGATGGCCATCTACCGCACGCTCTATTACGGCGACGTCACGGTCGGCGTCGGAGGCCGCATCACCATTCCGCAGGAAATGCGGGACGACATGGGACTGGATGAGGGGGACCTCCTCACCGTGCGGGTGGAGGAGAACTCCAACGGAATCCGTCAGATGGTGATCTGGCGGTCCGAGCAGCCCGTCGAGGAGTAGGACCGGGTCGGCAGCCAGGTCGTCCCCTTCTCCCTACCCCGGCGGAGGGCGGCCAGGATCCCCCTCCAGATCGCTCCACCGCACCAGGGCTCCCAGCGGAGGCACGCCATCGTGGTGCCACCACGGGGGAGGCCAGGGCATGGCGGCCAGGGTGGTCATCCGTGAGACGCCCGCCCGGGCCAGAGCCTCGCTGAGACCGGCCTTCCGCTCATCCTCCACCTCCAGCGCCACGGTCTGGAGGAGCGGCCCCACCGCGGCCAGCAGCCCGGGGACCTCCTCCAGTTCCTGCACCGGAACCACCCGCACCACCCGACCGGGACAGGACCCCCGGAGCCCACTCCCCCGGTCCAGGATCACGGTCCAGCCCGTTCCCTCCCCCCGCCACAGCCGATCCCCCAGCCCCGCCGCCTCCCGCATCTCCGCAGCACCCCGGATCTGCTGGATGGCTGCCGCCTCCCCCGGGGTGAGCTTCCCGGGGGGGAGTTCGTGGGCCATCCCCTCCAGCTCCACCGCCAGACGTTGGGCCCATTCCTCGCCGGTCCACTCCCCCCCCTCCTCCACGAAGAGCAGCTGGGGGGTGACGCACCCCCGGCCATCGAAGAGGCTCAGGGCCCGGGCGGCATCCCGGAGGAGGGGCGCACCCGCCGGCCCGGCCCTCTCCCGCCCCACCATTCCCAGGCTGAGGCGGTGGGGATAGGCCACCACCGGCACCCCCTCCCTGGATCCCCGCCGCGCCCCCTCCACCGCCTCGGGACCGCCATACACCACCACCCGGTCCGCCTCCGCCAACCACCCCTGCTCCACCCCCCGGGCGCTCTCGTCCCCTCCGGGCCAGTAGTGGATCATCAGCGCCCGGGACACCCCCGGATGCTCCTCCCCGATGCCGGCGGCCAGGAGGAGCGGGAGGAGGATGTCCCCCCGCCCGGGCTTCACCACGGTGGCGGACCGGACCAGAAGCCCCCGGAGGAGGGCGGTACCCGAGACCCCGGGGACACTCCCGGAGACCACCTGCACCAGGAGCGGATCCCCCAGCGCCCGTTGCCGGGAGTGGGGCCGTCCCCCCGGGACGAAATGATGGAGGACCCCGGGATCGGGGAAGTCGGACTCCACCAGTCGCCGGAGGCTCCTGCGGGTCCAGTCCCGGGCCATCCCGTCCACTACGGCCCGGGCCATCTCCGGAGAGATCCCCGACCACCGGGGGAGCCCCTCCAGCGCCTCGATCCGGAGGGGGTCCCCCTCCTCCAGGAAGCGCTCTCCCACCCGGCCCAGGATCTCCACCAGCTCCCCGGTCTCCACCTCCAGGAGCGCCTCGTCCCGGGCGGCCCGGAGGCGGGCTCCCACCGCCGCCACCTGGGAGCGCTCCAGCCGGAGCCAGGCCAGGGGCATCCCCGTCCCCATCTCCAGCGACTCCGCTACAGCGCCGGGGGGAGCCCCCCCCGGAAGGCTCCAGGTCGTTCCCCGGGAGAGGGGGGCCATCACCCCCCACGCTCCCGGGGGGCCAGAAGTTCCTCCATCACCAGGGAGCACCCCCGGGGTTCCGCCCCCGGAGCCCGCCCCAGCACCCGGAACCCCGTCCCCACCCGCACCCCCAGGTCGCTGGTGAGGACCGCCATGACGGAGCGCAGATTCGCCAGGTCCACATGGCAGAGGAGTCCCGCCTGCCCCGGGGGGACCTCCTCCAGCGTCTCGGGGTGGAGCACCCTGGTCCGGACCCAGGAGGGCCCCACGTGATACCGCTCCCCGGGCTCCGCCGGGGCCTCCCCGGAGAGCACCGGCTCGTAGAACTGGGAGAGGAGCTCCGTCATCCCGTACTCGTTGACGATGGCCGCCAGGGGGATCCCCAGCCGCTCCGAGAGTCCGGCGTAGAGGTCGTCCCGGGGCACGGAGCGGGAGCGCCCCTTGAAGCCCCCGGTCTCCATGATCCGACTCCCCCGGGGGAGGGCCAGGCGGATGCCCCGGGCGTCCATGAGGTCCATCCAGTGGACCCAGGCGAAGGCCGTCCCCACCAGGAGGAGGGGGGTCCCCGCAGCCGTTGCCTCTTCCAGGAGCCCCAGGAAGGCAGCCTCGTCGATGGCCCCGGAGGCATCCACGAACCACCCTCCCCCCGGGGCAGCCAGCCGATCCATCACCACCTGCACCATGTGCCCCAGGGAGGAATCGGGGACCAGGGAGGGAGGGGGCAGGAGGGCCGCCACCGGGAGCCCCGCGCCATCCGGGAGCAGCGCCTGCCGGAAGGGGGGGAGGAGCGACGCATGGTAGATGGAGGGGTCCGCCACATGGTGCTCCCCCCGCCGTTCCCGCCCCCCGGTGGTGCCGGAGGTGCGGAAGACCAGGGCGTCCGGCCCGGGGGATCCGGTCACCAGGGGGAACTCCCGGAAGGCCGCGGTGGGCACCGGGGGAATGGAGCGCCAGTCATCCACCCCCTCCGGATCGATCCCCCGCCCCCGGACGAAGGCGCCGTAGACCGCGTTCGCCCGGCACTGGAGCCGGAAGATGCGAAGGGCCAGGCGGGCAAAGTCCTCCTCAGCGGCCAGCGGCTCACCCTCCCCCCCCATGACCTCCAGGAGCACCTCCCGCACCGCCGAAAGCTCCGCCTCCACCTCCCCCCCCATGGCCATCCGGGGTCACCCCTCCCGGGCGGAGGAGCGCCGGATGCGTCCCGGCTCCAGCCCTCCCGCCTGGAGGATCTTCGCCTGGAGGCGCTCCCCCTCCTCATCCACGAAGGCCACCAGCTCGGAGATCCGGTCCAGCGCCCCGTCGTAGGCGTCCCGGGGGAAGTCCTCCCCCTCGGCGTGGCGCAGCGACCCCCGCACCGCCTCCAGCTCCCGGACGCTCTTCTCCAGCGCCCTCCGGAGGCGGTTCAGCGCCTTCCTGGCCTCCCCCTCCGCCGTCATCGAAAGGCTCCGGGGGACTGGAGGAGGAAGTCGGGAAACCGGGCCGGCGGCCGCTGCGGCGTGGACTTCGAGAGGGCTCCGGGCACGGGGCCACCAGGGTGGAGGGAGGTGGGACGGGACACCCCGGGAAGATGCCCGGGGGCCGGGGGCGGATCAATGGCCCGATGGGCTCAGAGGAGACCGAAGGCCTGGAGCAGTCCCCGCCCCCCCAGGACCAACGTCACGGCCACCACCAGGAACCCCACCAGGTTCGACAGACTCCGATTCCGGTGGTCTCCCATGATCCGGGAGTCGTTCACCGCCAGCAGGAGAAAGATCGCCACCGCCGGGAGGAGGAGCCCGTTGGCCGCCTGAGCGAAGAGGATGGCCGGGACCGGACGGATGCCGGTGGCGGCGAAGGCGGTTCCCACCAAAAGGACGGTGAGCTGAACCCCCCGCACTGCCGGCGCCCGGAGCTCCATACGCCACCCCATGGCCCCCGCCACCGCCCACCCGGCCGCCAGGGGGGCGGTCACCGCCGAGGTGAGCCCTGCGGCGAAGAGCCCCACCGCGAAAAGGGCCCTCCCTCCCCACCCCAGCACCGGCTCCAGGGCCAGCGCCATGTCTCCGGCCGAGGTCACCGTTCCCCCTCCCCCGGCCAGCGTCCCCGCCGCCGTCACCAGGATGGCGCCACTCACCGCCCCCCCCACCAGGATCGAGAGGAACAGGTCCCGGCGAGCCAGCCCCAGGTCCCCCGCCCCTCCCCACTGCTCCCGGACCGCTGCGGCGTGGAGGAAGAGGTTGTAGGGGACCACCGTGGTCCCCACCAGCCCCAGGGCCAGGAGGAGTCCCCCCGGCGGAAGGACCGGAACCAGGGCGCCCCGCACCAGCTCCCCCCAGTCGGGGCGCACCGCCAGCGCCGTGAAGACGAAGCCCAGGGCCATGAGGGCCACCAGCCCCCCCAGCACCCGCTGGAGGATCCGGTAACTCCCCGAGATGAGGAGTCCCGCCGCCACCGCCGCCACCGCCAACGCCCACCAGCGGACCTCTCCCCCCACCGCCGCCTGGATCCCCAGCGCCGCACCCAGGAGGTTCCCGGTCTGATAGGCGGCATTCCCGATCCCGATGGCGGAGACCACCAGCGCCACCGCCAGCACCCGACCCACCCCCCCACGGAACCGCCCCCGGATGGCCTCGCCCAGCCCCCCTCCGGAGACCAGACCCAGGCGGGCACTCATCTCCTGGAGGGCCACCGTGGCCAGGGTGGAGAAGACCAGCGCCCAGAGGAGGGTGGATCCGAACCGGGCACCGGCCACCGTGGCGGTGGTGACGGTGCCAGGCCCGATGAAGGCCGCGGCCACCAGCCACCCGGGCCCCGACCGGCGTCGGGGGACTCCTCCCTCCCCACCTCCCTCCTCCATGCGATACCTTCCTCAAGACCGGGGGCAGACCCTGTTCCCGTGCCAGGAACGGACGCCGGGACCGGAACGCGGGAAGCTACGGGCACCCGCACCCCGGCGTCCAACATCCCTCCAGTCCGGGCCCGCCCCCGGGGAGTCCATCGGGGTCCCATGCCCTCCCGCCGCACCCCCCTCTCCGTCCTCCTTCTCCTGGGGCTCTCCCTGGGGAGCGGCGCGTGCGACATCCCCACGGGGCTTCCCGACTGGCAGACCTCGTGGACCCTGGTGGTGGCCGCAGACACGGTGGATGTGGACGGCCTCCTCCCCAGCGGGGTGAGCCGGGTTCCCGGGGGCTTCCGGGTGGATTCCCTCACCACTGTCACCAACGTCCTGCTGGAGGACGTCTGCGAGTTCTGCACCTGCTTCGAGGGGCCCATCCCCGCCCTGGAGATCACCCCCTTCGACTGGCCCGTCCCCCTTCCCCAGGGGATCTCCAGCGCCACCCTCACCGCGGGGACGGCCCGGATCGCCCTGGTGAACGGGATCAACTTCGACCTGCTGGACGCCGGCGAGGGGGAGATCGGGCACCTGGCCATCCTCCTCCTGGACCGGAGGACGGGGGGGGTGCTGGACTCGGTCCGGGTGGAGGAGTCGTTCCCGCCGGGGGACACGCTCAGGGTGGAGTTCGAGCTGGCGGGGCTGGAGCTGCACCGGGATGTGGTGGCCCGGGTCCGGGGGGAGATCCCGGGGAGCGGCTGCGACACGGTTCCCCTGACCCCGGACATGGGGATCCGGACGGTGGTGGAGCTCCGGGACGTGGTGGCGGGGGAGGTGTCGGTGGTCCTCCAGGATGCGGACCTGAACCTCCCCCTCCGCCCCCTGGAACTCCCGGCGGCGCTGGCGGACCGCCTTCGCCCGGGGGATGCCCGGGTGGTGCTGGACGTGGTCCTGGAGAGCGCCGTGCCGGTGGCGGTGGAGGGGCTCCTCTCGGTGGCTCCCCGGGTGGAGGCCCTCTTCACCGACGGGGCGGCCCTCTACACCCCTCTTCCTCTCCCTCCGTCGGCCCCGGGGACCCCGGAGCGGCTGGCCCGGAGCTTCCTCCTGGATCTTTCCCGGCTGGAGGGGGCGGAGAGGCTGCACCTGGCCACCCGGAACCGGGTCCAGGGGAACCGGACCATCGTGGTGACGGGGGATGAGCGCTTCTCCTGGGTGGTGACGCTCCACGGGGAGATCCCCATCCGATGAGGCGGTGCGTGGTGCAGGCCCCCGGCCCCGACCCTTCCTCCCGACGACAGGGCGCCAGGAGGCCGTGCCGCAGCCCCGGGGCCCGGCGCCCGACTCCGCGACTCCGGTCCCTCCTGGTGGGTGCCGGGCTCCTCCTTGCCGGGTGCGGAGACGATCCGGGCCCCTCGGCCGTGGATGCCCCCCCTCCCCCGGTGCTGGCGGCCCTCTCCGGGGAGGACCAGGTCATCCAGGGTGGAAAGCGCTCCCCGGCCCCCTTCCGGGTGCAGCTCCTGGACGCCCGGGGAGCCCCGTTGGCGGGCGTGGACGTGCGGTTCTCGGTGGACCCCTCCTACCCGGGAGGCGGGATCCTCTCCCAGCCCGTGGCCGTCACCGACGGTTCCGGAACCGCCGAGACCTTCCTCCTGGACGCCCGGGCGGGGGAGGGGGTCGTGGAGGCCCGGGTGGGGTCCGCCCGGGTGGCCTTCGGGTTCCGGGTGGACCGGGCGCCGGGGCGGATCGTCTTCGAGCCCTCCACCGGGGCGGTGGGGTTTCCCTCCCTGCCGCACCCGGACTCCCTCCTGGAGGTGACCCTCCTGGACACCGACGGCCTCCCCCTGGAGAACTGGCCGGTGCTCTTCGCCGCCAGTGGGGAGGTGGCCGCCTTCACCGACACCACCGATGCCCGGGGGAGGGCCTCCACCCACCTGGTGCGCTCCGGGCCGGAGGCGGGGGAGGGGTCGGTCTTCGCCTTCGTCCTGGGCACCGACGTGCTGACCCGGGATGTCCGGCCGGTGGTGGCTCCCGCCCGACGGGTGGTGGTGGTCTCCATCGAGGGGCTACGGGGGGATGCACTGGAGCGCCACGCCCCCCCGGTCCTCACGGCGCTGGCCGCCGGGGGGAGCTGGACGGACCGGGCCACCACCGTCCTCCCCTCCCTCACCGTCCCCGCCCATCTCTCCATGCTGGCGGGGGTCCCCCCGGACGAGCATGGCATCCACTCGGACCGGATGGAGGTGAGCCAGGAGATGGCGGGGCTGGATCCCCTCTTCCGGAGGGCCCGGCGGAACGGCGCCTCCGGGGCGGCGGTGATGAGCCGGGAGGGGCCGCTGTCGGGATTCGGGGAGATCCTGGAGTGCCGACAGGCCTTCGGGCTGGACCGGTTGACCCTGACGGCAGCCTCCGCCCGGGCGGCGCTGGAGCCGGCGCTGGAGGTGCTGGCGGACTCCTCGGTGGCGCTCCTCTTCGTCCACTTCCCCGATCCGGATGTGGCGGGGCACGCCCACGGCTGGCGCTCGCCGGAGTACGGGGAGGCCGTCCTGGCCGCCGACAGCGCCCTGGGGGTGCTGGTGGAGGCGGCCCGGGGGCCGGGTCAGCCCCCCACGATCTTCCTGGTGACCTCGCCCCACGGAGGCGGCGGCGCGCTGGGGGATTTCCAGCATGGCTCCGGAAGTCCGGAGGACCTGCAGGTCCCCCTGATCCTCCAAGGCCCGGGGATCCGGGCGGGGGGGCGACTGGGGGAGAGCACCCTCCTGGACGTGGCCCCCACCACCCTCTGGGCCCTGGGGATCCGGAGCCCCCTGGACT
>CAYQVI010000162.1:0-8663 GCA_964420725.1 uncultured Gemmatimonadaceae bacterium | reverse complement strand
CGTCCAGCGAGTCCACGCCGGCCGTACCCTGGAGCCAACCCCGCTCCAGGCGCATCCCCTCCCGCCAGCTTCCCCCGGCTCCCAACTCCGCCCCCAGCGTCCGCAGGAGCTGCTCGGTCATCCAGTTCTGGGACGGACCCAGGATGGCGTCCACCACCAGCAAACTGTGTGGCGGTGGAGCGAAAGGCCATGGCGACCACCACCTCGTGGAGAGGGGGCGACACCCGGGTGGCCAGCGCCCGGAGGCCGGGACACCCCCGGCGGGGGGCGGGTCCATTCACCGCACCCGGCGCTCCCCGGGGGTCCGAGGGTGGAGCACAGGAGCGGAGGGCGGCGTCAGCGGGGTCCCACGCCACCCGGGCTCCCCCCTGGGCCTGGATCCCCCGGGCCTCCAGCGCCGCCACCAGTCCCCGGGCAGACTCCCCCACCGCTTCCCGGACGGCGGCCCGGAAGACCCGACGTTCCCCGGGGGCCACCCCTCCCACCAGCCGGACCCGGCCACTCTCCGGCAGGTGGACCAGGCGGAGGGACGGACCCCCTCCGGCCCGGGTGACCACCTGGTTCTCCACGAAGAGGCCGTCACCGGGGGGGTCCCAGGTGACGGTCGCGGTGTCTCCGGGGCTCTCGCCACCCACCACCTCGAACTCTAGGAGCCCCCGGCCCACGGAGAACACCCCGCCGGAGGCACCAGACACCCCCTCCAGGTCCTCCACCATCCAGCTCCCCGGAACGGCTGTGGAGTCCCAGTTGGACGCATCCACCACAAGGGCTCCCTGGATGCTCCGGATCCCGGCTCCCTCCACCACGGCGGCCAGCGAATCCAGCGCCGCCCCGGCGGAGGGGTGGAAGGGGGGGCCCAGGGTGGGATCCCCCCCCGCCAGCAGGACCAGGTCCCCCGGGAGGGCCCCCGATGCATCCGGGCGGCTCCCGGAGTGGAGGCTCATCTGCCACCGGAAGTCCGGCCCCAGGAGATCCATGGCGGCGGCGGTCACCGGCACCTTCCGGTTGGACGCGGGGATGAAGCGCCGGGAGGCATTCAGGGCATACAGGACGGCTCCGTTCTCCAGGTCCACGAAGAGGATGCCCCACTGGACCCCGTCCATGGGGGGTGTGATGGGGATGGAGCGCAGCTCGTCCAGGGGAGGGGGAGGGGGGGGGGAAAGGGTGCCGCCCGGACCCCCGCACGCCAGCGTGAGGAGGGTCAGCAGTGTGGTGCCACTTCCCCGGAGGGAGGGGGCCCTCACGACCGATCTCCCCCTGACAGCGCTGCCAGGGGACGCCGCGGGAGGGCCCTGCGGCGCCGGGGGCGGGGGGGGTGGATCTCGTCCATGAAGGCTTCCACCACGGCCTCGATTCCAAGAAAGGTGGACAGGTCGGACGGGGTGAGTCCCGCCTGCTGACGCATGGCCCTCCGGAGCGCGGATGCGCTGGAGTACCCCAACCGGAAGGCCACGGATTCCAGGGTGGCCCCATTCCCCCGCATCATCTCCGCACAGCGCAGGAGACGACCCCAGAGGAGCATCTTCGCCGCAGACGGGAGCCCCCCCGTCCGGAGACGGACATTCAGGGCCCTGGGACTCATACCCACCGCCTCGGAGAAGCGTGCCACCCCCGGAGAGTCCCGGGCATGCTCCACCGCCCACCGGAGGGCCGCCACACCCACCGGGTCCAGCCGCCCCCCCAGGCGGGAGATGACCCACCCTGCCAGGGCGGTGGCCAGGGCCCGGTCCACCACGTGTCGGATGAGGCTGGGGTCATCGTCCCTCCCCGCCAGGACCACGCCGTCCACTCCAAGGCGTCCCAGCAGGAAGAGCTCCAGCTCCCGCCCCTCGAAGTCGGTGTAGACCACCAGGGCCAGCCCCGGGTTCCCCAGGCGGATCTCCTCGAGGGGGCGCAGGGCGTCTTCGTGGGAGCACCGCTCCAGGTCCAGGATACAGCCGTCCACGCGATGGGAGGACAGCAGATCCCGGAGACGGTCCCACCCCGGGGAAGCCAGCAGGACGTGCTCGTCCCCCAGCGCCTCCAGGAGGCGGGCCGTGCCCCTGGGGTCATGCTGCAGACAGGCGAGGACTGCCATGAGCCCCTCCCAGCGGAAGTCGCGGACCCCTCATGATGACGAGGTCGCATGACGGAGAGGCCGCTACCCGGGGGTGATCGTCACCGCAGTTCCGTAACAGAGCATCTCTGCGGCACCCTTCATCACCTCGGTGGTCTGGAAGCGCACCGCCACCACTGCATTGGCTCCCAGCGATTCGGCCTCGTGCAGCATACGGTCTATGGCCTGTTCCCGCACCTCTGCCATCAATTTGGAGTACTCCTCGATCTCTCCCCCTGCCAGGTTCCTGAGGCCGGCCAGGATGTCCCGACCCAGGTGTCGGGACCGGATCGTGCTTCCCCGGACCAGGCCATGGGTATGCTCGATCCGGTAGCCGGGGACGTCGGGGGTCGTGGTGACGATCATCGCTGGATATCCCGGTAGGGGTCGGTCAACCACCGCTGGTACTGCTCCCAGATCACACTCCCAAGGAGGAGGAGGATGCCGATGCCGATCCCCCCGGTGGCCACCTTCTCCAGGATCTCTCCCGGATAGGTGAAGTAGACCCAGGTTCCATAGACCACCCAGAGGACCGCACCCGCCACCAGGGCGATCCACCCCACCGGTCGGGTGAGTTTTCGATTCACCACGTCCCAGGCGGAGCGGCCGTTGGGGCGCACGCTGAAGGAAAGCCCCAGCAGGTCCTCCTTCAGTGACCGGAACACCATGAGGTCCCGCTGGAGTTCGGTGGACCCCGCCAGGGCATCCTCGATCCGGGTCCTCTCCTCTCCGGACAGCTCTCCATCGAGGTAGCGCATCAGCTCCACGTCGGAGACGCGCCCCCTGGTCATGCGCTCATCCATCATATCCGACTCCCAGTTCCTCAAGGGCCTCTTTCAGGGCCCGTCGAGCATGGAACAGCCGACTTGCCACGGTTCCTTCGGGGATCTCCAGAACGGTGGCGATCTCGCCGTACCGGAGTCCCTCCAGCTCCTTCAGGACCAGGATCTCCCTGTGCTCCGGACCGATCCGCTCCAGTCCCTGCCAGAGGATCTCCTTTGCCGCCGATCGCTGCCGATACCGCTCGGGGTCCGAGTTGGCGTCCCGCTCTGCAGGCCGCCGCTCCAGGTCCTCGTCCAGCGTCTCCACCTTGAAGCGGGCCTGGCGACTCCGGAGCATGTCACGGCACTGGTTCCGCAGGATCTGGAAGAACCAGGGGCCGAAGGGCCTCCTCAGGTCGAACCGGTCCAGCGAGTTGAAGGCCTTCACGAACGCATTCTGCAGGGCATCCCAGGCATCCTCCCCGTTCCCCAGCATTCCCAGGGCAAGGCGCAGGCCGGGGCGCTCATACGCCCGGACCAGCGGCTCATAGAATCGGGCGTCTCCGCCCTTGCACTTTCGCAGCAGTTCCCGCTCGACCTCTGGGCTCAAAGCGTCTCCTTCCTGAAGTCTCCCCTTCTACGCGCGGCCCGGGGAGATCCTTCAAGCCCCACGGGCGCCGGCATCATGCGGCGGCTCCGGAGGGACCCCGCCCCACCAGCTCGTCCAGGGCGGCAGCCAGTTCATCGACTTCCCAGGGGGTGTTGTAGGCGTGGGGGGACACCCTGAGGGCCGTCTCGATTCCACGGGCGTCGAAGTCCAGGACTGCAGATACCCGGGTGAGGGCGGAGGTGTTGATGCGACGCTTCCGGAGCTCCGGTACCAGCGCCTCGGCGTTCCACCCGTCCACGGCCAGGGTGACGATGCCTCCCAGTTCCGGGCCCCGATCCAGGACCTGGACCCCCTGCAGCGTGGCGAGGGTCTCCCGGGCATACTGCGCCAGCCACCGGATCCGGTCCTGGAGCGCCGGGAGCCCGCAGGCGGTGGCGTAGCGGGCCGCCGCACCCATCCCCAGCACCAGGCCATGGAAGAATTCCCAGTTCTCGAACCGTTGGGCGTCCGGGGCGGGCTGGTAGAGATCGGCGTCCACCCAGTCGGCTCCCCGGAGGTCCGGGAAGAGGGGCTCCCAGCCCGCATCCAGGATCCGCGGCGACACGTAGAGGAAGCCGGCTCCCCGGGGTCCCCTGAGGAACTTCCGGGCCGTGGCGGAGAGGAAGTCGCAGCCGATCTCCTCCACATCCAGCGGCATCTGCCCCACCGACTGGCAGGCGTCCACCAGGTAGGGGATCCCCCGGCTCCGGCACATACGGCCCACCTCCGCCACCGGCTGCACCAACCCGGAGTTGGTGGGGATGTGGGTCACCGCCACCAGGCGGGGCCTGCGGCGGTGGATCAGCTCCTCCATGGCGGGAAGATCCAGCCCACCCTCCTCCGCGTCAGGGGCCCGGACCAGCTCCACCCCCATCCTCCGGGCCAGGGAGAGGTACTGGATCTGGTTCGAGGCGTAGTCGTCCCGGCTGGTGAGGAGGACGTCCCCCGGCTTCCATGGGACGGAGGAGAGGGCCTGGGTGAAGGACTCGGTGGCGCTCCCGGTGAAGGCCACCGTTCCCGGCGCCGCCTCCAGCAGCGCCTCCACATCGGCATAGGCCTCGGCGATGGCCTCCTGACGGGCCGCCGCCGCCTCATAGCCCCCGGTCTCCTCCTCCAGCCTCAGGTGCTCCCGGACCGCGGTCACCACCGGGAGGGGCATGAGCGCCGCCCCGGCGTTGTTCAGGTGGTTCCGGTGGGCGCACCCCGGGGTCTCGCCCCGGAGGCGATCGATGTCCAGGGTGGAGGTGGCGGACGACCTGGTCATGGGCGGGCAGCGGGCGGAGGGAGCGGGAACCGGTCCGGGAACGGATCCGGCCCACCGCCGTCGGGGCGGGGGCCGGAGCGCGCGGACCTGCTGAAGATGGCGTCGGCGAGGACGATCGTCACCACCCCCCGGGGGGTGCCCCGGAGGGTGGTGCACCGTCCCGTGTCAGTTCTCCCGGTCGGAGGAGGAGGTGGCCCGGTCCTGCTTCGCCGCCTCCACCATCCGGGCCACGTCGGCCAGGAGCTGCTTCGCATCGTAGATGATCCCGTCCTTGATGGTGTAGCGTACGCCGCCCACCCGGACCACCTCGCCGCTGTCGTCCAGCCGCAGCGTTCCGGTGCCGTAGAGCACCTTGAAGTCCTGCACCGGGTTGTGATCCAGGAGGACCATATCCGCAAGCATCCCGGGCTCGATGGTGCCGAACTCCGGGGGTTGTCCTGTGGGGGCCGCCAGCGTCTGGGCGCCGTGCATGGTGGCGGAGCGGATCACCTCCAGGGGGTGGAAGCCCGCCTCCTGGAAGAGCTCCAGCTCACGGATGTACCCGAAGCCGTAGAGCTTGTAGATGAAGCCGGAGTCCGACCCGGTGGTGACCAGGCCCCCCCGGTTCTTGTACTCGTTGATGAACTGCATCCAGATCCGGAAGTTCTCCTTCCAGGCGATCTCGTCGGCGGTGGTCCAGGAGAACCAGTAGGAACCGTGGCTGGTACGGCTGGGGCGGAAGAAGTCGTGGAGGGTGGGGAGGGTGTACAGGTCGTGCCACTCCGCCTCCCGCTCCCGCATCACGTCCCGGCTGGCCTCGTAGATGGTCAGGGTGGGGTCCAGCACGAAGTCCAGCTCCAGAAGCTCCTCCATCACCTCGTTCCACCGGTCCGACCCCTGGGGGGCCGCCTGGGCCCAGAGCCGCCCCGCCTGGGCGAAACGGTGGTATTCATCGTTGTAGTTGTAGTCGTAGGGGTAGTTCTGCACCGTCTGCCCCTCGAAGAGGGCTTCCGGGAGGCCGTACCAGTGCTCCATGGAACCCAGCCCCAGCCGGGCGGCATCCAGGACGTTCATCCGGGCCACACCCAACTGCCCCAGGTGGGCCTGGGTCCCCATCCCCTGGATCCGGGCCTCGTCCAGGAGGGCCTCCATCACCGCCGGGGGGTAGGAGACCAGCTTGAAGCCGTCCGCCCCCTTCTCCCTGGCCCAGCGAACGTACTGCCGGGCCCGCTCCGGCGTGGTCACCGGTCCCTGGTCCCACCCGGCCCCGGGGCGGACATAGCTGAAGATACGAGGAGCAACGATCTCGTTCCGGGCGGAGCGCTCCCGGGCGTTGATGGTCCAGTCCACACCGTTCCCCGACCCCGGATCCCGCACCGTGGTCACCCCATGGGCCAGCCAGAGCTTGAAGACGTACTCCGCCGGGGTCCCCTGGGCCGCGCCGCCGATGTGGCCGTGGAGGTCCACGAAGCCCGGGAGGAGGTACATCCCCTCGGCATCGATCTCCCGGTCCGCCGACTCCGGTCGGTTCCGGGTGATGGGGACCCCTGGCGCCCCCACGCTCCGGACCTCGGTGATCCGGTTCCCCTCCACCACGATGTCCATGGGCCCCACCGGGGGAGCGCCGGTCCCGTCCACCAGGGTGACACCACGGATGATGAGCCGCTGGAAGGGACCCTCTCCTTCGTTGGCACCCCGGTCCGGGGCTGGGATGACGGGCCCCACCTGCGCTGCGGCAGGGCTCGCCGCCAGGGCCAGCGCGAGGAAGAGGGAGGCGTAGCGGGCCAGGGGAGCGGCACTTCGAGCCATGGGAACCTCGGGGAGGGAGAACGGGGACCTGTCCTGTCAGCGTATGTGCTTCCCGCCTCAGCGACAAGCATCCCGATCCCCTCCCCCGGTGCTCCCGGAGGTCAACCGTTGCCGGTTTCCTGCAGGCTCTTCCAGCTGTCGTAGCGCATGCGGAGGGTCCGGACCGGGTTGGAGTCCTCCGTGGGGAGGGTGTTTCCGGGCCACACCCCGATGTACAGGTGGTAGTCCCCGAAGTTGTACGGCGCCCTCAGGTCCTCCGGATGGTTGATGCTGAAGGTCCCCATGGGATCGTCGGGATCGGCGGCCAGCAGGTAGGCCACGTGGGAGGTCTTCCCGTTGCACGCCTCCGCAGGGAGGGGCTCGGTCTCGCAGGTGCAGCGGGAGTCCCCTCCCATGGCGTCGGTGGCCTCCATGGCCAGCATCACCCGGTCGATGAGGGGGGAGGTGTTCTCCCTCATGATGCGGGCCGCCTCCTCCAGCGCCGCTTCGGAGGCGATGATGTTCCCCTGCACCATGAAGACGATCCCGTCCTCGGACTCGCCGGAGAGGTGGATGGCCGCCGCCCGGTTGTTGGCGCCGGTGCGGCCGGCGGTGCGGCGCATCCGGTCCACGATCCCGAACTGCCGGGACTCGATGTTGGGATCCAGCTCCAGCATCCGGATGATCTGTTCGGGGTGGGTGCGCTTCTGCATCTCCTCGAAGATGAGGCGCTGGTTGGCGTGGGTCCGGTCCACCCCGGCCTGGGCCGCGGCCACACCGATCCCCGGGACCACGATGGCCTGGAGCAGCTTCAACTGGTTGGGGCCGGTGGCGGCGCAGGTGGCGGAGGAGATGATGACCCGCCCGGTGCGGGTGTCGATGGCGATGATGGACCAGGTGGCCCAGGCGTGGGCCGGGGCAGCGAGGATCAGGAGGAGGACCCAGAGGAGCCGTTTCATCGCGGGGACCTTCGGTTGGGGGGGAGGAGGCACCTGCACCCGGACATCCTGGGGTGTGGGGTGGCCCGCCGTCAAAGAGGGGGGGGCACCCGGGGGCTGGGCGGGTCCCGGTGGGGCTGGGCGGAGGCGGGTCCGGTGATTACCCTAAGCCCGGTTGCCCCCGTCCCCTCCACCACGGCTCCCTCCGTGTCCATTCCCGACCTCGATCTCGATCTTCCGGACGATGCAGCGGCGCTGGGGGAGCAGGAGGCCTCCCGTATGGCCGACGCCCTGGCCGCATGGCTGAGGGTCCAGGATCACCGCTACTACGTGCTGGGCAAGCCGGCGGTGAGCGATGCCACCTACGACCGGGTCTACCGGGCGCTGGCGGCGCTGGAGGAGGCCCACCCGGCCCTGATCACCCCCGACTCCCCCACCCAGCGGGTGGCGGAGGTGCCCCGGGACTCGCTCCCCACCCTACCCCATGCCGCCCCCATGCTCTCCCTGGACTCCACCCAGGACGAGGCGGAGGTGCGGAGGTTCGACGAGCGGGTGAGGAAGCTGGCCGACGGGGAGGTGCAGTACCTCCTGGAGCCGAAGCTGGACGGGCTTTCGCTGGAGCTGGTCTACGAGGAGGGGGTGTTCGTCCGGGCAGTGACCCGGGGGAATGGCCGGGAGGGGGAGGGGGTGACGGAGAATGTCCGGACCATGCGCTCGGTGCCGCTCCGGCTCCGGGACGACATCCGTCCCATTCCGACATTCCTCTCCATCCGGGGAGAGGCGATCATGCCTCTGTCGGCCTTCGAGGCGCTGAACCAGCGGCTGGTGGAGCAGGGGAACGAGCCCTTTGCCAATCCCCGGAATGCCGCGGCGGGGGCGCTCCGACAACTGGACGCCCGGATCACCGCCGGGCGCCCGCTCGAGACGCTGGCCTTTGACATCCTCCGGGTGGACGGGGTGGAGTTCCGCAGCGACCTGGAGCGGGTGGAGGCGCTGCGGGCGTGGGGCTTGAAGGTGCCGGAGCGGATCGTCCGGGTGGAGTCGCTGGAGGGGGTGCTGGCCTACCACCGGGAGTACGGCAGCGACCGGGACGGTCTGGACTACGAGATCGACGGCATCGTGATCAAGGTGGACGACCTGGAGTCCCGGGAGGACATGGGGATGACCAGTCGCCACCCCCGGTGGGCGC
>CAYQVI010000161.1:1657-8677 GCA_964420725.1 uncultured Gemmatimonadaceae bacterium | reverse complement strand
ATCCCCCCACCGGCGAGTGCTGCATCCCCGCCCCCAACATCCTGGAGTTCGATCCCGCCGGGAACCTGGTGAACTCCTGGGGCGGACCCGGGGAGGGGTACGATTGGCCCTCCTCCAACCACGGGCTCACCATCGACCACCTGGACAACATCTGGATCGGTGGAAATGGAGCCAATGACTCCCACATCCTGAAGTTCTCCCGGGACGGTCGCTTCCTGGCCCAGTTCGGGACCCCGGGGCAGGGAACCGCCAACAGCCTCTCCACGGAACACTTCGGCCGGGTGGCCAAGGTGTCGTTCCACCCCGGCAGCAACGAGGCCTTCGTGGCGGACGGCTACGTCCACCGTCGGGTGGCCGTCATCGACATGGACTCCGGGGAGTTCAAGCGGTACTGGGGCGCCTATGGCAATGAGCCGGACGACACCAACCCCGGCCCCTACAACCCCGACGCTCCCCTCATCCAGCAGTTCCGGACTCCGGTCCACTGCGCCGATCCCTCCAATGACGGGCTGGTGTACGTCTGCGACCGGGTGAACAACCGGATCCAGGTCTTCCAGCTCGACGGGACCTTCGTCACCGAGAAGGTCGTCGCCCCCCGGACCCTGGGGGATGGTGCGGTGTGGGACATCGCCTTCTCCCGGGACCCGGACCAGCGCTTCATCTACCTGGCGGACGGGAAGAACCAGCGGGTCTACATCATCGAGCGGGAGACCCTGGAGGTGCTCACCAGCTTCGGGGACGGGGGTCGCCAGCCGGGGCAGTTCTTCGCCGTGCACAGCATCGCCACCGACTCCCAGGGCAACATCTACACCACCGAGACCTACGAGGGGAAGCGGGTCCAGAAGTTCGTGAACAGGGGCATGGCCCCCATCCCCGCCCAGAACCAGGGCGTGGTGTGGCCCCGGGGGAACTAGTCTCCCCACGGAGTTCCTCGCCGGAGGTGGAGGGGCCCTGCACCGCCAATGGTGTGGGGCCCCTCGTCCCGGTGGGGCCGTCAGGGGATCTGCAGCGCCACGCAGAGGACCCGGCGGTCGGGAAGGGGGGTGCCCCGGGCCACCGCTTCCCCGGGGAGGGCATCCACCGGGCTCCCCTTGTCGGTGAGCGCCGTTCCGGCGGTGAGCTCCGGGGAGCCAGCTACCAGTTGGGCGGTGCTCTCTGCCACCTGGGCTCCCCGGTAGTTGAACCAGGGGCCCGCCCCCACCCGCTCCCGGGGGTGCACGGCGGCCCCGCTCCCGGAGGGAACCGCCAACCAGGCCCCCCAGGTCACATCCCCGGCCCCGGCGGCGTATCCCAGGAGATTGCAGTGGTCGTCGGCCGCGGCACCTCCCGTGGTGACCCCTGCCGGGAGGGGGGTGCTACTGACGAAGAGATTCATCCGGATGCTCTGGGCCTGTCCCTGGGAGGGAAGGGCCGCCATGATCCCCACCAGGGCCAGACCGAGGGTGCAGGACAGGGCGCTTCGCTTCATCAGGTTCTCCGTGGGAAGCCGGGAGGTGGGGTGCAGACGATGGCGGCTTCGAATCTTGGCCGCCTTTCCGGTGGCGTCCACCCCGACACCCTTCCCCCATCCTCCCGAGGACTCCGGACCGTGACCGTCTTCCCCTCCTGGACCGCACCCCTGTGACCACGTCCCCACCCCCCGTCCGCCCCCCCCGGAAGGAGCCCTTCCGGGTGCCTGGCATCGTGGTCCCCATCCTCTGTGCCGGGCTCGGGTGGGTCATGGCCGACTGGCCCGGCGCAGTCGTGGCGGGAACGCTGGGCCTCCTGGTCTGGCTGACCCGCTGAGCACCCCGGCAGGGGGAGGCTCCACCTTGACATGACCCCTGGGGCAGGGAGAGCATCCCACAGCTTCCGAGTCCCCCGGTCACCAGACCAAGCAGCGCTCCTCCTACCAGGAACCGATGCGGGACATGACATGACGCCTTCAAGCCCCCCTCCCTTCGGTCAGGCGGACCTCTCGAACTGCGAGAGGGAGCTGATCCACCTCCCCGGTTCCATCCAGCCCCACGGGGTCCTGCTGGTACTGGACGGCGATCGCCAGAGGGTGGTGCAGGCCAGCGGAAACACCGGAACGCTGCTGGGCCTCCCCGTGGAGGAGCTCATGGAGCGGGATCTGGGGACGCTGGGAGGCACGCTGGCGGAGGTGGTGGCGCGGCAGCTCCGGCAGGGGGTCCGGGACGTACCCGTCCCCTTCCACGCCTCCCTCCACCCCCATGGAAGGGCTTCTCTGGGGGTGGAGGGGATGCTGCACCGGAACGACGACGGGGTGCTCATCCTGGAGCTGGAGCCCGTGGATCACGCCGCGGCGGCGCTTGAAGTGAAGCGGCTCCGGGGGATCCTTGCGGAGGCCGTGACCACCCTGGGAGCCGCGGCCAGTATGGAGGAGTTGACCCGGGCGGCGGTGGATACCTACCGGAAGGTGGCGGGCTACCACCGGGTGATGGTGTACCGCTTCGATCCCGATGGACATGGAGAGGTGGTGGCGGAGGCCCGGGAGGATCACCTGGAGCCCTTCCTGGGACTCCATTACCCCTCCTCGGACATCCCCCGGCGGGCCCGGGACCTCTACCTGCGGAACCGGGTCCGGGTGCTGGTGGATGTGGACTACGAGCCCGTTCCGGTCCTCCCCAGGCTCCACCCTCCCACCGGGGAGGAGTTGGACATGTCCATGAGCTGGCTCCGGAGCATGTCCCCCCTCCATCTGCAGTACCTCCGGAACATGGGGGTCACCGCCACCCTGGTGGCCTCCCTTGTGCGGGAGGGTGGACTCTGGGGGCTCATCGCCTGCCACCACTACACCCCCCTGAGGGTCTCCCACGCCGTCCGCGCCGCCTGCGACCTCATCGCCGAGGTGGTGGCAACCCGGATCGCGGTGCTGGAGAACTTCGACCGCATGCGCTCCGAGGTCCTGATCCGCCGTCTGGAGGGGGAGCTGGTGCTGGCCACGGTCCAGAGGGGGGATTGGCGTCCGGCCCTCCTGGACGATCCCCGGGCTGTGCTCCGGCTGGCGGATGCCACCGGGGCGGTGTTGAGCTTCGACGGGGAGATCCACCCCATCGGGGACGTGCCGGGCACCCAGGAGCTCCGAGCCCTCCTGGGGTGGGTGGGGGACCAGGCGCAGGAAGGGGGGGTGGTGGCCACCTCCGCGCTGGGTCGGGAGCACCCCGGGCTGGCGGGTTCGGCGGCCACCGCCAGCGGGGTGTTGGCCGTCCCCCTCTCTTCCGAGGGGGAATACCTGGTCTGGCTCCGGGGGGAGCAGCTCCGTGAGGTCCGGTGGGCGGGGAATCCCAACAAGCCGGTCCTTGTGGGCGACGACCCCCGGGACCTCTCCCCCCGCCGTTCGTTCGCCGTCTGGACGGAGCAGGTCCGGGGCACCGCCCGCCCCTGGTCACCCCGGGACCTGAGCACGGCGGCGCAGGTGGGGGCGACGCTCCGGGATATGGTGCTCCAGGTCCGCTCCATGAGCTACCTCCTGATGGAACAGCGGATGGCCCACCTCCGGGGTTCCATCCAGAGGGCGGACGAGGGGGTGCTCATCAGCGACGGGGTGGGGCGGATCCTCTTCGTGAACGAGGCCTTCTCCCGGATGTTCCGGCGTCCCCACCGCCACCTGGTGGAGCTGGCCGACCTGCCGGCCCTCTTCCTGGAGCCCGCCAGGGCCGCGGAGATGGTGAGGGCGGTGCTGGAACAGCGGCGGAACTGGAGGGGGGAGCTGGTGCTGGAGGCCGGGCGTGGCGCGTCGGGGATCCCCCTGGCCATCCGGGCGGACCGGGTGGAGCGCCCGGACGGAGGGGGGGCGCTGGGGCACATCGTCCTCCTCACCAACCTCACCGACTGGAAGGCCGCGGGTCAGGCCCGGGAGCGGCTCCGGAGGGCCATCGTGGATGCCCAGGACCGGGCTGCGCTTTCGGCCCGGGCGGAGGAACAGGCCTCCCCGGACTTCGACGCCCTCATCGGGGCGGTCCTCACCAACGCCAGCCTGGCGGTGGCGGAGGTGGTGGAGGGGGGCGACTCCCCCTCGGTGATCCCGGTGCTGGATGGCCTGGAGGCCGCCACCCGCCGGGCCACCACCCTCACCCGTCAGATCGCGGCGCTTCCGGTGGAGGGGGAGGACCCGGCACCGCCGGGGTGACCACGGCGGGGGCCGGCTCCGCCGGGGCCCTCGCCCCCCGCCAGCTCCGCAAAGAGCTCCACATGGAGCCGGAAGGCGTGTCGGGCCTCCTCCACCAGGGCCCCACTCTCCTCCGCGTCCAGGGGGAGGGTGTCCAGCGCACCCCGGAAGCGCTCCTTCCAGAGGGTGGAGTCCACTTCGTCGGGGAACCGGTAGAACCGGGTTCCGGGGGATCCCGGACCTTCCAGCCCCAGCCCCCGGGCTACCACCACCCCCACCATCCGGCCGCCGCTCAGATCCCCCATGTAGCGCACCCAGGCGTGGGCTCCCAGGAGGTGGGGTGCGGTCCGGGCAAGCCCCTGGAGGCGCTCCCTGTAGCGGGTGGCCGCCGGGGGGAGGGGAGAGGGCCGCGCCCCTTCCCCCAGGACCCGGATGTCCTCCCGGAGCGCCGGACTGCGGTAGAGCTCGGGCATCCGGAGGGGGGCCAGGGCCGGGTGGTGGGCGTGCTCCTCCAGCCCCGCCTCCAGCGTCTCGTACACCACCAGTAGCGATTCCAGGAGTCGCACATACTCCGGGGTGGGGAGCCGCCCCCGGAGCAGGGGGACCATGATCCCCGTCCGCTCCGCCTCCCGGTGCAACGCCTGTGTCTCCTCCCGGAGCCGGCGGGAGAGGGTGTCGTCCATGCTCTTCGTCACCTGGTCAGCCATACTCCAAGCTGGTGGCAGAAGAGAGGGGGGGGAAGAGCTGTGACCGGGTCGTTCCCCCGGGTCGGGGCTCGCTCTTCCTGACGTCCACGGAGGTGCCGACACCAGTGGGGCCTCAGGGGGTGCGGGGCAGGAGGAGGGTGAAGCGGGCTCCCTCGCCGGGATGGTTGTCCAGCAGGAGGGCTCCCCCCGCCTCCCGGGCGATGGTGCGAGCCCGGACCAGCCCCAGGGCGTGGACCCCCCGGGGGTTCTCCTGTTCAAAGACCTCCTGCTGGATCAGCGGGGGGAGCCCCCCGGCGGTGTCCTCGATGAGGAGGCTGACGTAGCGGCTCCCCAGGACCTCGTAGCCCAGCCGCAGTCTCCGGGGCCGCTCCACCGGGTTCCTGGCCAGGGCATGGACGGCGTTCCCCAGGAGGGTGAGGACAGCGGTGCGGGTGGGTCTGCGCCGGGCCAGGACCCAGGTGGGGATCCCCATCCCTGTCTCCTCCACCCGGATCTCCTCCTGGCGCATGA
Source organism: uncultured Gemmatimonadaceae bacterium (assembly GCA_964420725.1). Taxonomy (GTDB): domain Bacteria; phylum Gemmatimonadota; class Gemmatimonadetes; order Longimicrobiales; family Gaopeijiaceae; genus CAYQVI01. Next base: position 3,349 of record CAYQVI010000161.1, on the reverse strand, counting down.
GGTCCCGCTTGAGGGTCAGCACCTCGTCCACCACCTCCCGGAGTTCGAAGCGCTCATCCAGCGCCTCCCACTCCCCGGCGGCATCCACCAGGCGACCCACGCTTCGCCCCGCCCGGTCCAGCTCCTGCCGGAACTCCTCCTCCTGGACTCCCCGGTGGGAGGGGGCCAGACCGGGGACCATGAGGGCACCGCCGGCGGAGCGAAGGGCGGTCAGCGTCTCCCGGACGTCCCGGGCCGCCGCCACCGTGGATCGCCCCATCCGGGTCATCTCCTGGTTCTCCTCCAGCGTGTGGAGAAGTTCGTTGATGATGGAGAGGTCCCTTCCCAGCACCGCCACCCCGGGGGGGGAGCCCGGGAAGGGGACGAACCACAGGGCCACGTGGCTGGCATGATCGGTACGGGCGTTCCGCTCCACCACACGCCCCTCCATGGCCTCCGCAAGGGCGCTGGGCAGATCCTGATCGCCGATGGCGTCCAGGAGCTCCTCCAGTCTTCGCCCCACGGTATCCCGGGGTCGGGTCCCCAGGAGGGCACGGGTTCCGGAGAGCGCCTCCCTGACCTCCCCTCCCGGGTCCACGATGAGCACACATCCCGACATACGGGCGTAGCCGAGGGAGGGTGCCGCTTCTGCGTTCCCGGTGAGCCGGGTGGTGGACTCTGGACCCATGGTCGCTCCGGAGGGAGGGTGGCCGTGCGTCATGGTCACCTCCCCGGCGACCCCGCCGCAAGGGGAGCCCCTGCAGGGTGGACGGCGCCGGAGCCCGTCCGTAGCTTGCCGGAATGAACGTCGCCGACATTCAGGCCGTGGTGGCCTCGGCCAGGGCCCGGGACACCGGTTCCCTGGAGCGTCTCGTCCGCCGGATGGACCTGTCGATCCCCGAGGCGGAGGTGGCCCGCAGGGTGGATCGGGCCCTGGAGATCATCGATGAGCTTCCGATCCTCCTGGGACGTGCGGAAGCCCGGGCGGAGGCCCGGGGGGTCTCCCTGGCCGTCGCTCCCATCCTGGCCCGGGCCGAGGAGTACTTCCTCCGCCCGGTGGATCTCATCCCGGAGATGACCCAGGGTCTGGCGGGGCTGGTGGACGACGCCTACTTCGCGGCCCGGCTCCTCCACACCCTGGAGCAGGGGCCGGACCCGCTTCTGGGCGAGGATCTGGCGGAGCGCCTCACCTTCCTCCGGACCCTCATGGGGACGGAGGTGGCCCGACGCCTGGATCGCCTCTCGGTGCAGACGCTCCTGGAGACGGAAAAGGACCTCCGGGATGCCTGGGAGGATGGGGCGGTGGAGGCCTGAGGGCCGCTCCCCCGGCTGGACTGGGGGGACCTCCGTGCGATATTGTGGACCATCGCCGATCCACTCCAACGTCCATCGGCACCGGCCCTCTTCCTCCCCGCCTCCCGTGCGGAGCCGTACCATGCGTGCTCCCGCCTGCCAGCCCCGGACCTCCCCCACCCTCCTCATCCTTCTGGTGGCAGGGGCGGTAGCCTCCTGTGCCCCGGCACCGCGCCTCATCTCGGCGGACGGAGGCCCCCGGGCCTACTACCAGACTTCGTTTCCGGTCCATGACACCTCCCGGGATCTGGAGGAGGCGGTCCGGTCGGTGAAGCAGATCTCCTATACCGCCGAGTACCTGACCCACCTCTTCACCTTCGAGGAGGGGGTCACGGAGGCCGACATCCTGGCCGGGGACGT
>CAYQVI010000161.1:0-1557 GCA_964420725.1 uncultured Gemmatimonadaceae bacterium | reverse complement strand
CGCGCATACCTCTCTGCGACCCCTGCATAAAAATCCATTGCGTTTCCGGTGACCGGTGCTGCATAGTGGAATGATCCGTTACCGGGTACGTCATATGCAGACGTGTTCTCCCCGGCGCCGGATGGACGTCTCCCTCGCCGGATGCTCCATATGTGATCCACCCGCCCGATACCCACCCCGGGGCACCGCCCCACGCGTCCTGATCAGTTTCCCCCCGGTCGTCGTGGTTCGTCCCCCCAACGGGCTCCTTTCCGTCCTTCCGCCCCTCCGCATCCCCGGGGGGAACGGAATCCCCCAGGACCAGGAGGTTGACCATGAAGTCAGTTGTCCGCGCCCGCCGGGCCCATGGCGCACAGCGCCCCCCCGGAATGGCCGATCCCGGGAGTGTGTCCGGGGCAGCCTACCGCCCTCTCCGCAGCGCATTCGTTCTCCTGGCCGCCCTTGGCCTGGCCCTCCTTCCCGGGGAGGCAGCCGCCCAGACCGGGGTGGTGGCCGGGCAGGTCCTGGATGCCGGCAGTTCCCGCCCCATGGCCGGGGCCCAGGTGGTGGTGGACGGCACCCAGTTGGGAGGGCTCACCGATTCCGGGGGACGCTTCCGCATCGAGGGGATCCCGGAAGGGGAGGTGACCCTCCGGGTGGTGATGATCGGCTATCGCCCCTTCACCCAGGTGACCAGCACCGGGACGCTGGATCTCCGGTTGCGGGTCACCGAGTCGGCCATCGAGCTGGACCAGATCGTGGTCACGGGCACCCCCGGCGGGACCCGGCAGCGGGCCATCGGCAACGTGGTGGCCCGGGTGGACGCGGCGGAGATCACCGAGTTGGCCCCCATCATCACCATGCAGGACCTCCTTACCTCCCGGGAGGCAGGCGTGGCCTTCCAGCGCTCCTCGGGGAATGTGGGCACCGGGGCCGGCATCCGGGTCCGGGGCTTCTCCAGCCTGGGGGTGGGTAACCAGCCCCTCATCTATGTGGACGGGATCCGGGTGGACAACAACTCCACGGCCGGCCCCAATCTCCGGGACGGCGCCCAGGTCTCCAAGCTGGACGACATCAATCCCAACGACATCGAGAGCATCGAGATCATCAAGGGGCCGGCGGCCGCCACCCTCTACGGCACCGAGGCCTCCAACGGGGTGATCCAGATCATCACCAAGCGAGGGACCACCGGGGCCCCCCAGTTCGACCTCACCATCAACCAGGGCGCCAACTTCCTCATGAACCCCTCCGAGAAGGTGGGGATGGCGTACAAGCGGATCGATGGCGAGATCGTGGGCTTCAACATCTGGGAGCAGGAGAAGGCGGCGGGACGCCCCTTCTTCAGCACCGGGTACTCCCAGGGATACGCCCTCAGCATGCGGGGGGGCACCGACGTGGTACGCTACTACCTCTCGGCAGACTGGGACGACAACACCGGGATCGTGGACTACAACACCCACAGCGCCACCAATCTCCGGGCCAACGTCAGCGTGGTCCCCTCGGAGTCGTTCAACGTCGATGTGAGCATGGGCTACATCGACGGCTTCACCAGCTTCATGCAGCAGAAGACCAACTGGG
>CAYQVI010000160.1:0-8728 GCA_964420725.1 uncultured Gemmatimonadaceae bacterium | reverse complement strand
GGAGCGCCCTCCGGGCATGGAAGCTCGGTTCAGCCCCCCGGCGGCCGGTCCACGTTGCGGTCTCCGGCCCGTGTGCCCGCAGGCGGGTGGGAATCGTGTTCCACCGCACGCGAGGGCTGGACGACGATGAGCGGACCGTGCTCGATGGGGTTCCGATCACCTCTCCCCTCCGGTCCCTGGTGGACGCGGCAGGCACGCTGGGAAGCCGGGAGTCGACGCAGGCCCTCGCCTCCGCCGAGCGGATGGGACTGGTCACTCCCGCCCAGCTGGCGGACCTGGCCCAGCGCTACCGGGGCCGCAGGGGGATGGCGCTCCTCCGCACCCTGGCCCAACCCGATGCCCAGCGCCCCTTCACGCGCTCGGAAGCGGAGGAGCGGTGCCTGCAGCTCCTGCGCCGTGCCAGCCTCCCGCCCCCACACACGAACGTCCCGGTGGGGCCCTACGAACTCGATTTCTTCTGGCCCGATGCCAACGTTGCGGTGGAGGTGGATGGGTGGGCCTACCACGGAAGGCGCCCACAGTTCGAGAGCGATCGCCGGAAGGACAACTGGCTGCGGGGTCGCGGCATCGAGGTGGTCCGCCTCACCTGGCGACGGATCACGCAGGAACCCGTGGCTGCGGCGGTGCAGGTGGGTCAGGCGCTGGCCCTGGGTCGGTCCCGGCGGCAGGCGCCCCGAACGTGATGGATGGGGGTCAAGCAATCCGGGGGCAGCCACTGGTGAATGGGCCCGCGACCAGCGGGCATCCGATCGACATGCTCCGATGGACATGATCGACGTGCTCCGATCGACGGGCATCCGATAGAAATTCGCCCCTCGGCACCCGCCGAAAGCTCGAGGTCATGATTCCTCTCGCCATGCGAGAGGAATTCTTCCCTCGGGGGCCGAACACGCCGTGAGAGCCGAATTGTTCTCGCTATCCGCGAAGGATTCGACTCTCGACGTCTCCGGCACCCTCGAGAGTCGAATCCTTCTCGCGCCGGGTCCGGGTGACGCTCCCGGGGGCCCGCCGGCCGCACCCGCCATGGGGTGGGCTCTGTCCTCAGGGGGTGCCAAAGGGCCCCCGCAGTAAGGGCCACCGCAATGGGGACCCGGCCGCGGTTCGGCCAACCTGGTAGGGATGCGGATGCAGTCGGACCACCGCAGCACGGGCCCTGCCGCGGTTCGCCCACCGCAGTCGGGGCACGGCTGAAGCCGGACCACCGCCGCACCGGCCCGGCCGCGGTCGAGTGGCGGCCGTCGAGCGACCGCGGTCGAGGCCGTCCGCATCATGGGGCACCGCAATCGGGGTCCGGCCGAAGTTGGCGCACCGCCGTAGGGGGCGACCCTCGCTCCGCCCCCCCCGCTCACCCCCCCGCCATGGGGAATCCCGCCGCCGTCCACTCCAGGAACCCGCCGGTGAGGTTGTACACCGAGGTGTACCCCAGCCCCGCCAGCACCTCCGCCGCCTCGATGCTCATGCGACCGGTCCGGCAGTAGAGCACGATGGTGGCATTCTTGTCCTCCGGAAGCCGGTCCAGGTGGTCCGTGATCCGGTCGAAGGGGATCGAATCGTCCGTCCCCGGCAGGTCCCCCTCGAAGGGGATGTGGACATTGATGAGGGGGAAGTCCTTTTCTTCCATCCGCGCCTGGATCTCGGCCACGCTCTTCTCGCTCCAGGTGGCCACGGCACTGGCGTCCGCCGCCGAGGCCGACGACCCGGACCCGGCGGCCGCATCCTCTCCGGGGGTTCCGTCTCCACACCCTCCCAGCAGGAGGGCGAAGAACACAAGCGCTGGAATCAGTAGCCTGCTGGACATGGGCTCTCCCGGGGTGGCGTTCCGCTTCCGGGGCCTGCAGCGCCCCGGTTCACCCACGACAGTAACCGGGAGCGGCCGCCCCCGTTCAAGCTGCCTGCCCACCCCTCCCGCTCCCGCAGCATCTCCGCTACTATACACCTTCTCTCCCCCGCCTGCAGTGGAAGGATCCGTCCTCGGCTGTACTGTGGATCCTTGCGTCCCCTGCACCCCGCCCCACCCATGCTCCGTACCCTCCACCGGGAATGGTTCTCCCAGCCCCGTAGCGACATCCTGGCCGGGATCGTCGTGGCCCTGGCCCTCATCCCCGAAGCGATCGCCTTTTCCGTGATTGCCGGGGTGGATCCGAAGGTGGGGCTCTACGCCTCCTTCTCCATCGCGGTGATCACAGCCGTTGCCGGTGGCCGCCCCGGCATGATCTCGGCGGCCACTGGCGCGATGGCGCTAGTCATTGTCTCCCTGGTGCGGGACCACGGGCTCCAGTACCTCCTGGCGGCAACGCTCCTCACGGGATTCCTGCAGATCCTGGCCGGGGTCTTCCGGCTGGGGGTCCTGATGCGCTTCGTCTCCCGGTCGGTGGTCACCGGGTTCGTGAACGCCCTGGCCATCCTGATCTTCCTGGCGCAGCTCCCGGAGATCACCGGGGAGAATGCCCGCCCCCTGGTCTTCGGCATGATGCTGGCGGGGCTGGCCATCATCTACGGCCTTCCCTACGTCACCCGGGCCATCCCCTCGCCGCTGGTCTGCATCGTGGCGCTGACGGGAGTGGCGGTGCTCCTGGGGCTGGACGTCCGGACGGTGGGAGACATGGGGGCGCTCCCGGACAGCCTCCCGGTCTTCCTCTTCCCGCAGATCCCACTCACCCTGGAGACGCTCCAGATCATCTTCCCCTACGCGCTGACGCTGGCTGTGGTGGGGCTCCTTGAGTCGATGATGACCGCCACCATCGTGGACGACCTCACCGACACCTCCAGCGACCGGAACAGGGAGTGCGTCGGACAGGGCGTGGCCAACATCGGCTCCGGGCTGCTGGGGGGAATGGCCGGGTGCGCCATGATCGGCCAGTCGGTGATCAACGTGAAGTCCGGCGGTCGGGGGCGGCTCTCGTCGTTGGCGGCGGGGGTGGTGCTCCTGGTCATGGTGGTCTTCCTGGGGGACTGGGTGGCCCGGATCCCCATGGCCGCCCTGGTGGCGGTGATGATCATGGTCTCCATCGGGACCTTCAGTTGGGCTTCGCTCAGCCGGATGCGCACCAATCCCAAGAGCTCCAGCGTGGTCATGGTGGCCACCGTGGTGGTGGTGGTCTTCACCCACAACCTGGCCCTGGGCGTCCTCACCGGGGTGCTCCTGAGCGCCCTGTTCTTCGCCCGGCGGGTGGGGCACTTCCTCCGGATCGACTCGCACCTCTCGCCGGACGGGCTGCATCGGACGTACCATGTCGTAGGACAGGTCTTCTTCACCTCGGCAGAGGCCTTTGTCGGAGCCTTCGATTTCCGGGAGGCGCTCGAGCGGATCACCATCGACCTGACCCGGGCCCACTTCTGGGACATCACGGCGGTGAGTTCGCTGGACAAGGTGGTGATCAAGTTCCGCCGGGAGGGTGCGGAGGTGGAGCTGGTGGGACTCAACGAGGCCAGCGCCACCATGGTGGACCGCTTCGCGGAGTACGACAAACCGGGGGCCCTCGAGGCGGTGATGGCCCATTGACGACGCCATCAGCCGGACCGACGACCATGCTCTCCACCTCCAGGCCCGAGCCCTCCTCCGCCCCCACCGGGAAGGTGCTGGCGTGCATCGATGAATCTCCCTACGCCGGCGCGGTGTGCGACTACGCCGCCTGGTCGGCGGCCCGGATGGGCGCCCCCCTGAGTCTGCTCCACGTTCTGGATGTCCACCCCCTGGGAGCGGCCTCCGCTCCCCGGAATCTCACCGGCACCATCGGGTTCGACGCCCAGGAACAGCTTCTGGAGGAGCTGGCGGAGCTGGACGCGCAGAGATCCCGGCTGGAGATGGAGCGGGGGCGCCACATCCTGGACGCCGCCCGGGTGAGGGCCGAGCCACAGGTGGGGGGGCCGGTGGAGATCCGGCAGCGCCACGGCGAACTGGTGGATGCCGCCATGGCGCTGGAGGCGGAGATCCGGATGCTGGTGCTGGGGAAGCGGGGGACGAAGTCCGCCTCCGCCCACGGCCACCTGGGCGGAAACCTGGAGAGGGTCATCCAGACCCTCTCCGTCCCCATCCTGGTGGCACAGCAGGAGTTCTCCCCACCGGAGCGGATCATGCTGGCCTTCGACGGGAGCGCCACGGCCCGGAAGGGCGTGCAGATGGTGGCGGCCAGTCCACTCTTCGCCGGGATCCCCTGCCACCTGGTCCACGCCGGCGCGGACCTTCCGGAAACGAGGCAGGCGCTCGGGGAGGCCGCCGCCCTCCTCCAGGCCGCCGGCTTCCAGGCGCCCACGGCCATCGTGCCCGGTGCCCCGGCCGACGTGCTTCCCCGCTACCAGGAGCAAGAGGGGATCGACCTGCTGGTGATGGGGGCCTACGGCCACTCCCGGATCCGGCGGCTCTTCGTCGGGAGCACCACCCGGGACATGCTCCGGGGGTGCACCGTGTCGGTGATGGTGCTCCGGTAGGGCACGCCCCGGGCCGGGCATTCAAACCCCACCCCCCCCAGCTTCCCGGACCGGGCGCCTTCCCCCCCTGAGGGGATGCGGCGGCCGTGTCCCCATCGTGTTCTGACGCAGTCACAAAGGATGATGGTGCTGTGGTAGGGGCCCTCCTGGGGGAGTTCCACCAGGCACCGGGGGGGCACCAGGCCCCACCCCCGGGAAGCGCGGCACTATATTGATAGGGGGACCCACGATCGCCACCGGGGCGAATCGGTGCGCCGGTCCCCGCAAACCCCGATCCCGCAGCGTCCGAGAGGATCCCGCAGCGGGTCCAGCGCCGAGGAGGCACCATGAGCGGCATCGATCTGGCTGCACAGAAGGAGCGCCTGTTGACCCTCAAGGCGGAGGTCACCACCCGGGCCGACCGGCTGGATCTGCACCAGCGTCGGGGGGTGGAGGCGTTGGAGCAGGACTCCACGGAGCGGGCCCTCCAGACCCGGAACGACGACCTCATCGATGCGCTGGACATGCTGGCCCACCAGCGACTGGAGGAGATCGAGCTGGCCCTGACACGCCTGGAGGCGGGGACCTATCGGGAGTGCGCCCGTTGTGGCCGGGAGATCGCCGCGGGTCGGCAGGATCTCATCCCGGAGACGTGCCTCTGCGCGGCCTGCGCGGCGGTCCTCACCTGATCTGAAGGGTCCCCGCCCTCCACAGGGAAGCAGCCGCAGGGGCTGACGGCCCTCCACAGGGAAGCGGCCGCGGTACGGACGGCCCTCAACTGGAAGCCGCCGCCGTACTGGCCACCACCGCCGCCGTCACCGCAGCCGCCACTGCAGCCCGGGCCGCCTCCACGGCGTCCCGGGTCGCCTTCCCCTCGCCCGAGGCGGCCACCTCCTTGATCCGGGCCTTCAGCCGCTTCCGGTCCTTCCGGGGATAGATGGCCCCCAGGGTGTCCGTGACGTCGGCCACGGCGACGAGGGAGGCGGTCCGGTCGTCCACGGGGCCCGTCCCCTCCAGCGCCCCCCTGATCCGGGAGATCACCTCCCGCTCCGGCCCAGGGTCCACCGTGGGGTAGACCTTCCGGCGAAACAGGAGGAGAATCTCCTGCTCGGTCTCCCGGAGCACCCCCTTCCGGCAAAGATCCCGGGCCACCAGCGCCCGGAGCTTCTTGACGTTCCCGATGCGGGTGACCGTGTCCCGGGGATTCCCCCTCCGCTTCAGCCCCTTGAGCTTCTCCAGCGCCGCGTCCATGGCCGGGTCGTGGGTGGTGGAGGGGTCCAGCACCTCCACGAACTCCTTCTTCCGCCGCGTCCCCTCGTCCACGATCCGCACCCGCTCCTCCAGCAGGAGCTCCATCAGGATGGCGCCCCCCAGCCCGAGCTCAACCATGCTGCCGAAGGCCATGGTGCCCTTCCGGTCGTGGAGGGCCAGGAGGAGCAGTTCGTGGTGGATCCGCAGGGGTGTGCTCATGGGACCTCCGGGGGGGCGAGGGATCGGGTCGGTGCGTCCTCTCCTACGGAGCCGGGCTCCCCGCTCTTCAATCCGCCCCGACGCCCGGGGTCTTCATCGGGGGGCGGGCACCGCCTCCACCAGTTCCGCGATCCATTCGAAGGAGCTGAGCCTCTTCCGGGGGTCGAAGATGTCGGACACCACCATGAGTTCATCGGCCCCGGTGCGTTCCACAAGGGCCCGGATCCCCGCCCGCACCGTGTCCGGCCCCCCCACGATGCTGCAATCCAGCATCTGCATCACCCGGGCCCGCTCCACCGGGGACCAGATCGCCTCCATGCTCTCCACGGGGGGCTGGCTAGCCTGCCGGGCCCCCCGGAAGATCCCCAGGAAGGACATCTGCTGCGAGGTCCAGAGGTGCTGCGCCTCCTCGTCGCTCTCGGCTGCGATGATGTTCACCCCCACCAGGGTATGGGGCGTGGCCTGCTGCGCCGACGGGCGGAACCGCTCCCGGTAGAGCGCCAGCGCCGGATCCAGGGCCTGGGGGGCAAAGTGGGAGGCAAAGCCGTAGGGAAGCCCCAACTCCGCCGCCAACTGGGCGCCGAAGAGGCTGGACCCCAGGATCCAAAGGGGAACGTTGGTTCCAGACCCCGGCACCGCCTCCACCCGCTGCCCCGGCCGCACCGGACCCAGGAAGTACTGGAGCTCCTGCACGTCCCGGGGGAACGACTCCGCCGCATGCACGTCCCGGCGGAGTGCCTGGAGCGTCACGCCGTCCGTGCCCGGCGCCCGCCCCAGCCCCAGATCGATCCGCCCGGGGAAGAGGGTCTCGAGCGTGCCGAACTGTTCGGCGATGACGTAGGGGGCGTGGTTCGGAAGCATGACCCCCCCAGCCCCCACCCGGATCCGCTCCGTGCCGGCGGCGATGTACCCCGCCACCACGGCGGTGGCCGCCGTCACCACCGAGGGGAAGTTGTGGTGCTCCGCCACCCAGATCCGCCGGTATCCCCACCCTTCGGCGTGCTGCGCCAGGGTCCGGGCCTCCTCCAGGGCGTCCCGCCGGGTGGAGCCTTCCCGGACACGGCCCAGCTCGAGGATGGAGAGGGGGATGGTGGGTGGCATCGCCCCCCCTACCCCACCAGCTCCCGGAGCACCGACGGGTCCATGTTCCCGCCGCTCACCATTAGCACGACCTTGCGCCCCTTCACGTCCACCCGTCCCGACAGCACCGCCGCCGCCGTGGCCGCTCCGGAAAACTCCACCATGAGCTTCTGACGGAGGACCAGGAAGCGGGTGGCCTCCCGGATGCTCTCGTCCTCCACCGTGACGATGTCGTCCACCAGGGCCCGGGCATGCCGGAAGGCCAGATCCCCGGTCCGCACCGGCGCCAGCCCGTCGGCAATGGTGTCGATGGAGTCCAGCACCACGGGCTCCCCGGCGTCCCACGCGGCCCGCATGGAGGCGGCCCCGGTGGGCTCCACCCCCACCACGGTGATCCCCGGGATCGACGCCTTCAGCGCCGCGGCAGTCCCCGACAGGAGGCCGCCGCCGCCCACGCAGATCAGCGCCAGGTCCGCCTCGGGGAAGTCCCGGGCGATCTCCAGCCCGCTGGTCCCCTGCCCCGCCATGATCCAGGGGTGATCGAAGGGGGGCACCATGACCAGCCCCTCCGCCTCGGCAATGGCCTCCGCCCGGAGCTTCCGGTGGATGGAGGTGGTCCCTTCCAGCACCACCTCCCCGCCGTACTCGATCGTGCGCTCCCGCTTGATGGCCGGGGCGGTGGTGGGCATGACCACCACCGCGCGCACCCCATGCAAACGGGCGCTCATGGCCACCGCCTGGGCGTGGTTCCCGGACGAGTAGGTGATCACCCCCCGGGAGCGTTCCTCCTCCGACAGCCGCGACAGGAAGTTGTACGCGCCGCGGAACTTGAACGACCCCGTGCGCTGCAGGTTCTCGCACTTGAGGCGCACCCCCGCCGCCGCGGTGCGCTCCGTCAGCTCCGGCGACCAGAGCAGAGGGGTCCGCACCGCCTTCCCGGCAATGGCCCGGGCCGCCTCCTCGATGTCGGCCAGGGTCACGAGGGATGGGGCAGCCACGGCCCCGGACTCACCCCCCCGGCTCACTCCTCCTCCCCCCCATCCTCGGCGTCGGGTTCGTCCCCGTCCACCGGCTCCTCGGGTCCGCCCAGCGTGGCCAGTTCTCCCGAGGCTTCGCCGTCCTCCAGCCCCTCGACACCGTTCTCCTCGTCCAGCTCGTCGGGCTCCACCCGGGCCACGTCCATCACCACGTCACCCTTGTCCAGCTTGATGAGCCCCACCCCCTGCGTGGCCCGGCCGATGATCCGGATCCCGTCCACCTTCTGACGGTTGATCACCCCCTTCCGGGTGATGATCATGAGCTCCTCGCCGGGAAGCGCGGACTTGATGGACACCACCCGTCCGGTGCGCTCGGAGATCCGGATGTTCTTGACCCCGAGGCCGCCCCGGGTCTGTAGCCGATACTCGGACACCGGGGAGCGCTTGCCCATCCCCGTCTCCGTCACCACCAGCAGCGCCCCGTCGGTGTTGGCCACCACCATCCCCACCACCACGTCGTCGGGCTTCAGGTTGATCCCCCGGACGCCCTCGGTGGCTCGCCCGATGGGACGGGCGTCCTCCTCCTTGAAGCGGATGGCCATGCCGTCCCGGGTGGCCAGGATGATCTCGTTCCCCGGCTCCACGATCTGGACGTCGATGAGTTCGTCCCCCGCCCGGATGTTGATGGCGTTCAGTCCCACCGCCCGGACGTTCCCGTACGCGGAGAGTGCCGTCTTCTTCACCACCCCCTGACGGGTGCAGAAGAGGAGGTAGCGATCATCCGCGAACTCCCG
>CAYQVI010000159.1:0-8786 GCA_964420725.1 uncultured Gemmatimonadaceae bacterium | reverse complement strand
GGTAGTACCCGAAGACCCGGTTGTAGCCCACCTTCAGCGAGGTGATGCCGGTGCGCTCCCGCTCCCGGGCCTGCAGGGAGGCAATGAAGTCCACGGCGCCGTCCCGGACCGTCCGCAGCTCGTCCAGATCGGGGGAGTGACCGGGGCGGATCACCCCGCCGTCCTGCAGGGTGGCCGGGGCGTCGGGGGCAATGGCCTCGTCAATGAGAGCCCGGATGTCGTCCATGGGATCCAACTCCACGGCCAGTGCCCGCAGGAGGGGCGACTCCGCCCCCGCCCCGGCCTCCACCACCCGGGGGAGCGCCCCCAGCGAACGGCCCAGCCCAAGAAACTCCCGAGGAGTGGCCCGCCCGGAGGAGACCTTGGTGGCCAGCCGCTCCAGGTCCCCCACCGGCTCCAGCCCCTTCCGGAGCCCCCGGCGGAGATCCGGGTGCTCCACCAGCTCCCCCACGGCGTCCAGCCGTTCGCGGATGGTGGGCCCGTCCACCAGGGGGTTCAGGATCCAGCGCCGGAGGAGACGGGCCCCCATGGGGGTGGTGGTGTCGTCCAGCACCGCCACCAGGGTGCCGCCGGACTCCCCGGCCCGGAGGGGCTCCACCAGCTCCAGGTTCCGGCGGGTCATCTCGTCCAGCACCATGGCGGTGCCGGGACGGAGGATGCGGGGGGTGCGGAGGTGTCCGGTCCCGGCAGGCTGGATCTCCTGGACGTAGGCGGAGAGCGCCCCGGCGGCCCGCACCAGGAGAGCATCCCCGGGGCCGAAGCCGTAGGCGTCCAGCGACCCCACCCGGTAGCGCCGGAGGAGTTCGTCCCGGGCGGTCCCCTCGTCGAAGCGCCAGTCCTCCCGCCAGGTGCGGAGCGCCCCTCCCCCCTCTCGCACCACCAAGGGACCCTCCCGCTCCAGCCCCCGGGGGAGGAGGAGCTCGGCGGGATCCAGGCGTCCCAGTTCATCGGAGAGGGCCGCCTCCGGCACCGGCTGCACCACCATCTCTCCGGTGGAGAGATCCAGCGCCGCCACCCCGTGCACCCCCTCCAGCGCCGGGGTCACCGACACCAGGTAGGTGTTCTTCCGGGCCTCCAGGAGGGTGTCGTGGAGGGCGGTGCCAGGGGTGACCGTTTCCACCACCTCCCGGCGGACGATCCCCTTGGCCAGCGCCGGGTCCTCCACCTGCTCGCAGAGCGCCACCCGACGCCCCATCCGGATCAGCCGGGTCAGGTAGTCGTCCAGTGCCTTCACCGGGATCCCCGCCAGGGGGACGCGGCTGGCGGCACCGTTGTTCCGGGAGGTGAGGGTGAGCCCCAGGAGTCGGGACCCCTCCTGGGCATCCTCGAAGAACATCTCGTAGAAGTCCCCCACCCGGAACAGCACCAGGGCATCCCGGTTGCGGGACTTCACCTCACGCCACTGCTGCATGAGGGGCGTGTCGTCGGTGGCGGTGGAGGCGGCGCCGCTCACCCCGCCGGAGACTCCCGCAGGGCGTCCGAGACGACCGTGGCCTCCAGACCCCTGCTCCGGACCTCTCCCAGGAGCATCCTGGCCCCTCCCTCGTCGGGGAACCCTCCCAGGCGGACCCGGATGAGGGGGCTTCCGGGGGTGACCACCAGGCGGGGCTGGTACCCCGCCGCCCGGGCCCGGTCCGCCACACCCCTGGCCCCGGACATGGCGGAGAAGGCCCCGAGCTGCACCGCCCAGTTCCCCGAGGGCGCCGCAGGGGCGGGCGGTGGCGCCGTGGGAGGGGCGGCCACACGGGGAGCGTCGGGGCCGGCGATGGCCGGGCGCTCCCCTCCCGACAGCCGACGGTTGGCCTCCGCCACGTGGGGGGAGCCCGGGTGGTCCCGCACCAGCCGCTGGAAGTGCTCCCGGGCCTCGGCGGCGGCCCCCCGGGCCTCGGCGGCGTACCCCAGCCTCAGGAGGGCTCCGTCGGTGAAGGGGCCGGTGGGGTACTCCAGCACCAGCCGACGGTAGTCCAGTTCGGCCTCGGCGGGGTCGATGCTCAGGAGAGCCCGTAGCCAGAGGGATCGCTGCTGTTGATCCCGGGGCGCCTCGGCGCTCCAGCGGTCCCACCACTGCTCGTACGCCCGCCGGGCATTGTCCACCCGCCCCTCGTCCAGGAGGGCCTGGACCCGGTCCAACCCGGCCTCGGCGGTGTCCTGGGCCCCCAGCTCCGGCGCGGCGACCACCGCCAGCAGCAGCGTCAGCGCCAGCATCGCCGCCACCGCCGGCGCTCTTCCCCTCCCACCCCCGATCCTGGTCACGCCGCCCCCTCCAGCTTCACCGCCCATGTGAGAAGCCACCGTTCCAGTGGCGCCCGATCTCCCGCCCCCGATTTCATCTCCCGATCCACATCCCTGAGCCCCAGGAGGGCATCGTCCACCTGGGTCCCGTTCCACTTCCGGGCCTGGATGGGGATCCGCTTCGCCAGCCACCGCTGGTTGGGGGGGAGTCGGGTCTCCAGCCCCCGGGCCCCCTCCTCCACAGCCACCCCGATGCGGAGAAGCTGCTGCGTGATCCCGATGACCAGCCCCACCCCGCTCTCCCCCTGGGACTCCAGCACCGGGAGCTGCCGGAGCGCCTCCATGAAGCGGGCCTCCCCCACCAGGTCGAACCAGGCCCAACGGTTCTGCGTGGGGAGCCGGGTCCCCGCCGCCTCCACCGTGGCCAGGGTGATGGCCTCTCCCTCTGCGGCCACGGCGTGGAGCTTCTCCAGCTCCCGGGCCAGGAGCCCCAGGTCCGACCCCAGCCCCCCCGCCAGCGACACGGCGGCATTCTCGTCCAGGACCCGCCCGTGCTCCTCCCGGGCCCGATCCATGAGCCACCCCGGAACGTCCGCATCCCGCAACGCCCCGAAATCCTGGGAGCGGGCGGCCTTCTTCAACTGCTCGTAGAAGGCGGCCTTCGTGGGGGTGGCGGAGAGGACCAGCACGAGTCCCCGGGGAGGGTTCCGGGCGGTCTCCAGGAGGAGATCCCGGGCCCGGGCGTTGGTGGCCAGCCCCTCCGCCTCCCGGATGAGAACCACTCGGCGGTCGGCCATCAAGGGGGGGGTGCCCAGGAGGGATGCCAGCGTCTCCAGGGTGAGGTCGCCGCCTCGCACCTGGTCCAGGTTGAAGTCCCGGGTGGCAGGATCCACATGGGCATCCACCAGCGCCCGGGCGGCCAGATCCTTCCGGAATTCGTCCGCCCCGTGGAGATAGAAGACTGCGCCCTCTTCACCGGGGGGAAGAGGGCGCAGCGCCCGACTCACTCCAGCCCCGCCCTGCTCAGGGAGTAGCGCTGGCTGATGTGGGAGGTTCGGTAGAGCACGTCCCGGGCTCCGTACCAGACGTTCTGGAGGTGGGGCTCCCCCACCCGCTGGTTCACCGGAAGCGACTGGTAGATCAGCCGGACCGGCCGGGGGGGGGGTTCATTCACCACGATGGCCGGGAGCTCCACCACCAGGGGACGCTTCACCGTGGGGGACCAGGCGGCCAGCGCCAGGAGCACCGTCATGGCCAGAAGGGTCACCGCCGTGGTTCCGGACCCCGCCTCCCGTTCCCGCACCAGCGAATCCCCGTCCGCCACATGGTAGATCCGGTGCTGCAGCCGGGGAGTGAAGTCCTCTCCCACCTCCACCGGCGGGAGCATGGCCAGCAGGGAACGTCCCTTCTGGATCACCTCCACATAGCGGCTGCAGGAGGTACACGCGGCGAGATGGTCTTCGCACGCAACCCGACCGGACTCCGGAAGAAGCCCGTCCTCGTAGTCCGAGAAGCTGTCGATGAAGTCGTTGCAGTTCATGATGATGCCAGACCTGGAAAACCCTTCGACGGCGGGAGGTGACTCCCAGGAACCCGGTCGCGTTCATCGCCACGGGAACCGTTGCACGAGGTGATACTGGTGCTGCCTCTGCGGGGTTCCCGCCGACGTTCCAGGCCGCCCGAGGAACCGGGGTCCCGCCCTCTCCCCGGAGAGGACCCAGCCCCCGGGAATGCAGAAGGGGCGGGGCCTCCCGGCCCCGCCCCTCCCCTTCCATCCTGGGGGGATCCCCCGCCCATCAGTCCACCATCGGGGCGATGATCCGGGCGAAATTGTTCCTGGCCCGGTTCAGCCGGGACTTCACGGTCCCCAGGTTCACGCCGGTGATGTCGGCGATCTCCTCGTAGGTCTTCCCCTCCAGCTCCCGGAGGACGAAGACGATCCGGTGATGCTCCGGCAACTCCTGGACGGCCTTCTCCACCGTCTCCTGGAGGTGCCGCTTCCGGAAGAGGTCGTCCGGGCGGTACGTGTTGTCCTCCCACTCCAGCGGCCGGTGGTCGGCGTCCCAGTTCCGCTTGATGGTCTGGAAGAGCACCAGCGGATTCCGGGAGCGGTTCCGGAGCTCGTTCTTCGCCAGGTTGCTGGCGATGGTGTAGATCCAGGTGGAGAACTTCTTCGACTGGTCGAAGCGGTGCAGGTGCCGGTAGACCCGGACGAAGGTCTCCTGGACCAGATCCTGGGCCCGCTCACGGTCCCCCACGGTCCTGTACACGAAGTTCAGGAGGCGGGAGTCATACCGCTTCACCAGCTCCCCGAACGCACGCTGCTCACCGTCGAGGAAGGCCTGCACCACACCCGAGTCGTTGAGGCCCTCAAGGGAGCGACGGGCCTCGAAGGAGGGCCCCGTCCGGGTCTTCTGGGTCTTCAGCGTGCTGGCGCCCATCGGTTCACCTCGCTTCGAGGAGGAACGACGCCCCAGTCGGAGCATCGGGAAGGCCGGGCCGGCCTCTGTTCCATTGAAAGTGCAGGGTCCATGCCAGAGCCCGGACAGCCCCATCACTGCGCGCCGCGCCCTTCTGGTGTCCCCCTGCAGGGACAGCGTGATCCCGCAGGAGGACGATGGAACGTTTCAGATGGTGAACGCCCTGCAATCCCTTCAGGGTTCCCGGAGGAAGGGAAGAAGCGCCCCGCCTATGGGGTGGGATGGGGCGAAGGCGTGTAAGGGTTGCCCGACCGACCGGGCACCGATGCCTGTCTCACCCCCCCGGACGGAGGAAGGTGGCACCCCAGAGGAGCGCCGTCACGCTCTTGGTGTCGGTGATCCGGCCCACCCGCACCATCTCCACGGCCTCGGCCCAGGGCACCACCTGCACCTCCATGAACTCGTCGTTGTCCCGCTCCACATCGCCGGGGGTGAGGTTCCAGGCGCCGTAGATGCGGATGACCTCGTCGGTGAAGCCGGGGGTGGTGTAGATCCGGGTGAGGTAACGGAGCTCCCCCGCCTCGTAGCCTGTCTCCTCCCGGAGTTCCCGCCGGGCCACCGTCTCCCAGGGCTCTCCGGGAAAGTCTGCCATCCCGGCAGGTACCTCGTGGAGTTCCCCGCCGGTGGCGTACCGGTACTGCCGGACCAGCACCACCCGGGGGTCCGGGTCGTCCGGCGGGCCCATGAAGGCCAGCACCGCCGACGCTCCGGCGTGCCGGGCAAACTCCAGCTCCCCCACCGAACCGTCGGGGAAGCGCACCCGGTCGATGCTGAGTTCCAGGATCCGTCCCTTGTGGACCGGCGTGCGGGAGAGCCGACCCGGCGTCCCCGGCCCTGCGCTGTCCGCCTCCACCGGCTGCCAGGGGGCGTCGGGGGGGGCGTGGTGGTGGCCCCGGTCCTCCGTCCGATCGGTCACACCACCTCCACCGGCCCGAAGTCCAGCTCCTCCAGGGGGATCCGGATGGAGTCGGCATCCCCCACCACCACCAGGGTGAGCTCCCCCGGGCGGATGTGGGTCCGCCCCGCCTCCCAGGCCGCCTCCCGGCTGACGCTCCGGATCCGCTCCCGATAGGTGGCCAGACTGTCCTCCGGAAGGTCGTGGATGACCAGCTCCGCCACCCGCCCCGCCATCTGGGAGGTGCTCTCCAGCCGGAGGGGGAAGACGCCGGCCATGTAGTCCCGGGCGGTGGCCACCTCGTTCTCGGTGGGGCCGTCTCCCAGGAGGGTCTCCAACTCGAGGACCGCCTCCCGCACCGCCGCGGCCGTCTGGTCGGTCCCCACCGCCGTGGAGATGGAGAAGGGACCGCCCCCCCGGCGGAAGGCGAAGCCGGAGCGGACGCCGTACGTGAAGCCGTGGCGCTCCCGGAGATTCATGTTGAGGCGGCTCACGAAGGAGCCTCCCAGGACGGCGTTCAGGATCACCAGCGCCTCGTACTCCGGGACCTTCCGGGGCACCCCCACATGTCCCAGTCGGAGTTCCGACTGCACCGCCCCCGGGCGGTTCACCAGGATGATCCGCCGCTCCCGGAAGCGGGGCTCCGGAGTCAGGGCCGCGGCGGGGTTCAGCCCCTCCCCCTCCCAGTCCCCGAAGTGGCGGTCCGCCAGCGCCCGGACCTCGGCCGGTTCCGCGTCTCCCACCACGATGAGGGCGCCTCGCCCGGGGGCGTAGGCCCGGCCGGCGAAGCGCATCAGCTCCTCCCGGTGCAGCCCGTCCACCGTTTCCCGGGTCCCCGCCGCCGGCCGTCCGTAGGGGGCCCCCTCCCGGTGGAGGTAGCGGGCCGCCTCATCGTCGGCCAGGCTCCCGGGATCGGACTTCCGCTGGGCGATGGAGGCCAGGCGCTGCTGCCGCACCCGCTCCACCTCCTTCTCGGGAAACGCGGGCTCCCGCACCACCTCCGCCAGGAGGGACAGTGCTTCTCCCAACCGATCTGCGGGACAGGTGAGGGAGGCGGTGGCGGCGTCCCAGCCGGTGCTGACGCTGAGGCTGGTGCCGATTCCCTCCAGCGCCTCCGCCAACTCCACCCCGTCCCGGTGCCGGGTCCCACCGTCCAGCGCCGACCCGGTGAGGATGGCCAGTCCCGCCTGCTCCCCGGGGACCCGGGCCTCCCCCACGTCCAGCACCAGCATGGCGGTGACCAGGGGGAGCCGGGGGCGAGGGACCATCACCAGGTCCATCCCGTTCCCCAGCGGCTCCCGCACCACCGGAGGGGGCTCGAAGGACCGGAGGGGACCCGGGGCCGGAGGGGCGGACCGGTCGGGTGTGTCGAGGCCCAGCGTCTCCTCGAGGCTCATTCCGTGGCTCCCTTGGGGAGGTAGGTGAGGACGGCGCGGTTGTCGGCGCCCAGCCGTTCCCGGGCGAAGGCCCGGATGTCGTCGGGGGTCACCGCCCGGAGGCGCTCCAGCTCCCGGTTCAGGTTGGCGGCATCGCCGGTGGTCATCTCGAACATGGAGAGGAGGTCCGCCCGTCCCGCCGCCCCCTCCAGCCGGGCCAGGAAGCGGGTCTCCCCCAGCGCCAGCGCCCGGGCCACCTCCTCGTCCGACACGTCGGACAGCCCCTCGATGCACTCCACCATGGCCGCCTCCAGCGCGTCGGCCTCCACCCCCGCCAGGGCGGTGGCCCAGACGATCATGAACGAGGCGCCGGTGGTGAGGGGGAAGACATAGGCCCCCGCCTCCCGGGCCAGTCGCCGCTCCCGCACCAGGATCCGGTAGAGGCGCGACGCCCGCCCCCCGCCCAGCACATCCCCCAGGAGGTCCACCACCGGGAATTGCGGATCCAGGAAGCTGGGGATCCGGGCCGCCAGATAGATCCGGGTCAGGGGGACGTCGGCGTGGACCGTTTCCCGGGTGGTGGTGCCGATGACCGGCTCCACCTGGGTGCGGCCGGGGATGGGGGGGATTGGCTCTCCCCGGGGAATCCCGCCGAACCACCGCTCCACCCGGGCCAGGGCGTCGGCGGGGTCGATGTCCCCCGCCAGGGTGAGGACCGCATTGTTCGGCACATAGTAGGTGCGGAAGAAGTCCGCCACGTCGTCCAGGGTGGCGGCCCCGATGTCCTCCATCGAGCCGATGACGGTGTGGCAGTAGGGGTGATCCTCTGGCCAGATGAGCTTCTGGAGGCGCTCGTCCCAGTCCCCATAGGGCTGGTTGTCGTAGCGCTGCCGGCGCTCGTTCTTCACTACCCCGATCTGGTTGTCCAGCTTCTCCCGGTCCATGGCGGGAACCAGCCACCCCATCCGGTCGGACTCCAGCCAGAGGGCCAGGTCGAGCTGGTGGGAGGGGACCGTCTCGTAGTAGTTGGTGCGGTCGTACCAGGTGGAGCCGTTCAGCGTCCCCCCGGCCCGCTCCACATGTTCGAAGTGTCCATTCTTCGACACGTGGGCCGACCCCTGGAACATCATGTGTTCGAAGAGGTGGGCAAAGCCGGTGAGTCCCGGACGCTCATTCCGGGAGCCCACGCCGTACCAGAGGTTCACCGCCACCACCGGCACGGCATCGTCCGGGGAGAGCACCACCCGGAGACCGTTGGAGAGGGTGTGCCGCTCCACCGGCACCTGCACCTGCGGACGTTCGCTCATTCTCCATCTCCTGCGGGGGGGACCACGGTCACGGGACCCAGGGAGAGGGCCCGGAGGGGCTCCTCCAGGGTGGCACGATCACCAGTGACCACCACCACCATTCCCTGGTCGGATAGCCGGCTCCGGGCGGCGGCCTGCACCTCGTCGGCGGTGACGGCCATGATTCCAGGCACCCAGCTCTCCCAGTAGTCGGTGGGGAGATCGTGGAGGAGGACCTCCACCAGGCGGTCCGTCACATCCTCCAGCGTCTCGAAGCGCTGGGGGAGGCGAAGCGCCACGTAGCTCCGGGCCCGGGCCAGCTCGTCCTCCGGGACCCGCTCCTCCCGGAGGGTCCGGATCTCCGCCAGGAACTCCACTACCGCCTCCGCCGTCACCGGGGTGTGCACCGCCGAGCGGGCCACAAAGGGTCCCGGCAGGCGCCGCATCACGAAGGAGGAGCTTGCGCCGTAGGTGAACCCCTTGTCCTCCCGGAGGTTCTGCATGAGGCGGCTGGTGA
>CAYQVI010000158.1:0-8820 GCA_964420725.1 uncultured Gemmatimonadaceae bacterium | reverse complement strand
GCAGGATCGACTTGACGCATGAACGGCATAGACTGACAAGAGTGCGCAAGCGCGCCGCCCAGATCAAGCCTTAGGTTCCCGGGGAGTGCTCAAAGGAGAGTCCCACGGGAATCAAGTGGAGGAATGCGATGTCGAACCGCCTGGCCTTCTTCGCCATCCACGCAACCGACGTCGATCGGGCGCGTGCGTTCTACTCGGCCGCCTTCGGCTGGACCTTCCGGCCCTGGGGCCCCCCCGACTTCTACCTCATCGAAACCGTGCCGGGTGATCAGGCCTCGATCCAGGGATCCCTCCACCCGCGACTGGAGCCCCTGGAGGGCCGGGGGATGAGGGGGTTTGAGTGCAGCGTATCCGTGGACTACATCGACGATGCGATGAAGCAGGTGACGGACCACGGGGGCACACTCCTGGACGGCAAGACCGAGATCCCGGGAGTGGGGTGGGTGGCCCGGTTCCAGGACCCGGAGGGAAATCAGGCAGCACTGGTGCAGTACCGGAGGGGCGGCGACTGATGTTGGCCGCTCCGGTCCTGGCGTCGGGTTCAGGGGAGGGGGCGTAGGGGGGTGACCACCACCTTCCGGGGGGCAGCCGGCAGGCGGGTGGGCTATCTTGTCCCGCATCGCTCCCGCCCCGGCCCGCACCCTCTGCTCCCCTTCAGCACCAGCGCGCTCCATGCACCCGTTGAAACGACTGCTGGGCTACGCCCGGGCCTGGCGCACCGACACCTGGGTGGCCGCCCTCTTCTCGGTTTTGAACAAGCTCTTCGACGTCCTCCCCGAGGTGCTCATCGGGGTGGCGGTGGATGTGGTGGTGAACCAGGAGGAGTCGTTCCTGGCCAGGGTGGGGATCCAGGATCCCATGGACCAGCTCCTGGTCCTCACCGGGCTCACCGTGGCCGTGTGGGTGCTGGAGTCCGCCACCGAGTACGTGGCCATGGTGAAGTGGCGGAACCTGGCGCAGGACCTCCAGCACCAGCTCCGCCTGGAGACGTACGGGCACCTCCAGACGCTGGATCCCGGGGCGCTGGAGCGGGAGCGCACCGGGCGGCTCATGGCGGTGCTGAACGAGGACGTGCACCAGATCGAGCGGTTCATGAACACCGGGGCCAACGACCTCATCCAGGTGTTCATGTCCACCCTCCTGGTGGGGGGCGTCTTCTTCTACCTCAGCGCCGCGCTGGCGGGGCTGGCCCTCCTCCCCATCCCCTTCATCCTGGTGGGGGCCTTCTGGTTCCTCCGGCGCCTTGCCCCCCGCTACGCCGCCGCCCGGGAGGCGGCGTCCGGGGTGTCGAACCGGCTGAACAACAACCTGGTGGGGATGGCCACCATCCAGGCCTACACCGCGGAGGCCTTCGAACAGCGCCAGCTCACCGCTGCCAGCGAGGACTACCGGGTCCGGAACCATGAGGCCATCCGGGTCTCGGCGGCCATCACGCCGGTGATCCGCATGGCGATCCTGGCAGGGTTCGTGGCCACCCTCCTCTACGGCGGGGCGCTGACCCTCCGGGGGGATCTGGGGGTGGGGAGCTACTCGGCGCTGGTCTTCCTCACCCAGCGGCTCCTCTGGCCCCTGACCCGACTGGCGGAGATGACCGACCTCTACCAGCGGGCCATGACGTCGGTGGAGCGGGTCACCGCGCTGCTCCAGCTCCCCCCGGCGCCGGACCACGGGACGACCCACTTCCCCGGGCGCCCCCGGGGGGAGATCCGCTTCGAGGGGGTCCACTTCGGCTACGGCGACACGCCGGTGCTCCACGGCATCGACCTGGAGATCCCCGCCGGCGAGACGGTGGGGCTGGTGGGGGCCACCGGGAGCGGGAAGAGCACACTCCTGAAGCTGCTGCTCCGGTTCGAGTCCCCGGATCGGGGGGTGGTCCGGGTGGACGGGATCCCGGTGGAGGAACTCCCCCGGGAGGAGCTCCGGAGGGCGCTGGGGTTCGTGGCCCAGGATCCCTTCCTCACCGATGGGACGGTGGCGGAGAACATCGCCTACGGGGACCCCGCCCCGGATCCGGGCCGGGTGGAAGCCGCTGCACGGGCGGCCGAACTCCACACCTTCGTGGAGGGCCTCCCCCAGGGGTACGCCAGCCCCGTGGGGGAGCGGGGACTCCGGCTATCGGGGGGGCAACGCCAGCGCATCGCCCTGGCCCGGGCTCTGTACCGGGACCCGTCCGTATTGGTACTGGACGAGGCCACCTCGGCGGTGGACAACGAGACGGAGGCCGCCATCCAGCGCTCCCTGGACCGGGCCGCCCGGGGGCGGACGGTGTTGGTGGTGGCCCACCGCCTCTCCACGGTCCGGCGGGCCCACCGCATCCACGTCATGGATGCCGGACGGATCGTGGAGTCGGGGAGCCACGATGAACTGGTGGCGCGGGACGGCGCATACGCGGCGCTGTGGCGGCTGCAGACGGGGGAGGAACTAGCGGTGTAGGACACCACCTCTCACCAACTGGACTTCCGCACCCCGGGGATGAGCCCCTCCAGCGCCATCTTCCGGAACGCGATCCGGGAGGTTCCGAAGTCCCGCAGGAACCCCCGGGGACGACCGGTGAAGTTGCACCGGTTCCGGACTCGCACCGCCGAGGAGTTCCGGGGCAGCTTCGCCAGTGCGGCCTGGGCCTTCCGCTTCTCCTGGGGGGTGGCCTCCGGGTCCTTCATGATCTTCACCAGGGCCAGCCTGCGGGAAGCGAACCGTTCCACCAGTTCCCGCTTCCGAGCATTGGACTCAAGCAGTCCCTTCCTGGCCATGGCCTCTCCTCCTCGGGGGGGGAAATGTCCGGTGAAGCGGACCACATCGGCCGACGCAGCTCCGTCGAACCCGGACACCAACAGGTCAAAGATGATATCGACTTCTCATCTAGGTCACAAGGCATCCAGCCCGGAAGTCCCCCTCTTCCGCCCGCGCCCCCCGGTCCGGCGGACCCGGGAGAGGCAACGTCCTCCCTACCGGCGGTAGCGGACCTCCCCCCCCACCAGCGTCATCTCCACCACGGTCTCACCCAGCTCGGCCTCGGCAACGGTGAGGGGATTCCGGTCCACCACCACCAGGTCCGCCAGCTTCCCCGGGGTCACCGATCCCAGTTGCGCCTCCTCGAAGACGGCCCGGGCGCAGTTGAGGGTGTAGGACTGGAGGGCCTCCATGCGGCTCATGGCCTGCTCCTGGAAGAAGCGCTCCCCGTTCGCCATCTGGCGGGTCACCGAGGCCGTGTACGAGGCCACGGCCGAAATGGGCTCCACCGGCACGTCGGTCCCGTTGCAGATGGTGGCGCCGGCGTCCATCAGCGACCGCCACACGTAGGCCCGCTCCCGGGCCCGCTCCATCCCCAGACGCTGAGGCACCCAGGGTCCGTCCGACGTGGCGTGGATCCCCTGCATGGAGGCGGTCACCCCCATCCGGGCGAAGCGGGGCACCTCGTCCGGGTGCAGGTTCTGGGCATGCTCGATCCGCCAGCGCAGGTCCTGCCCCGCCGGATCCTCTCCCATCACCGCCTCGTAGATGTCCAGTGCCTCCCGGTTCCCCCGGTCCCCGATGGCGTGGGTGTTCATCTGGAATCCATGCCGGTACGCCACCTCGGCGGTCTCCCGGAGGTTCTCCGGGGTGAGCTGGGGAAGCCCGGACGTGGTGGGGAGGTCGGCGTAGGGCTCCAGCATCCAGGCCCCGTGGGTCCCCAGCGCCCCGTCGATGGAGCGCTTGATGGCCCGGACCGTGAGGAAGTGGTTCCCGTGGCCGATGACCCGGTACCCGGAAAGGCGCCGGTCCATCTCCTCGTTCGATTCCCCCCGCACCGCCACGTGGAGGCGAACCGGGAGCCGGCCCTGGTCCGCCAGGGCACGGAGACCGTCGATCTCGGCGAAGGTGGCCCCCATATCGTGGAAGGAGGTGATTCCGTACCGCAGCGCCTCCTCGCCGGCCAGCTCCACCTGCCGCTCGAGGCGGGCCTGGCGCTCGGCGTCGGTCATGGAGGCCTCCGCCTCGGCCCGGACCCGTCCCACGAGCCCCTGGGCCGCCTGCCGCAGGAAGCCGGTGGGGTTCCCATCCGAGTCCTTCACGATGGTGCCCCCGGTGGGGTTCGGGGTGTTCCGATCGATTCCGGCCAGCTCCATGGCCCGGGCGTTCGCAAAGGAGCCATGCCCGCTGGCGTGGGTGAGGAGGACCGGGTTGTCGGGGCTCACGGCGCTGAGGGCCTGGTGGGTCGCCACTCCGTCATAGGTCACCGCCGGGGCCGGATCCCACCGCTCCTGGTGCCATCCCCGTCCCAGGATCCAGGCACCGGGCTCAGCGGTGGCGGCGGCTTCGGCCACCAACTCCACGATCTGGTCGAAGGTGGTGGTGCGGGAGAGGTCCAGGATCATCTTTGCATTCCCGAGACCCAGGAAGTGGCCGTGCCCCTCGATGAAGCCAGGAAGGACCACCCGCCCATCCAGCTCCACCACCTCCGTGGACCCTCCGGCCATCCCGCGGATCTCATCGGAGCTTCCCACGGCCAGGATCCGCCCGTCGCGGATGGCCACGCCCTCCCCGTCGGGGGTGGCGGGGTCCACGGTGATGACGGTCCCACCCACCAGCACCAGGTCCGGAGCGTTGGCGTCATCGGCCTGGCATCCCGTCAGCGCCAGGGCCGAGACGAAGGCAGCCGTCAGGAGGGAGAGTCCGGGGGAGCGTCGGGGCATCATCATGCGTCCGTCCATGTCGGGTTGGTCCCCTGCCGCATCGAGACGGAGGTGAGGCAGACGCTCGAGCTGTGGGGAGAGATCTGTAACCTCCTGCAGTCCGATCGTTTTCGCCAGGGCCAGGACGGGGGGCCACCAGGCCGATGTCCTTCATGGCGGAGTCGGGATACCCATGGGCATCTCCGGGATCGGGGGTGGTGCAGAAGTCCGAGGCTGCTTGCGGGAGCGGATGCAGGGCGCCGCTGCGGAGGGCCTCCGTCCGTTCAGGGGAACCGATCCGGGGCGCCTGGAGTTCACCCGTCAGGGGATCACCCTTGGCCGAGGTGGGGCACGGGTTCCTGAGTGCATTGCCCGCTTGAGCCGTTGCCCACTCTCGCAATCGGCATCCTGCGCTCCGGCGCATGGACCGGCGCGACACGTGGCCGTACGGAGGAGGCACGTCGATGTTGGAGCCACGAGTATCCAGAACACGACATGACGCCACGTTGACCCCTGTCCCGGCCTCGACGCCGGCCCGAGAGGCGGCGGAAGGGGGCGTTCCCCTCAGAACTGGCGAGGCCGCCGTCTCGACCCACGGCGTCGAGGCTCCAGGCGCTGGTAGACAACCGGAAGGTCGCGTCGAAGCCGTCCAGGCACTGGCGGACGGCAGTCCCCGGGCATCTCGACAGGCGCAGGTGCAGGCGATGGGGAACCGCGCTGTGGAGGGATCGACGCCCATCCTGCAGGGACGGTTCGATCTCGTGGGGGTCGCTCCGAAGGCCAACCGGGTGGCGGAGGTGCTCGCCGCGCTCAAGCGCAAGCGAGCCTGGCTGATCCAGCAGGACGACGAACTCCGGAAGACCCTGTCCCCCACCAAGGCCGAAACGCTCAGGCCCGCCAGGGAGGTGCTGGACGACGAGGGTCTGGAGGACGCCGTGAGCCGGACGCACAAGGCTGAAACCGACCACGGCAGCATCGATCTTTCCAACGACATGGTGCTCCTGCAGTTCTTCTACCGGCTCACCCTCGAACTGGGGCGCGGCCAGGCCCCCACCCGGGAGGAAACGGAAGTCCGGGCAGAGGCGAAGCTCTCGGCTGAGGCGTGGAGGAACTGGGTCGAACAGGTCGCCGGCACAAACAACGTCGGGGAGGAACAGATCTTCCGCACAGTGGTGCTGGGGCGGGGCGCCAGCGCCGCCTTCGTCATCGAAAACGGTGGTGTGCCCCTGGATGAGACAACCCTGGTCATCGGCCGGGAGCAGCCGTGGCGCAAGGAGCGCGGGGAGAAGGGGGTGATCAATCATCCGCACAACATGATCGATCCGGAGCATTCCCGGTTTGACGATACGGACGACGGACTGGCGGGGCGGGCCGAATTCTCCAATCGGGTCGACGAGGTGTTCCTTCGCCTCTCCCGGGAGCCGTTGGATGCAGAGGTGAAGAGGGTGGAGAAGAAGGGCTCGGGTGCAAAGGCCCACTATGAGATCCAGACGGACCCGGGAGGTCCGATCTATGCGCAGCACGTGGTGGCGGCCATGGGGATCGGAAAGCACGCCAGACCGAAGAACCTCCAGTCGGATGTCAAACACAACCTGGTCGATCCGGAGGGGCAATCGGAGAGCATTCCCCGGATCATGGACATGGATGAGTTCCAGCGCCTGATGGCCGAAGGAAGGCTCGGCGCGCACAACCTCCCGAACGGAATTGTCGTGGTGGGCCCCAATGCAGCCATCGACGTCATGTCCACGGCGCTGCGGAGCCGCGTCAAGGATCTGTACTGGATCGCCGGTAAACGGCCCTTCTTCCTGAAGGGCACCGACAACGAATTCGTCGAGCAGAAGTATGACGAAGCGATGGAGCATCCGCAGGAAGGCAGGACCGAAAAGGACAAGCGCTACTCGAAGGACGGATTCACCATCATCCTGAGCGATCACCTCGGTGCGAAGACCACCCAGGGGGGCGTCACGGCAGAGTACGGCGTCCGCGGGAACAACCGGGCCTCTCCGCAGGTGGCGGAAGAGACCATCGGCACGGTCGAGGCCTCGATCCTCGTCTACGGGATCGGGCCCGACGTGGAGAGCCTGATGAAGATCTTTCCCGACGCAACCGAGGAGACGCTGGAGCCCGTCTACGACCTCGGTCTGCACTTCAATGAGGATATCCCCAGCGCAGATCGCATCACGGACCAGATTGCGAAGCAGGTCGAGGACCGGAAGGGCAAAGAAGAAGCCATTGCGGTGGTGGGGAAGATCAAGGGCATCCTCGGGGGGCTGCTCCCCGGCCTCTCCACCGCGCCCAGGACCGACATTCCGAAGACGCTTCCAAGTGTGCTCGGCCTCCGCACCAGGAAGAAGGACACCGCAGATCCGACCTCCCTCGAGTTCACAAGCGGGATGGCCTACCGCTTCGCCGTGGCCGCGCGGCCCAGGTACCGCTATCTGTCGACGCAGTTGGATGGGATGCTGACGGGAGAGATCAAGCGTCTCTCCGACACCGTCCAGGCCCTCACAATCGACATGACAACCCAACCCCTGGCGCCGAAGGTCTCCACTCTGGCAGTGGAGATTCGCACCCTGGCCACCATGGCGCGCAAGCTGGTGGAGGAACTCGAGAATGGAAGGCAACCCGAGGGACTGGACGAGGCTCTGAGAAAGCTGTATGGGCGCATCCTCTCCCTGAAGAAGCCCGTGGACGATCTAACCAGGGCGTCAGAGGGAATCACGCGGGAGACCGCCGTGGAAGCGGGGCACCACGCCCGGGATCTCCCACCCCGCCTTGGACAGATCCTCGAACAGATCCGGGAGTTCAGTGGCTACGTCGAGAACAACCGGTATGGCCACCTCGCCTCATCGCACATGGAGGCCCCGGCCCTTACGCTGCCGGCCAACGTGGTCCTGGCAGACCAGCTCACCACGTCCCGTGCCACGGTGGAGTCCCGGCAGGAGAAGCTGCCTGCTACCGTTGCCCAGGAAATCGACTTCATCACCCACGACCACACCCTCATCGCGGACCATGTGGCCGGAGCCTACCCGACCATCCCCCCCCTCCTCGCCGACTACATCACCGCGAAGATCGTCTACGATCGGCGCTTCCTCCCCCTGGAGGAGGCTCCGCTTCCGCGGCCGAAAGAAGCGCTGGGGCCGGAGAACACCTTCCACCTGAAGCAGCAGAAAGCCTTCCAGGAGAACTGGACCAGCCGGCTCCGCCAGATCTCGGCGCTCCTCCCGTAGAGTGGACGGCAGTCTTCCTGCCCCCTCCTCGTCGTCCGCCGCGGGCGCCCCACTGAGGCAACCAACCGCATGCCACGGAGGCCGGGTCAGGGCGCCGCAACGCCCGGCAGCGCCCCCACCTCCACAAGGGCCCGCCGGGCGATGGAGATGCGCTTCGACGCATCCTCCATCCGGGCCATGTCCATGTTCAGGGCGAAGACGTATCGGTCCCCCCCGTGGACCGTCCACCCCACCCACCACCCCAGATCCACGGCGGAGGCCCACCCGGTCTTCCCGTGGAGTGTCCACCCCTCCCCGCCGTCCAGGCGGAGCATGGCGGTGAGTTCGTCCAGGGTGCGCTGCGAGAGGGGGAGATCGCCGGTGACCAACCGCTCCAGGAAGGCCACCTGCTCCCTGGCGGAGATGCGGAGCGCCCCATCCAGCCAGAACCGCTCCAGCCCCCCTCCGATGTCGGCATTCCCATAGTCCAGCCGCTGCAGCCACTCCGCCATCCGCTCCGACCCCACCCGCCGGGCCACCTCCTGGTAGACCGGCACCGCGGAAGCTGCCATGGCCTCCCCCAGCGTCAGGTCCCGGTTCCAGGCCGCCAGATCCCGCTCCTCCCCATCCCAGGGGAAGAGTTCATCGGCACCGGTGACCACCCCGGTCTCCAGGGCGATGGCGGCGTTGGCGATCTTGAAGGTGGAGGCGGGAAGGAGGGGGGTGTCCGCCCGGACCGGGTCGTGGACCCACTCCTGTCCGTCCCCCAGGCGCCGGATGAGGAGGGTGCCCACGGCCTCTTCCGCCACAAAGGCCTCTGCCAGGGGAGAGGCGGAGGTGGAACCCTGAGCCTGCCCGGGAGCATGGGCGGAGGCCCCGGCGGCGGCCCCGGACGCGCCCTCCGCAGGTGGGGGTGGGGCGTCCCCCCCGCCCCCACCCCCCGCCCCCAGGAGCGCGGA
>CAYQVI010000157.1:1240-9095 GCA_964420725.1 uncultured Gemmatimonadaceae bacterium | reverse complement strand
TGGAGGGGACCATCGTCCTGGACCCGGAACGCCCCCCCGTTCCCATGACCGCCGAACAGGTCCTGACCCCCCCCGAAGGATTTGTCTGGAGCGCCCGGACGCAGGGGGGACTGATGCGGATCCGGGGCTTTGATCGGTTGGGGCGGGGCGAAGGGGAGATGCGATGGAAGCTCTTCGGGCTCATTCCGGTGATGCGGGCCCGGGGGGAGGATGTGACCCGTTCGGCGGCGGGCCGGCTGGCCATGGAGGCGGTGCTCCTCCCTTCGGCGCTGGTTCCCGGGGGGCCCTACCGGTGGGAGGCGGTGGACGGGGACCACGCCCGTTACGTCACCACCATCCTGGGGGAGACGGTCTCCACCACCCTGGAGGTGGATCCGGAGGGCCGCCCCCTCCGGGCCTGGGCGGACCGTTGGAACGAGGGGGCCTACGAGCGCTTCGAGGTGCGGCTGTCGGAGGAGCTCGAAGCGGGGGGGTACCGGCTCCCGGGGCGGGTGGTGGCGGGATGGCGACTGGGGGACCCGGACGCGTACCCCTTCTTCGACGCCCGGCTGACGGGGGCCGCCTTCCGATAGGGGTTCCGGCTCAGACCCGCCGGCCCCGGGCGGCAAAGAGGAGGGGGCCCTTCGCCGCCGGATCCGGGGGGAGGTGGCGGACGCGGACGCCGTCGAAGCCCGCGTCCTCCATCCATCCCTCCACCGTCTCCCGGGAGAACCCGGTCCAGAGGTGCCCCATCTCCTCCCGGTACTCCTCCCGGTCGTGGGCTCGCATGTCCACCACCACCAGAAGCCCTCCCCGTCGAAGAGCCCGGGCGGCCTCGGCCATGACCTTCCGGGGGTCGGGGACCAGGTGGAGGACCAGGGCGCAGAGGGCCAGATCCAGCTCCCCCTCCTCCACCGGCAGCGCCTCCAGTTCGCCCCGACGCAACTCCACGTTGGGGTGGTCCGCCATCCGGGGGGCGGCGGCCTCCAGCATCCCCGGTTCCCGGTCCACCGCGATGACCCGGGCCACCGAGGGGGCCACCGTGGCGCTCAGCGCACCGGTGCCGCACCCCAGGTCCCCCACCGTCCAGGCGGGATCCAGCAGTCCGAAGAGCCCCAGTCGCTCGGTATGGGCTCCGAACAGTTCCGTCCGGAGGGCGTCCCACTGCCCCGAAGCGCTGCGGAAAAAGGAGCGTGAGCGCTCCCTCCGCTCCGCCAGGACCACGCCCGCCCGCTCGGCATCCTCCTGCACCGGCCCAGCAGCCAGCATCCCCTCCCGGACCACCCGCCAGAGTCCCCGCAGCCCCTTCTCCACAGGCGCCGAGAAGCGATAGGGGCGACTGGTGCCCTCGGTGCGGGCCTGTACCCACCCCGCATCGGAGAGGACCTTCAGGTGCCGGCTCACCGTGGACTGGGGCAACTGGAGGATCCGACAGAGCTCTCCAACGGCGAACTCGCTCCGGTCCAGGACCAGGAGGAGACGCACCCGGGTCTCGTCGCCCAGGGTGGAGAGGTGGTGCAGGAGGAGGGCCGGATCGGTGTCCGGCAGGGGGGAAGAGCGGGAGCCCGGGATTGATCCGTTCATCCGGGAAATAGGGTGAACGCCCTGGGGCCGGGTCAACCCCCCACCCGCTCTCCCCGGTGGGGCGGTGCCGGCGGAGCAGGTCCATCCACCCAACAGTCGGGGACACCGGGGGAGGGTCAAGCCTGGAGGCGGCTCAACCCTCCCCCTCCCCGCCCGCTAGAGCGTCACGCCGGTTCCGGTGGCCTGGTACCGGCCCCCCGTCACCTCGTCGGCCAGGACCTGCACGTCCAGCTGGGTGATCCCGGGGAACACCTCTCCCACCGCGAAGGTCAGGCGACTTCCGGCCAGTGGGGCGGAGCAGGAGACGGTGAACTCCGCCACCACCTCGGCGTGGGCATGGTCATGATCATGGTCGTGGGACTCGTCGCCGGCATGCTGGTCCGAGGGCGTCGGGGCGGCCGTGTCCTCGTGGGCGTGCTCGTCGTCGTGGGCGTGCTCGTCGTCGTGGGCATGCTCGTCGTCGTGGGCGTGGTCATCCCCCACCAGACCCACATGCACCGGGGTGAATTGGCAGTCCCGCCCCTCGTCCATCACGAACATCGAGGCGAAGCGGGTCCGGAGGGTCTCCAGCCCCTCCGCCTGCCGGGCCCGGTCCTCTTCGCTCACCGCCTCGTACTCGAAGCCGTAGATCCCCAGGGCGGGAGACACGAACTCGATGGTGGCGGTGCTCCCCTCCACCGCCACGTTCACCCGGGCCACTCCATGTTCGTGGGCCCCTTCGGTGCCCAGCGCCCCCGGCTGATCCTCCCCGCCGCAGGCCGCCAGGGCCAGGGGGATGAGGAGAAGGGCGGAAGCGGCCGACCGCATGGTGATGGAGGACATCTCCAGTCTCCGGACAGGGGTTGAGCATTGAGAACGGATTTTCATGATAAGCAGGAAGAACCCCGGGAACCAGTCGATGTTCAATCGCCATTCCCCCAGTCGCCTGCAGCGCCCACCTTGGAGCGGTCGGCGCGGCCTTCCTCCTCTGCGCAGAACTTCCGTCAGGAGTGCCTCCATGTCCACCCGCTCCCGGACCGGGCCCCGGTGCCACCCCCCTGGGCCCACCCGGCCGACCCCTGCCCGGGGCTCCCCCCGCCGCCGGCGCCCGGCGCCGGCGGCGGCTGGGGCGCCCCGTGTGGCATCCATCGCCCTGGCCCTTCTCCTGGCCGGCTGCGGAGCCAGTCCCGCACCGGACGGGACGGCCGGAACCCCGGAAGCCGACGCCTTGAACAGCGCCCCCAATGGTGCCCTGGACTCCCCGCTGTCGGCGGCGAGCGCCCGGCCGGCCCTCACTCCTGTGCCCAGCGGCACCAGACAGCTCCTGCAGGCGCTGAGCGTGGTGGACTCCGGGGTGATCTGGGTGAGCGGCCACGGGGGCACGTGGGGGCGCACGCTGGATGGGGGCGCCACCTGGGAGACCGGGGTGGTGCCGGGACAGGATTCCCTCCAGTTCCGGGATGTCCATGCCGTGCATGCCGATACGGCGCTCCTGCTGGCCGCCGGTCCCGGGGATCGGTCCCGGATCTTCCGCACGGTGGACGGGGGCGGGGGGTGGACCGAGGTGTGGCGGAACACAGACCCGGACGCCTTCTTCGACTGCCTGGACCTCTGGGACGGTGTGGACGGGGCTCCCCGCCGGGGAGTCGCCTTCAGCGACGCCGTGGACGGCGAGTTCGTGGTCCTGGTGACGGAGGATGGCGGGGCCTCCTGGACCCACATCCCCCCCGGCACCCTCCCCCCTGCCGAGGGGACCGAGGGCGCCTTCGCCGCCAGCGGCACCTGTGTGGTGACCCGGGGGACCCAGCACGGGTGGATCGGCACCGGGGCGGGTACGGCCCCCCGGGTGCTCCGCACCAGCGACGGGGGAGCAACCTGGACCGCCGCCCCCACCCCCCTCCCCGCCGGGGAGGCCGCAGGGATCGCCAGCCTGGTCTTCCGGGACAGCTTGCAGGGGTGGGCCCTCGGCGGGAATCTCGGGGACCCCGACTCCCGTACGGACAATGTGGCCGTCACCTCCGACGGGGGAGCCACCTGGACCCCCGTGACCCCCACCCGGATCCCGGGAGCGGTCTACGGGGCGGCGCTGGCGCCGGGCTCGGGGCCGCCCGTGCTGGTGGCCGTGGGCCCCGGTGGCGCCGACCTTACCCTCGATGGCGGGCGCACCTGGGTGGCGGTGGATTCCACCACATGGTGGGCGGCCGCCTTCTCCGCTCCCTCCGTGGGCTGGCTGGTGGGCCCCGGGGGACGGATCGCTCGACTGGACCTGAATCGGGAGGAACGATGACGAAGCAGCCGGGCCGCCGGAATGCCGACCTGGAGGCATGGGACCGGGAGCTGAGGGGGACCACGGGTGCCGGGGACGAGCCGGCCCCCGACCGGGAGGTCCCCCGGGAGGCGCCGGGAGGACCGCCGCGGCCGGAGGTCCCGGATCAGGCCCCGGGAGAGCGTCCCGGCGGGGAGGTGCCCCCGCCCACGGACAGGGGGGCGGGGGACCGTGCCCGGCCCGCTTCCCCTCCCCCGGATACCGGGGCGGCGGCCCATGGTGATCCCCAGCCGGTGGCCGAGGCCGATCCGGGGCCGCCGATCAGAGGGGAGCACCACCCGGCTCCCCCCCCCACCTGGAGCTCGCCGGACGACGGGGTCACCACGGAGGTGCTCCTCCGGGACCTGATCATCTTCCAGGTGAAGCTCCTCCTGGACGGGCTGAAGGACATCGTCCTGTCCCCCCTGTCCATTGCCGCCGTCCTCTGGGACCTGGTGCCGTCCCGGAACGCCCCCCGGGGCCGGGCCTTCTACCAGATCCTGAAGGTGGGCGAGCGCTTCGACCTCTGGCTGAACCTCTACAATCCGTCCCACGCCCAGAGGCAGGACCACGAGGGGCTGCTGGAGGCCGGGGCACACAGCGCCGATTCGCTGATGGGGAAGCTGGAGCAACTGGCCCGGGCGGAGGCGAAGAAGAAGGAATGGCAGGGGGGGGGATCGACGTCCCTCCGTGGAGAGAAGCCCAGGGGGGGGAACGACCTGGAGGCGTAGACGCCTCGCCGGCGCAGACCCTACCCCAAGTCTGCGCACCCCATCACCAGGCCACGGTGCCGGGCTGTGAGTTGTCGGGCGTCCACCCGCACCAGCGGTCCGGCCACCACCCGGGTCACCCCCCGGGGTCCCGGCTCCAGCCGCACCGGCCATCCGTCGGCGGCCAGTCGTGCCCCCAGCTCCTCCGCGTTCGACCGGTCCTGGAACGATCCCACCTGCACGTCCCAGCAGTCCCGGGGCGTGGGCACCTCCTGCACCACCACCCGGACCCGGGCGGTGCCGGGGCCGATCATCCCCAGTTCCCGGGCCCCGTGCCGGGAGACGTCCAGGATCCGCCCCCGGGCGAAGGGCCCCCGGTCGTTCACCCGGAGCACGGTGGACCGCCCGTTGTCCAGGTTGTGGACCCGGATCATGGTGCCGAAGGGGAGCCCCGGGTGGGCAGCGGTGGGAGCCTCCATGTCGTAGACCTCCCCTGAAGCGGTGCGCCGCCCGTGGAAGGGGTTTCCGTACCAGGAGGCCACCCCCTCCTGGGTCCATCCCGGCACCACCTCCCCCGGAGGCATGGGGGGCGCCGGGTCCAGCCGGGGTCCGCACCCTGCCAGCGCCACCAGCAGCCCCAACCAGAGCCAGCCCCCCCGGGACACGCGACCTGGAAGGGGAGCCCACGGACCACGGGGGGAGACGGCCCGTCCCCCGCCGCCCCCCCCCGCTCCGGTCCGCCTCCGGACCTGCCCGGTCATCTCTGCTCCGTTCCCCGGCTCAGCTTCCCACGATCCGCGATGGGATGGCCCGGGGGGTCATCACCTTGAAGACCGGCGCCAGGGGGGGTTCCGCAGCCTGGGTTCCGGGGAACCCCGTCTCCCGCTCCGGAGTGGTGGGAGGGGGGGGGAGGAGGCGGGACAAGGGGATCCATGCGTCCATCGCGTTCCAGTAGAACACGTTGTCGTTGGTCTCCGGCTCCAGCATGTGGGCGGCGAGCCGCCCCATCATCTGACCGGTGCGGATGATGTAGGTCCCCTCCGGGAAGGTCTGGGTGCGGGTCACCGTCTCGTCTGCCAGTTGCAGGCGTACCGCGGCGGCATGGTTGTAGGCCTGCTCGAAGCCCACCCCCTCGATGACGTACGCCTCCACCCGGACCTCCATGGGCTCCATCAACTGCTCCACCATGACACCGGCCCGCTGCAGCATGGCCACGGCATCCACCGCGTCCCGGGGAAGGATATAGGCATAGGGGCGGGGGCGGGTCTTCGTAGCCACAGGCCGGGTCATCATGGAGTCGCTGGTGACCTGTACACGACGGAGTTCATCCCCCTCCTGCACTCCGATCTCGTAGGTCACGGAATAGGGCTGCGGCTGGTACTCCATCGCCACCACCACCTCCCCCTCGGCCCGCTGACCCATCTCCACGGTCTCCCGTCGGGCCCGGTTCACCGTCTCCATCAGCCGCTCCGGGTTGTCCCGGGCATACTCCACCACGGCCTTGTACCCCAGGACGCCGGCCCGCACGGCCACGTCCATGGGCTGCTGGGGAGGAGACTCGAAGAGAATCCCCACCATGTTGGCGAAGCCACCGAAGTTCCGGCCGATCCGGGCGTCGTATCCTCCGCCGTTCCAGCGGGTGCGAGTGCCTCTCTGGTAGTACCAACTGGCCATCCCCACCGCCTCCAGGCGACGGTCGATGGCTGGGAAGATCTCCTCGTCGCAGAGCTGCGTGATCCGCTGATCGGGCTCGGCGTGGGAGGGACACTGGTACGTCAGCTGGTAGGGGAACGCCCCGCCGTTGTGGCCGTCCACGAACATATGGGGCATCCAGCGGCCGATGACATTCCGGGCATAGGCCGCCATGGACGGCTGCTCCCGCTTGACCCAGTCCCGGTTCATGTCGATCCCCCAGGAGTTCCCCCGGATCCCGTTGGGAGTGGCTTCGAAGCCATCGGGGTTGATCTGCGGCGCCACCACGATCACCACGTGGTCCAGGTAGCTGTTCGCCTCGGTCCCCGGCATCGCCATCTCGCGCATGAGGATCAGCAGGGACTCCCGGAGGGTCCGCTCACCACCGTGGACGTTGGCATTGAGCACCACCACAGGCCGACCCAGCGACCACGCCTCCCAGGGCTCGCTCACCGCAGGGCGGGAGAAGACCATGTAGGGGAGTTCCCGCCCCTGGCGCGTTTCCCCATAGATCCCCATCCGCACCTCGGGGCTCATCCCCTGCAGGATCCGCAGGTGCTCCATCATGGATGCATACGGGGTGTACTGGGTGAAGCCCGACCGCTCCGCGTGGGTCTGGGGCTCCTGGGCCATCATGGGTGAGCCCGCCAGCAGGAGGGTGGCTGCCAGGGCCAGGCCACGCCCGAAGGTGGGGAGATTCAGGGGGGGGATCGCCTTCATGCAGTGGTCCTCGTCAGCAGGAACAGGTCCGGGGCAGGGGATCAGACTCTCCGGAGAAGAATGGGGGATGGCTGGTAGGATAGGATCGGGGGGAGGGGAGGGCAAATGGCCCTCCCCTCCCCCCGCTGACTTGCCAATGCCCTGTCGTTGCACCGACGTCCGGGTCCCCTGACTGAACCAGCTCCGAGGCCCGGCGGACCGCAGTCCGGTCCCGGCGTTCCGGGGCCCCTCACCCGGTGGGAACCAACGTCCTCCACCCCCGGGGGTCGGCGATGCGCCCCTGCACCAGGTCCATGAAGCGCTGCTGGATGGCCAGGGTGATGGGACCGGCCTTTCCCCCACCCACCGCGATCCGGTCCACGCTCCGGATGGGCACCACCTCGGTGGCGGTCCCGGTGAAGAAGAGTTCGTCGGCGGTGTAGAGCGACTCCCGGGGGACCGGCTGCTCCCGACTGGGGATCCCCAGCTCCTCCGCAAGGGCCAGGACGCTGTGCCGGGTGATTCCCGCCAGGGAGGTGCCGTCCAGCTCAGGGGAGATCAGCACCCCGTCCCGGACCAGGAAGAGGTTCTGCCCGCTCCCCTCGCTCACCCGCCCCTCCGGCCCCAGGGCGATCCCCTCGGCGTACCCGTTCTCGTGGGCCTCCATCTTGATGAGCTGGGCGCTCACGTAGTGCCCGGCGGCCTTCGCCGCCACCGGGAAGGTGTTGGGGGCCGCCCGGTTCCAGGAGGAGACGCAGACGTCCACCCCCTTCTCCAGCGCCTCCTCCCCCAGGTAGGTCCCCCAGGCCCAGGCTGCCACGTAGCTCTCGATGGGGCTGTTGTAGGGCATGAGGCTGGGACCGAAATACCCCCTGAGGACCATGGGGCGCACGTAGCAGGAGCCCAG
>CAYQVI010000157.1:0-1140 GCA_964420725.1 uncultured Gemmatimonadaceae bacterium | reverse complement strand
TCAGAGAAGGCCCCGCACCCACCCCCCATCCACCGGAATCGAGGTCCCGGTGATGTAGCTGGCCCGCTCGGAGGCCAGGAAGGCCACCAGCGCCGCGAATTCCCGGGGGTCGCCCACCCGTCCGGCGGGGATCTGCTCCTCCCAGCGGGCAAAGGCCTCCTCCACGGTGATCCCCTCCCTCTGGGCGATGGCCCCCGCCAACTCATCCAGGCGACTGGTCCTGGTGTAGCCGGGGAGGACACAGTTCACCGTGATGCCGTGGGACGCCACCTCGTTGGCCAGCGTCCGGGCGAACCCGGTGACGGCGGCCCGGAGGCTGTTGGAGAGGATCAGGTTGTCCACCGGCTGCTTCACCGCCACCGAGGTGACGTGGAGGATCCGCCCCCACCCCCGCTCCTTCATCCCGGGCAGCACCCCCCGGGTGAGGTTCAGCACACTCTCCAGATTCCCCGCCATGGCCTTCCGCCAGACCTCGGGGGTGTGGCTCTCGAAGGGTCCCGAGGGGGGGCCCCCGGTGTTGGTGACCAGGATGTCCACGCGGCCGAAGGCGGTCCAGGCTCCCTGGAGGACCCGCTCCACCCCCTCCGGTGTGGACAGATCGGCAGCCACCGCCTCCACCGGCGCTTCCCAGGCGGTCTCCAGTTGGGCCGCCGCCTCCCGGAGCCGCTCATGCCCCCTGGAGCAGATCACCAGGGAGGCCCCGGCCTGGGCCAGTTCCTCGGCGATGGCCCACCCCAGCCCCTGACTGGCCCCTCCCACCAGGGCCACCTTTCCCTCGAGTCCCAGCTTCATGCCCTTGCTCCTTCTCTACCGTCCGCAGTGGTCCTCCGGCCAACCCCCCGGCGGGGGTGCCGGCCTCCAACGCTCAGGTGCGGTGGAAGTAGGTGTCGGTCCCGTCCAGCCAGTCGGCCCGGGGGGGAGAGAAGACGTCCACATCCAGGGTGTCCTCCAGCGCTACGGCCTCGTGGGGGACGTTGGAGGGGATGTGGAGCACCTCACCGGCCCTCACCACCACCTCCCGGGGCTCCTTCCCGCCCAGGCGGAAGTGGAGGGCACCTTCCACGATGTAGGTGAACTGCTCGTTTTCATGGTGGTGCATGGGGACGATGCACCCCTTCTCGAGGTAGACGTGGGCCAGCA
>CAYQVI010000156.1:0-9133 GCA_964420725.1 uncultured Gemmatimonadaceae bacterium | reverse complement strand
GCAGGAGATCCTGGAGCTCATGCAGGGCGACCCGGTTCCCGGCGGGTGGGGGGGTGGCCTCCCCATCACCTACCGCCTCACCGGGGGCGACAACCTCACCGTTCGGGTGAACGTGCAGCAGCGACTGGACTACACCCGGGCCACGAACATCATCGGCACCATCGAGGGCTCCGAGTTCCCCGATGAGTGGGTCATCCTGGGATCGCACTACGACCCGTGGAGCTTCGGGGCCCACGACCCCAACGGGGGCACCACCACCCTGGTGCAGCTCGCCGAGGCGCTGGGGCAACTGGTGCAGGAGGGGTGCCGTCCCCGTCGCTCCATCCTCATCGCCCACTGGGACGCCGAGGAGTACGGGATCATCGGCTCCACCGAGTGGGTGGAGCACTACCTGGATGACCTGGACCGGAACGCGGTGGCCTATATCAACGCCGACGGAGCCGTCACAGGCCAGGCCTTCTCCTCCTCCTCCTCGCCGTCGCTGAAGGGTCCCATCATGGAGGCCGCCGGGGCGGTACAGTATCCCGGGATCGAGGGGTCGGTGCTGGACTGGTGGGTGGCCAACTCCCGGGGTACCGACGGCCCGGCCATTGGCAACCTGGGGGGCGGTTCCGACCATGTGGGCTTCTACACCCACGCCGGAATCCCCTCGGCAGGGCTCTCCTTCGGGGGCTCCAACGGGATCTACCACTCCAACTACGACACCTTCACGTTCTTTGAGCGCTTCTCGGATCCCACCTGGCGTTCCGGACCGGCGCTGGCCCGGGTGGATGGGGTCCTGGCGCTCCGGTTGGCCAATGCCGATGTGATCCCCTACGACGTGGTGCGCTACGCCACCGATGTTGCCACCCACGCCACCGGGCTGGAGACGCTGGGGGAGGATCTGGGGATGGAGGTGGATCTGTCCGCGCTGAAGAGGGCGGCGGCCGCTGTGGAGGAGGCGGCCCGGGCCTTCGTGGCCGCCCGGGATGCCCGCCTGGCCCGTGGGCCGCTGGGCCCCCGGGAGGCGGACGCGGTGAACGGGGCGCTCCTGGGGCTGGAGAGGGCCTTCCTCCACGACGACGGACTGCAGGGGCGGCCGTGGAGCCGCTCACTCTATGCCTCACCGGATCCGTTCAGCGGCTACGCCTCGTGGATGCTCCCGGGGATCCGCTACGAGATCGCCACCGGGAATGCCTCCGCGGTGCCCACCTGGGAGGCCATCTACGTGGGCGCCATGGAGGACCTGGCAGGCCGGATCCGGGGGGCGACGGAGGCGCTGGGGGGGTAGGGCTCAAGGGGGGAGGGCCGGTCCCGGGAGGCGACGCCTCCGTTCCCCTGGTAGCCGCATGCGGCTACATTCCGGGATGCGAACCGTGGGCATCAGGGTCCTCAAGGACAAGCTGAGCGAGTATCTCCGCCTGGCTGCGGCGGGGGAGGTGGTGCTGGTCACCCAGCGGGACCGTGTGGTGGCCGAGTTGCACCCTCCCCGGCCGGGTCGAGGGGAATCCCTCCACGATGCGGTGCTGGCGGAGGCGGTGCGAAAGGGTTGGCTCCGCGCTCCTCTGGGCGGCGCGGAGGGCCCCCCTCCCCGGGCGCCGGTGGCCTCCCTGGACGTCCTGCTGCAGGAGCTGGCGGAAGACCGGGGAGAGCGGTGATCTACCTGGACACATCGGTGGCCCTGGCGCATCTCCTCTCGGAGGATCGACGCCCGGCGGACTCCCTGTGGGCGGAGCCGCTGGTGAGCAGCCGCCTGATGGAGTTCGAACTTCGGGTCCGGATCAACGCCCGGGGGCTCGCCGGGACACACGGCGAACTCGTCAGCCTCATGCTGCAGCGCATCGCCTTCCTCGAGATGGTGGAGCCGGTCCTGGAGCGGGCCCGGGAGCCCTTCCCCATCCCGTTGCGCACGCTGGACGCCCTCCACCTGTCTTCCATCCTCTTCCTGCAGGAGCAGGGCGCCAGGGTCCGGCTTGCCAGCTACGACGGGCGGATGGTGGAAGCCGCCCGGGCGCTCCACCTCGACGTGGAGTCCGGTCACCTCTGAGGGAGGGGTCCCCGCTCGCCCCAATCGCCCCTCCGCCAGCTCCGTCCCCCCTCTCCCCCATTCGGGTCACCCTCCTCCCCCGAACGGCGCACCCCCCCTCCCCACTCTCTCCGATGGCCGCCCCCCCCCTCCTGGATCGGTGTACTAAACCGATAGCAGAATCATCCGCTCCACCTGGAGATCCACATGGTATGGACCCTTCCCACGTCCCTCCTCCTCGCCGCCCTCCTGACGCTGGGCTCACCTCCCTGTCGGCCCAGGAAGTGCCCACCCCGGCCGCCGGGGCTGCGGGAACGGAATGGGTCATCCTTCCCATCCTGGATTCCGGCACTTCCTGCACCCGGCACGCCCCGGCCCTCATCGCCGGCCCCACCCTGGCCTCCTCCGCCCTGACACTCCTTGCCGCTCCCCGGACCTTCGAGTCCGTTGCCGCACCGACCGTGGCTCCCTCCTCGCGGAACACCGCGATGATGATCGTGGGCGTGGCCGGTATGTGAACGGGGATCGCCTCCGTTCCTGGTCCGCCTGGCCAGGAGGTGTCGCGGGGGTCGCCGGATTCATCCTGAAGGACGCCGCCTTCGAGGACCTGCTGGGCACCATCCGATCCGTGGCGGCGGGAAGGAAGGTCCTCCCCGCCGAGATGACCTCGACCCTCTTCTCACGGATCGCCGAAGAGGCCCTGCGCAGGGGCCGCCACACGACGACCGCCGCCACCGACCTCACCGAGCGGGAGCAGGAGGTGGTGGACCTGATCGCCAGGGGGTTCAGCAACAAGGCCATCGCCGCCGAGCTCCGCGTCTCCCCCCACCCGGATCCCCAGCTCCAGCCGCTCCGTCAGTCCGGGCACCAGCGGCAGGATGTGCGACCGGGTGCGGGGGAGCTTCCAGCTCTGGCGAAGCCGGCTGCGGGAGAAGCTGGAGGAAGTGGCGCAGCGGTATCCGGTAGGGCCCGAACAGGAGCTGGCAGGGCTGGAGGACATGATGCTGACCCTCTTCGAGGGGGCCTTCATCCTCTCCCGCGTCTTCGGGGAAGCGGGAATGGTGGCGGTCCAGCTCCACCATTTCCGTCAGTACCTCTCGCTGCTCTTTGGGGGGGGCCACCGGGGCTGCTCCAGCAAGACCCGAGGACCATCGATAGCGGCGCCCTCGGAAGCCTCCGGAGCCTGCGCTACCGCCCCTCCACCAACTCCGGCGCCCTCCGGGCCCGGGTGGCCTGCTCGAAGGCGTAGGCCCAGGACATGAGCTGCGCGTCCGTCCAGAGATCCCCGATGAAGGCCACCACAAAGGGCATGCCGTCGGCGTAGTGGTCCGCGGGTACCGCCACCACGGGCAAGCCGATGTCGTTGATGATGTTGCTGGGGAGTTCGGGGTGGTTGTTCGGGTTGTAGTCGGGGCGCTCCGGGTCCTCCACCAGGGGGCGGGTGGGGCTTCCGGCCTGGGGGAAGAAGAGTCCGTCCAACTCGTGCTCCGCCAGGATCTCCCGGAACCTGGCCCTGATGTCCCGGCGCCAGGCCTGGAAGTTGTCGCCGGCTTCGGTGGCCCCGGGGCGGGCGGGGTTCCGGTTCCCCCGCCCCCCGCGGAAGGACTGGCCGGTCAGCGCCTCCCACTCCTCCACGCTGTGGAAGGCTGCGCCGGGCCCGGTCCCCTGGAGGTACACCAGCAGGTCGTGGGCCCCCG
This sequence comes from uncultured Gemmatimonadaceae bacterium, assembly GCA_964420725.1. Classification (GTDB taxonomy): domain Bacteria; phylum Gemmatimonadota; class Gemmatimonadetes; order Longimicrobiales; family Gaopeijiaceae; genus CAYQVI01. Next base: position 5,431 of record CAYQVI010000156.1, on the reverse strand, counting down.
TGGTGGGGACCCCCTCCCGGCTCCCGTAGAGCTCCTTCCACCCCGTGTCCAGGAAGGGATCCTCCACCACCACCGCCCCCCGGGCCTCCAGCACCCGCACCGCCTCCCGGTAGAGGGCCGCCGTCTCCTCCTCCAACGGAAGGAACTCGTCCCGCCACCCCAGCCCCACCAGCCCGAAGCGCTTCCCCTGCAACGACGAGGCGTCCAGCCCCGCCAGGTAGCCCTCCTCGGGGATGTGCTCCTGGCCGGCGAAGCTGGAGAGGTCCCGGGGGGAGCCCCCGGCGATGACATCCATCACCAGCGCTGCGTCCCGCACCGACCGGGTCAGCGGCCCCACCACGTCCCGGTAGGTGGCATCGATGGGCACCACCCCGTCCAGCGGCACCAGTCCGAAGGTGGGCTTCACCCCCACCAGCCCCTGGGCGGCGGCTGGATTCTGGATGGAGCCCCCGGTCTCGGTCCCCAGCCCCAGCACCGCCAGGTTGCCGCTCACTGCCGTGGCGGTGCCCCCACTGGAGCCCCCCGGGGCCCGGTCCGGATCGAAGGCGTTGAGGGTGACTCCCGCAACCGAGCTCTGACTCCGGGTGCCGTGTCCCGCGAAGTCCGGAAGATTCGTCTTCCCCAGCACGATGGCTCCGGCGGCCCGGAGGCGGGCCACCGCGGTTGCGTCCTGGTCGGGGATCAGGTCGATGCCACCGGTGGCTGCGCTGAACCCGGCGTACCCGGCGGTGGTGACCAGCCCGCCGTAGTCCATGTTGTCCTTGATCACCACCGGGACCCCGTGGAGCGGGCCCCGGGGGCCGGAGGCGGCGTACTCCCGGTCCAGTTCGGCGGCAATGGCCAGGGCATGGGGGTTCAGGGAGATGAAGGCGTTGTAGAACCCGTCGTACCGGTGGATCCGCTGCAGGAAGGCGGTGGTGAGCTCCACGGCGGTGTAGCGCCCGGCCACGTAGTCGGCCTGGATGCGCTCCACCGTGAGCTCCTCCACATCGGGGAGCCGCGTCGAAGCCGGAGCGCCGACGGAGGCAGGGCGGACGTCGCTCGCTCCCGGCTCCCCGGCCCTCCCGGCAGTGGAGATGGCACACCCCGCCAGCAGCAGGGAGACCAGCACGGGAAGGCCGTTCAGCACCCTGCGTCGGGACACCGCCATCATTCCTGCCTCCTCCGGATTCCAGGGAGCCCCGGCGGGACGGTCGTCCCCGGGACGGGTCAGTATCGAGTCGCGAGGGCGGTGCGGCAACCGGCACCGGAAGGGCTCCACCCGGGGATCCGGGTCCCCCGGGGGAAGCGGTCCATACCCATCACTGCCAGCGGAACCAGCGGAGCGCCAGGAGGAAGGCTCCCACCCCCCAGGCCGCCACGATGGCCAGCTCGCCCCCCACCGCAGCCAGAGAGAGCCCGTCGTTGTAGACCCCCCGGAGGGCGTCGTTCAGCGCGGTGAGGGGAAGGGCGGCGATGACGGGCTGGATGGCCTCCGGGAAGCGTGCGGTGGAGAAGAAGACCCCCGACAGCACCGTCATGGGCATGACGATGACATTGATGATGCCGCTCACCCCCTCGGTGGTGCGGGTCCGGGACGCCGCCAGCAGCCCGAATCCGGCGAAGGCCCCGCCCCCCACCAGCACCACCGCCACCAGCGCGGCGATCCCCCCCTCCACCGTCACCCCGAACACCAGCCAGGCGAAGACCACCAGGAGCGGCACCTCTGCCACCAGGAAGACCAGCCGGGCCAGCATCTGGGCCAGGAGGAAATCCCCCCGGTGCATGGGGGTGGCCACCAGCCGCTTCAATTGCTTGCTGGAGCGCATCTGGGTGAGATAGAACCCCACCGCCCACAGCCCGGTGCTCATGAGGTTGAAGCCGATGAGTCCGGGGATCAGCCAGTCGATGTAGCGCCCTCCCCGCTCCCGGACCTCCTCGGAGCGTACCGGCCGGGGGCGGCTCCCCCCGGAGGCATCCTGGACCAGGGCGTCCACGGCCAGGCGGGCGGTGCGCCCCTCCGGCCGGGTGGCGTCGTACCGGTAGATCAGGGAGTCCGCCACCGGCTCCAGCACCAGCGCCACCTCCCCCCGGGCCAGGGCGTCGTCGGCATCCCCTTCCCGCATCGGCACGAAGTCCAGCTCGGTCCCCCCCGGGGCCACCTGGAGTCCCGGGGCGGGAAGCCCCGGGGCGCTCCCCACCACGGCCACCTGGAGCCGCTCCGGAGCCGGATTGCTGAAGGCCACCCCCAGCCCCAGGGCCAGGAGCACGGGGAAGAAGAAGACCCAGAAGACCACCTCGGGCTCCCGGAGCATCACCCGGAGCCGGGTGAGCGTCATCTCCCGCAACGCGGTTCGCCGCACCCCCATCACTCCTCCCTCAACTGGCGACCGGTGCGGGCCAGGAAGACGTCATCCAGGGTGGCCCGGTGGGTCTGGAGGGAGGTGAGCGCCCCCCCCTCCGCCGTCAGGAGCGCCATGAGGGCAGGGACCGAGTCCCGGAGCTCGTCCACCGTCAGGAGCCAGGTCCCGTTCCGGGCCCGGGCCAGCCGCACGCCGGGAAGGGCCGCCAGGCGGGCCTCGGCCAGCGGCACCGTGGGTTCGAACTCCAGGACGTGGGCCCCTCCCAGGGTGGCGATGAGTTCCCGGGGAGTCCCCTCCACCAGGATCTCCCCGGCGTCCATGATGGCCACACGGTCCGCCAGCTTCTCCGCCTCGTCCATGAAGTGGGTGGTGAGGAGGATGGTCCCCCCTTCCGACTTGAAGGCTTCGCAGACATCCCAGAGAGCCCGGCGGGACTGGGGATCCAGCCCGGTGGTGGGCTCGTCCAGGAAGAGGATGTCCGGATCCCCGGCCAGGGCGCACGCCACCGAAAGCCGCTGCCGCTGCCCCCCGGAGAGATCCCGGACGAAGGCGTCCCGCTTCTCCTGGAGCTGCACCCGGTCCAGGAGCTGTTCCACCGAAGGCCCCTCGGCGTAGAAGGAGCGGAAGAGGCGCACCACCTCCTCCACCTTCTGCCGATCGGTGAGCTGCGTCTCCTGGAGCTGGATCCCCAGGCGGGGGCGGATGCGCAGGGCATCGCTCTCCCACCGGAGCCCCAGGATCTCCACCTCGCCGGCATCCGGGGCCTGGAGCCCCTCCAGGATCTCGATGGTGGTGGTCTTCCCCGCCCCGTTGGGCCCCAGGAGCCCGAAGCACTCCCCCCGACCGATCTCCAGTTCCACCCGCCGCACTGCCACCAGGTCGCCGAAGGCCTTCCGGAGCCCCCGGACCCGGATGGCCGGGGCCTCCCCGGTGGCAGCGGAGGGAGTCCGCCCCCGATCCGGGGAGGAGGCGTGCTCCGTCACCGGGATGCTCCCGCCTTGATCCGGGTCCACATCTGGTCGAAGAGCCTCCGCTCCTCTCCCTGGTCCTCGATGAACTCCAGCCGATCCATCCCCCCCCCGTCCAGGAGGACATTCATCCGGGCCCGGAGCTCCTCGTCCAGCAGGGGCCAGGTGGCCTCGTTGGGAGAGCTGTACCGGGTGTAGTTGGTGAGGCGGGCTCCCACGGCGGGATCCAGGATGAAGTTCATGAACACGTGGGCGGTGTAGGCCGCGTCACTCCCCCGGGGGATGACCATGTTGTCCGCCCAGATCACCGCACCTTCCCGTGGGATGACGTAGGCCACCACCTCACTCTCCTCCTGGGCCGCCCCGATGTCCCCGGAGTGGTTGTGGGAGACATCCAGCTCCCCCGCCAGCAGGAGGTCCCGGCCGGTGGTGGCGGGGGTGAAGGCGGCGGCCCGGTCCCGGGTCTCGGACAGGAGCAGCTCCGCCAGGGCCAACTCCCCGGGGTCCGTGCTGTTCACGGAGTAGCCCAGGTAGAGGAGGGCGGCGCCGATGCTCTCCCGGGGGTCGTCCAGGAGGGCGAAGCGGGGGCCCCGGGCCGGATCGAAGATGAGGCCCCAGGTGGCCCAGTCCTCCTCACTTCCCACCACCCGGTCCGTGCGGATCCCCAACCCGGTGGTCCCCCACTGGTAGGGTACGCTGAACCGGTTCTCCGGATCGAAGGGGAGGGAGGTGAAGAGATCGTGGAGGCCGTCCCGGTTGGGGAGGAGTTCCGGGTCCAGCGGTTGGAGGAGCCCGTCTTCCATCATGATCCCCACCGCGTAGTCCGAGGCCACCACGACGTCGAACCCCGCTCCCCCCCCGGCCCGGAGACGGGCCAGCATGGCCTCGTTCGTATCGAAGAAGTCCTGGACGATGTTCACCCCGTAGACCTCGTCGAATTCCCGGATCAGCGCTGGATCCAGATAGTCGGGGAAGTTGAATAGCCGGAGGGAGGGGGCCAGACGGCTGGTTTCCACCGTCAGTCCGTAGGCGTTGATCTCGGGTGGGAGGGGGGGCGAGGCCTCGCCACATCCCTGGAGCCCGATGGCCAGGAGGGCCACCAGAAGGGGCCGCATGGAGCGGCCTGAAGGGGCGTGCCTCACAACCACGTCTCCGGAAGGAGGGTTCAGGAAGGATGGGGTCGTCCCTGCCACCACCGGCCCCCTCGTCCAGGAGCCGCTGCGCACCCGGGGGGGCTCCGGTGGAGGAGGGTCCTGCACCGACGGGGGCTCGATGAATATCCACGACTCCAGCCGCGCCGCCACCCCGGGTCGACCCCGCCGCCACCCCGGGTCCCGGCTCGGCCCGAACCGGTCATCCGGCATCCTTCGGGGACCCCCGCCGCAGCAGCAGCATGGCGCCGGAGATGGTCACCAGCGAGAAGATCAGGAGGAGGGTGGCCAGTGCGTTCACCTCCGGGGTCACCCCCCGCTTGATCATGGAGTAGATCCGGATGGGGAGGGTGGAGGATCCCGGGCCCGCAGTGAAGTAGGCGATGAGGAAGTCGTCCACCGAGAGGGTGAAGGCCACCAGTGCCCCGGCGGCGATCCCCGGTGCCGCCAGCGGGAGCACCACCCGCCTCAGGGCGACCCAGGGACCGGCCCCCAGGTCCCGGGCCGCCTCCAGGAGATTCCCCGGGAAGGCCTCCAGCCGGGATCGGACCAGAAGGGCCACAAAGGAGATCTGGAAGGACACGTGGGCCAGGATGATGGTGGTGAGCCCCAGGGGCACCGCCAGGATCACGAAGAGGGAGAGGAGGGCCACAGCCTGCAGGATGTCCGGCACCAGGATGGGGAGGGTCACCCCCTTCCAGAGGACCCCCGGGCGCCGGACCCCGCCGAAGTGGAGCCCCAGCGCCAGCCCCGTTCCCAGGAGGGTGGAGACCGCCGTGGACACGCCGGACACCACCAGGGTGTTCCGCACCGCCCGCCCCAGGTCCGGATTCGTGAGCACCCGCCGGTACCAGTCCCAGGTGAACCCCTCCCAGGCCAGGGCGAAGCGGGAGTCGTTGAAGGAGTACACCACCAGGAGCGCCACCGGGAGGTACAGGAAGAGGAGCACCACCCCCAGCAGGAGCCCCCC
>CAYQVI010000155.1:1851-9165 GCA_964420725.1 uncultured Gemmatimonadaceae bacterium | reverse complement strand
CAGGGCCCCCTCTTCGGCGAACGCCCCTCCCGGGCACAGGTGGCGGTGGCGGCGGTCTCGGTGGCGGGGGTGTGGCTGGTGGTCCTGGGGGGGGGAGGAGGGCTGCCGGTGGGAGGTCCCGGGGAGCTGGTATGGGGGCTCCTCACCGGGGCGAGCTTCGCCGCCTACATCCTCTTCGGGCGGTGGATGGCGCCGCAGATCGGCTCGGTGGCCGCCCTCACCTGGAGCACCCTGGGGGCCGCCGGACTCCTCCTGGGGGCCGCCCTGGTCACCGGTAGACCGCCGGCACTTCCAGGCTCACCTGCCGCGTGGGGGATCCTGGTGGTGCTGGCGGCGGCCACCATTCCCCTGGCCTCCATCCTCTTCTTCGGAGCGCTGGTCCGGATCGACCCGGGAAAGGCGTCGGTGGGAGCCACGGTGGAGCCCCTGGTTGGCACGCTCCTGGCCGGACTCTTCCTGGGTCAGACGCTGGGACCCACCGGGTGGCTGGGGATGGCACTGCTGGTGGCCGGTGTGGCCGCCACCTCCATGATCAGGACAGGGGAAGGATGATCTCCACCTCCCCTCCCCCCTCGTCCCGGTTCCGCAGGGTGAGCTCCCCACCGTGGGCCAGGATCACCTGCCGCACGTGGGTGAGTCCCAATCCCAGCGACCCGGCCTCCGTGGAGTAGAAGGGCTCGGTGGCCCGTGCCAGGGCGTCGGCGCTGAACCCCACTCCCCGGTCCCGCACCACCACCACCACATCCCCCCCCCGGGGCTCGATCCCCACCTCCACCGCCTGGCTCCCCCCCCCGAAGCGTCCGGCATTCACCAGGAGCATGTAGAGGGCGTCCTTGAAGGCCTCGGGATCCAGAGGGGCCTCCACAGGCTGTGGTGGAGCCGTGAGGCGGACGGGGGTCTCGAATTCCTGGGCGAACTCCCGCATCACCTGCTGCACGCACTCCGTGACGTTCTCGTGGGCCCGATCGGTGACGGGGATCACCTCGGAGTGGAAGACCAGGTCATCCACGGCATCCAGGGCGGTGCGGGTCCGTCTCCGCAGCTCCTCCTCGTCCCCGGCCAGACCCCGGGAGAGGGGGTTGGCCACGGTCCTCCGCAGGTAGGACCCCACCCGCCTCAGCGCCGCCTCGGCGGATCCAGGCTCCCCCCCCTCGGGACGATGCGCCCACGCCGCCCCCAGCGCCCGGCGGAGAGCCCCCACCTCCGGCAGGTCGTTGGGACCGGGGGCCAGCAGGATCCCTCCGTCCAGTTCCTGCTGGAGGCGGCCCAACTGGGTCCGGAAGACCGATGCGGCGCGGCGTCCACCCATGCTCCATCCGATACCTCCGGCCAGGAGGGCGACGGCGACGGCGACGATCAAGACGTCCATGTCTTCTCCCTGGAAGGCGGTGCACATCGCTGGGATGAGTGTGGCCACGGCAGGCCACCCCTGCAAGCGGGAAGGCGCCCTCCCAGCCTGGCCGCCCCCCCCCGGAAACTCCCCCGGACCATCTTCATTGCCCGGGGGTCGGATGACAACTACTGTTTTCGCTCTGTACCTTCCCGACCCGGCTCCCCCCTCGGGCGACCGGTCCACCCATCCCGTCCCTCCGGGCGGGACGCACCTGGAAGGGCACGCAGTGACGGAACATCAGGTCCTTGCCCGCGTGCGGGACGAGAGCACCGACCCGGCCAATCCCCCGGCCACCCGGCTGCGTGACATCCTGCAGAACACCCGCCGTATCGCGGTGGTGGGGGTGTCCAGGGATCCCACGAAGGCGGCCCGCCGTGTTCCCTCCTACCTGGCCACCAAGGGGTACGAACTGATTCCCGTGAACCCCAACGCCGGCCGGATCCTGGGGCGCGCGGCCCGGGCGAGGCTGGGAGCCGTGACGGAGCCGGTGGATCTGGTGCTGGTCTTCCGCCCCTCGGATGAGGCCGGTGCCATCGTGGAGGAGGCGGCAGAGCGGCCGGAGAAGCCCGTGATCTGGCTCCAGGAGGGGATCCGGGCGGACGAGGCGGTGGCCAGGGCCCGGGGGCGGGGGCTCTCCGTTGTCCAGGACCTGTGCATCTTCAAGGCGCACCGCTCGCTGGACCTGTCCACGGGACCCATCGCGCCGGGTCCCGTGGCCGGACGATCCCCACCCCCGCCCCCCCGCTGAGGGTCAGCCCCCTCCCAGCGCTCCCGCCACCATCTCCGCATTCCCCTTCGCCTTCACCTTCCGCCACACCTTCGAAAGCTTTCCCTCCTCGTCGATGAGGAAGGTGGAGCGCTCGATCCCGAAGTAGGTGCGGCCGTACATGGACTTCTCCACCCACACCCCGTAGGCCTCCGCCACGGCATGGTCCTCGTCCGCCAGGAGGGGGAAGTTCAGGTCGTACTTGTCCCGGAACTTCACGTGGGACTTCACCGGGTCGGGAGAGATGCCCAGCACCACGGCGCCGGCCTCGTCGATCCGGGGGAGGATGTCGCGGAATTCACATGCCTGGGCGGTGCACCCCGAGGTGTCGTCCTTCGGATAGAAGTAGACGATCACCTTCTTCCCCCGGAAGGAGGAGAGGGTCACGGTGGAGCCGTCGTCGGCAGGGAGGGTGAAGTCGGGAGCCTGATCGCCTTCCTGGATCATCCTGGTGGGTCTCCGGGGAAGAAACGGGGTGGAGGTGCCTCTGCCGATGGCCGGAGGCGCCGGGGAACGCCCCGACTACCCCGGGCTCCCTCCCCGGTTCATCCTCCGGGGCGGTGCCGCCTCACTCCGGATCCCCCACCGGAACCGAGGTGGTGCGACCGGCGCCGGGGGGGCCAGGGACGGGGGCGTCCAGCTCCACCGCCACCCAGCGGCACACCTCCCCGCCACGGGCTTCGCACTCATGCTCCACCACCGCAATGTGCAACCCCGTGGCCCGTGAGAGGATCGCCCCCGCCAGCCCCGACACCAGGGAGCAGGCATCTCCCCCGGGATCGCACTGCACCAGAAGGGAGCCGTTGGCCTGGAGGACGAAGCGCCCCGGAAGGGGCCGGCCGGGACTTCGGCCGAAGAGGAACCTGAGGCGCGACCGGACCTTCCTCCCCCCCAGGGCGAACGCCACCCGGCGGGGCATGAAGCGGCGCCACCCGGAGCCCTGTCCGTGGACCTGGGAGAGGATCTCCCCCACCTGCAGGAAGATGTCCTCGGAGTCCGGGCGCCGGATCACCAGCCGCACCAGGTCCCGGAACTCCGCGTCCGAAATGCGATGTCCCCGCCGTACCTCCTCGCGGTAGCGGCGGATCTGGGCGTCGATGACGTCACTCAGCCCGAGGCGCCGGGGAAGCGTCGCGGTGAGGTTCTCGTCCTGCAGGACCTCCTCCGGGAGGTCCTGCGAGCGCATGGTCTCCAGGAGAGCCAGTGCCACTTCGGGTCGGATCCGCCGTTTGCCTGCCGGCGGGCCCCGTTCCTCCCTTTCCTCCACAGGCGTTGCCACTCCAGAAGGGGATCAACCAGGGGATAATCTGGCTGCGCAGGAGGTAAGCGGCAACGCAGGGACGCCCCGTGGCGGCCATTCCGTTCCCGGCCTACCTTCAGGATCGACCATTCTTTTCCCTGCTGAAGGACCCGGTCTCCCGCCCATGAGACGCTCCAGCACCTTCGACCCCCCCGAGTACGTGGCCTGGCAGCCCGACCCCCATCTGGTGGCGGCCTTCCGCACCCGGATCGAGGAGGACGAGGAGCGGCGAACCAGGGTGTCGGTCCTCACCCGGGAGGATCTCCTGGACATGTACGCCCACCTCCTCAGGACCCGGCTGGTGGACACCGGTCTGAAGCGCTGGGTGCGGCAGGGGGTCATCTCCAAGGCCTGGCTGGGGACGGGGGAGGAGGCGGTGACGGTGGGGTCGGTGCTGGCGCTGGACCGGTCCCGGGACGTGGTCTCCCCCATGATCCGGAACGCCGGCGCCGGCCCCATGATGGGGATGTCGTTGGCCTCCGTGTTCCAGGGGTATCTGGCCACCCGGGACGCCCCCAACGGAGGAAGGGACCTCCACATCGGCGACCCCTCCGTGGGGGTGATCCAGCCCATCAGCCACATGGGAACCAACGTGCCGGTGATGGCAGGGGTGGCGCTGGCCTCCCGGTATCTGGGGGAGGACCGGGTGGCCATGACCTGGATCGGCGACGGCGCCACGAAGAGCGGGGAGTGCCACGAAGGACTGACGCTGGCCGTCCAGCAGGGGCTCCCCGTGGTGTTCATCCTGCAGAACAACCAGGTGGCGCTGGGGACCCGGGCCAGCGCCCACGGAGCAGGCGACCTGGATGCATGGCCCGCCCTCTACGGCATACCCGGCTGGCGGGCCGACGGGAACCATGTCCTGGACGTCTACGCCGCCACCCGGCTGGCGGTGGAGCGGTGCCGCCGGGGAGAGGGACCCGCCATGGTGGTGGCCCACACCTTCCGGATGGGAGGCCACGCCACCCATGACGAGCGGGAGGCACGACAGACGTTTCCCGAATCGCTCTTCCAGGAGTGGGGCCGCCGGGATCCGGTGGGGCTCTTCGAGGCGTGGCTGGAGGAGACCGGGGTCACCCGGGAGGAACTGGAAGGGGTGGAGGACAGGGTGGCGGCGGAGGTGGATGCAGCGGCGGCGGCGGCACTGGAATCCCGGGGGCGGGATCCGGAGCCCGCCTTCGCCCTCTACCCGGGGATCTCCCAGGGGGGAACACTCCGTTCCCTGGAGCTCCGGCCGGCAAAAGTGGGACAAACAGTGGACAGGGTTAGACACTCTTGAATTTCCCGGACACCCTCGCCATATTGATTCACGCCTGAACGGTTTTTCCCCGTTGCCCGGAGGCACTCCATATGGTCGGCTTCAGCCCCGTCACCGAGACGCGTCGCGCCCCGAACCCCCTCCGGCAGATGTCCGACGAAAAACTCGTGACGGCCCACCTCGATGGGATGCCCGGAGCCTTCAATGAGCTCTTCGGTCGCTATCGGGACCGTCTGACCCACTTCATCTCCAGGAAGACGGGGGATTCGGATCGGGCGCAGGACCTTGTACAGGAGGCGTTCATCCGGGTGACCCGGCACCTCCACAGGTTCGACACGTCCAAGAAGTTCTCGACGTGGGTGTACACCATTGCCAGCAACCTGTCCAAGAACGAGCTGCGGAATCGCTCCCGGAGCCCCATCGTCCTCTTCCAGAAGCTGACGAACGGGTGGGACGATGATCACCGCCCGCTGGAGTTCGAGGATACCTCCATGCGCCCGGACGACCTCTACCGGAAGCGGCACCTTCGCCGTCTGGTGGAGGACACGGTGGAGGAACTGCCGGAGCATCACCGGCTGGTCTTCCGACTCCGGGAGCTGGAGGGGAAGAGCTACGAGGAGATCGCCGAGATCACCGGCGTGAACCTGGGCACGGTGAAGAGCCGTCTCCATCGCGCCCGCAATTCCTTCGCGGCCCGGATCGAGCACTTCCTGAACTGAGTCCCCCGTCAGGTCGGCCGTAGCGGAGCCCGGCTCCCCCCCCGGGGGGGCCGGGCTCTTCCGCATGCGACGTCCCCTCCGGCTGGTCCCGCCCGACCCCCGGCGATACCTTCCGGCTTCGCCCTGAAGACCACCCTCCGCCCCGCCCCTGGCCCATGTTCCACAAGTTGAAGGACGCCTTCCGGGAAGCCGTCGACAACTTCCGGGAGGAGTTGAATCGGGATGCCCTGGGCTCCGGTTCCGGGGCGGTGGACCGGAGTCTGGCCGGGATGCGGAAGGAGGTGTCTGCGGCGGAAGCCTATCTGGAGCGGCTGGAGACCGAGATCCGGGAGACCACCGCCGAGGCGGATCGGGAGGCGGCGGAGATCGCCACCTGTCGGAGGCGTGAGGCCATGGCCCGGAAGATCCAGGATGAGGAGACGGCCCGGATCGCCGCAGAGTACGCCGCCCGTCACGAGAGGCGGGAGCAGATCCTGAGACGGAAGGTCGCCGCCCTCCAGGAGGAGTTGGTGATCCGCCGGGAGGAGGCCCAGGAGATGCGGAGCACACTGGAGCAGGCCCATGGACTGAGGAATGCCGCCGGGGCCGGCGACTCCCCCCGGACCTTCTCGGAGGGTGAACTGGAAGCGGAGCTGGGGCGGATGAGGGACCGGATCAACCGGAACAGCGCCCACCGGGAGGTGGACGACCTGCTGCGGGACTTCGATCCCCCCCACCGTCGGGAGCCACCCCCCGACGTGGATGCCCGGCTGGAGGAGTTGAAGCGGAAGATGGGGGAGGGGAACGGCGACTGAGCCGGCGTCCGGAGGCGCCATCCCGGGGGGTGAACCACCCGGTGGCCTGCGGTGCTCCGGGCCTCCTCAGAGGGACCGGAGGTGGCCCCGGCCGGACCCGGGGGGAGGATCGGGATCCTCGTCCGGGTCATCCGCCCGGGGGGTGTCCTCTCCCTCGTGGACGTACTCCCCCGGCGCCGGAGGCCAGTCCGGAGCGGCCTCCAGCACCTCCTCCGCCGTCAGGTCCCCCCACCCCGACAACTCCTCCTCCTCCCATCCCTCCGGAGTCCGCCAGTCCGGAGATTCCGCCTCCCCGGTCTCCTCCGGATGCTCGTCCAGCCGTCGGTGGAGGAGCAGGCCTGCACACTCCCCCGCCAGGAAGAGCAGGTCGTTCCGGGCAGTGCCGTCCATGGGCTGCCGGGGAAGCCCCCCGTCGTGGACCACCAGGAACCAGCGCCGCTTCTCTCCCACCCCCAGGAAGACCGCAGCCCCTCCCGGGAAGGTCTCCGAGAGGATCGGGCCCACCCCCTCGTTCCCCCGCAACTCTCCAAGGAGCTCCGGGGGGAAGGTGGTCCGGGGAGTCTCGCTGGCCAGATCCAGCACGAAGAAGGGGTGGAGCTGCTTCCCCGGCCCGTCGTCATCGTCCACCCAGACGAGGGCACCCCGCTCGCCCCCCACCAGGTAGACCGCCCGCCACACGGGGAGGGCGAAGCGGGAACGCTCCCCCTCTCCTCCCCATACTGCGAATGCACTGCGGCGAGCCTCCGGCCGCTTGCGCCGGTACTCGCCGAGGTCGATGATGTCCGAGTCTCCGTCCTGAACCATGATGGAAGGTGTACAGCAGGATGGGGGGCAGTCAAATCCTCCAGGGCCATCCGCCTCTGGCCGGGAGCCGCCTTCGGACGTAGATTCCCACGTTCATTTTCGCCTCACCAGCACGGGCCAGGGTCATGGAGAACTGGATCGGTATCGCAATCTGGATCGTCATCGGGAGCCTCGTGGGGCTTCTCATGAAGGTTCTCGTCAGCCGCCCGGAGGCGGCCCCCGGCCACACCACCATCCTGATGTTGCTGGGTGCCTTCGGCGCCATCATCGGCGGGATGCT
>CAYQVI010000155.1:0-1751 GCA_964420725.1 uncultured Gemmatimonadaceae bacterium | reverse complement strand
GCCCGGGTGGAGGAGACGGAGGGGCACCCGGTGGTGCTGGGGGAGTGGAGGGGGGCGCCGGGGGCTCCCACCGTCCTGATCTACGGCCACTACGACGTGCAGCCCGCGGAGCCGCTGGACGAGTGGTCCTCCCCCCCCTTCGACCCGGTGGTGCGGAATGGTCGGGTCTTCGCCCGGGGGTCCGCCGACAACAAGGGGCAGTTCTTCCTCCACCTGAAGGCCATCCAGGCCCTCATGGAGACCACCGGGGCGCTCCCGGTGAACCTGGTGTTCCTGGTGGAGGGAGAGGAGGAGATCGGCTCCCCGAACCTGGTCCCCTTCGTGGAGCGCCGGGCGGCGGAGCTGGCCTGCGACGCGGTGGTGATCTCCGACTCCGCCATGTTCGCCCCAGGGCTTCCCTCGCTGCTCTTCTCCCTGAGGGGACTGGCCTACCTGGAGATCCGGGTCCGGGGAGCCCGGAGCGACCTCCACTCCGGGGCCTACGGCGGTGCGGTCCCCAACCCCGCCATGGCGCTGGCCCGGATGCTCTCCACCTTCCACGACGCGAACGGGCGGATCGCCATCGAGGGGTTCCTGGACGATGTGATGGAGTGGGACGAGGCCACACGGACCGCCATCCGGGGCCTTCCCTTCGACGAGGAGGAGTTCCGGGACGGCGTGGGGGTGCCGGGACTCTCCGGAGAGGCGGGGTACTCCACCCTCGAGCGCCTCTGGATCCGCCCCACCTGCGAGGTGAACGGCCTCCTGTCGGGGTACACCGGCGAGGGGGCGAAGACGGTGCTCCCCGCCCGGGCCATGGCCAAGGTGAGCTTTCGACTGGTGCCGGATCAGGATCCCGGCCGGGTGGCGGAGCAGGTGCGGGCCCACCTCCGGAGGGTGGCCCCCGCCGGGGTGGAGGTGGAGGTGGTGGAGCTGCACGGGGGGCGCCCGTGGAGGGGTGCCCTGGCGGGGCCCCTGGCGGAGGCCGCCGGGGTGGCGCTCCGGGAGGGGTTCGGGGTGGACCCGGTACCGGTGGGGGAGGGGGGGTCCATCCCCATCGTGGGGGAGTTCGAGCGGATCCTGGGGGCCCCGGTGCTCCTGCTGGGCTTCGCCCTCCCCGGGGCCAACATGCACGCCCCCGACGAGTGGTTCCCGGTGGAGCAGCTGGAGCGGGGGCCGGTGACCATCGTGCGGCTGCTGGAGGAGCTGGCGGGGGGGCGGTAGTCTCCGCTACTCCGTGGCCTGGCCGCCGCGTCCCGGGCGCCCCGGGGCCTCCGGGGGTACCATGGCCGCCGCCCGGAGCACCGCCCGGGCCTTGTTCAGCGTCTCCTGGTACTCGGTGGCGGGGTCTGAGTCCGCCACGATCCCCGCCCCGGCCTGCACGAAGGCCTGCCCTCCCGCCACCAGCAGCGTCCGGATGGCGATGGCGGTGTCCATGGCCTCGCCCCCCCACGACACGTAGCCCACCGCCCCGCCGTACGGCCCCCGCCGCACCGGCTCCAGCTCGTCGATGATCTCCATCGCTCGGATCTTCGGCGCCCCGGACAGCGTGCCGGCGGGGAAGCAGGAACGGAGCACGTCCAGGGCGGAGAGCCCCTCCCGGAGCTCCCCCTCCACCTGGCTCACCAGGTGCATGACGTGGGAGTACCGCTCCACCACCATCAGATCCGGGATCCGGATCGAACCATACTGCGCCACCCGCCCCACGTCGTTCCGTCCCAGGTCCACCAGCATCCGGTGCTCCGCCAGCTCCTTCTCGTCGGCGGCCAGCT
>CAYQVI010000154.1:0-9167 GCA_964420725.1 uncultured Gemmatimonadaceae bacterium | reverse complement strand
GCAACCTCCGCTTCAACTGGATCCACGCCCCCCTGAGCGACCTCTTCCTGGTGCTGACAGAGCGGCGGGACACGGCGAACCAGCGGGTGCTGGACCGGGTGCTGAGCTTCAAGGTGACCCGGATGGTGTCGTTCTGAGGAGGAGTCCCCGCTCAGGACCCCCCGGGGCGTTCCCACTCCGGGCGGACACTTCCCGGGCGGAAGTCGCTTCCCCCCCCGGGAGGGGGCACCCGGGTGGGGACGGCGATCCCCTCGGCATCCAGGAGGCGCTGGAGGGAGTCGGCCATGACATTGTGGGCTTCGACGACGTTCCGGCAGGAGGCCCACCCCGCCTGGAGCGTATCCACCCGGTCTGACCAGTCGGGGACCGCCAGGTTGAAGGTGTTCACCACCTCCAGGTAGATGGCGTAGCTGTCACCCGGGACCCCGTCGGGGTGGAGCGATTCCAGGTTCCGGATCCGCTCCCGGAGCGCAGCCACCTCGCCCTGGTAGTCCCGGAACTCCACCTCCCCCTGGCGGATCCCGGCGCGACACGCCTCCGCCTCGCTCCGGAGGACCCGTAGGGAGTCCCGGGCGGCCTCGATGGTCTCCCGGGTGGAGGGGGGCCCCATGATCTGGAAGGCCACGGCTCCGAGGGCAGCCAGGGTCAGGAAGACCAGCAGGGCGAGGGGGCCGGGTCTGGGAGGAAGGGCCATGGGAGGGGTGGAGGGCACAGGATCTTCCGGTCACGGAAGAGTACTCGACTGGCAACCCCGGCGCAGGGGGGAGGTTCCCGGGAAGTGCCTTCCAGAGCTTGCTCCCCTCCCGCCCGGCGGCCTACCTTCGGCCGTCCTTCAGGCCGTCTCCCGGACCCTCCGCTCCGGCCGGTTCCAGGGACGCCCACGGTTCCGCCCCACCCTCCTCCAGGAGAATGAAGTGCCCGGTCTGCTTCCCCACGTGGATCCCGACGGACTGCTGGAGTACTCGGTGGTCTTCACCGATCGATCCCTGAACCACATGTCGCAGGCCTTTCAGCAGGTCATGCGGGAGCTGTCCACCTCCCTGAAGGGGGTCTACAACGCCCGCTCAGCGGTGCTGGTCCCCGGGGGAGGGACCTACGGGATGGAGGCGGTGGCCCGGCAGTTCGCCACCGGGCGTCGCTGCCTGGTGATCCGGAACGGGTGGTTCAGCTACCGCTGGACGCAGATCTTCGAGGCGGGGGGGATTCCCGCCTCCTCGGAGGTGCTGAAGGCCCGCCCGGTGGCGGAGGGTCCCCAGGCCGGCTGGGCTCCCGTCTCCCTGGACCAGGTGGTGGCCCGGATCCGGGCCGAGCGTCCGGAGATGGTGTTCGCCGCCCACGTGGAGACCTCGGCGGGGATCATGCTCCCCCTGGACTACATCCGTGCCGTGGCGGACGCGGTCCACGAGGCGGGGGGGATGATGGTCCTGGACTGCATCGCCTCCGGGGCCATCTGGGTGGACATGCAGGCGGCGGGGGTGGACATCCTCATCAGCGCCCCCCAGAAGGGGTGGAGTTCGTCGCCCTCCTGCGGCGTGGTGATGCTGGGGGAGGAGGCCCGGAAGCGCATCGAGGACACCACCAGCACCAGCTTCGCCTGCGACCTGAAGAAGTGGCTGCAGATCATGGAGGCGTACGAGGGGGGTGGCCACGCCTACCACGCCACCATGCCCACCGACGCGATCCGGGATTTCCGGGATGCGGTGAAGGAGACCGAGTCCCACGGGCTGGAGGCCATGGCGGCGGCCCAGTCGGAGCTGGGGAGCCGGGTCCGGGAGCTTCTGGTGGCCCGGGGATACCCCAGCGTGGCGACGGAGGGGTTCCAGGCCCCCTCGGTGGTGGTGAGCCACACCACCGACGACGGGATCCGGAGCGGGGCGAAGTTCAGGGACGCCGGGCTCCAGATCGCCGCGGGGGTGCCCCTGCAGTGCGACGAGGGTCCGGACTTCCGCACCTTCCGCCTGGGGCTCCTGGGGCTGGACAAGCTCCTGGACATCGACGGGACGGTGGCCCGGCTGGAGCGGGCGCTGGACGAGGTGGGGCCGGGGTGAGTCGGTCCCGGGGCGGACTGCCTGGAGGCCGGTGGCCGGACCGGTCCCGGATCCGGATGTCCACCGGGGCCCTGGCGGTGATCCTGTTGACGATGGGGTGCGGGGAGGGGGGGGGCGGATCCCACGACGCTCCACCGTCGCCCGTCGTCCCACCCCCCACCATGGATGAGCTCCGCACCATCCACGCCCGGGCCCTGGCCGCCGGTCCCCTCCTTTCGGACCTGGAGGGGGAGGCCCGTCGGGTGGCGGAGCTCTGCGTGGAGGACTCCGGGGGCCAGGGGTGCCGAGCCGGGGAGACGGCCCTCTCCTCCCGTGAGTGGGCGCTGGTCCAGGAGGTGGTGGCGGCCAGGGAGGTGTGGGCTGCCGGAGAGGCGGAGCGGGAAGCGCTCTGCCGGACGAACGATCTGGCTCCCTTCATCCAGGCCTTTCCCGGGCGACACGCCTTCCTTGAGCAGGTGGCGTCCCCCCCGCCACCCCCTGCCGCCCGGGTGGACGCAGTGGTGGTCATCGGCACCGGGAGCGCAGGGGTGACCCGAGCCCGTCGCCTCCTGGAGGAGGGGGTGGCGGACGAGGCGCTGAAGGTGCAGGTCCCCTCCACCACCACCCCCTCCGGCTTCCACCCCGAGGCGGACGCAGGGCCGGGCGGGGCAGACGTCGCCTCCACGGACGCTCCCCGGGGATTCTTCGCCGGCTACTACACCCCTGCCATCCAGGAGCGGATGGCGGAACCCCGACCGGACTGCCTCCGCTACCGGAGCATTGCGGCGGTGCAGGGGGCGTGCAGGAGAAATCTGGCGGTCTCCATCGCCCGGGACTGGCTCCGGGACCGGGGACACCGGAGCGTCCGGGTGATCCTGGACCAGCAGATGACCTGGCCCGAGATCGACCTCCTCTTCCGTCGGATGGCCCCCGGGGTGGAGTTGTTCTTCGACCCGGAATTCGAGGTCCGCCTGTCCCGGAGCTCCACCTTCCTCACCGAGATGTGCGGAATCGTGGCCACCGAGGAGCTGTGGCAGGAGTATCGATTCTTCGTTCGGACCCTCTTCGCCGACTCCGCTGCGGGGTGACCCATGGACCACGACTGGCCGCTCTCCTCCCTCTCCGGGGCCTTCCCCTGATGGCCTCCAACCGGAAGGCCGTGAAGGGCTGGTTCGAGGCGGTCCAGTCCAACGACATGGAGAAGGTCAGGGCCTATCTGGACGAGGGCCGCAATGTGGAGGCCGCCCTCCAGGACGGGCGCACGGCCCTGATGTGCGCCGCCTGCAACGAGAACGCACCGCTGGTGGAACTCCTCCTGGCCCGGGGCGCCAGACACGGGGCTGTAGACAACCGGGGGAACAACGCCCTCGACTACCTCCTGGCTCCGGACTACGCAGGGCTCTCCAGATTGCCGCCTGCTCCCGACTTCCAGGGGACGCTGGAGCGGCTCATGGCCGCCGGCGCCCGCCTGGGGCGGGACACCTGGCTGACGGTGGTGCTGAACCACGACACGGCCACGGTGGAGGCAGTGCTCAGGGGCGCCAGGGGGAAGGGCCCTGATCACAAGCTCCTGGACGCCATCCGCACCTTCGCCCGCACCCACCCCCACGAGGTGAACGTCGCGCCGGAGAACCTGGCCGACACCCTGGCCATGCTGCAACGGCACCTCGTGGGGGGGTGAGGCCCTCCTCTACTGGTTCCCGCCGGCCCGCCCTGAAGCCTCCCGGGCCACCGAGAGCGCTTCCGCCGCCGCCCCGGAGATCCCTGCGTCCCCGCCCCAGGAAATGGTGACGAAGTCGAAGCCCTGCGCCAGGCGATCGGCCACGTTTCCGGCCCCGGTGGTGAGGCCGCACGGCACGTCATTGGCCTGGCACGCCGCCAGAACCCGATCGATGGCCGCCACAACGTCCGGGTGGTTCCCCGGCACACCGTAGGACAGCGAGAGGTCCGCCGGTCCGATGAAGATGGCCCCCACCCCGGGGACCGAGGCGATCTCCTCGATGTTCTCCACCCCTTCGACGGTCTCGATCTGGAGGACCGCCAGCAGCTCCCCCTGGGGGTCCAGCGGCCACACGTCCGCCTTCTGCACGTAGTTCGGCACACCCCAGATCCACGCTGCATTCCCCGGAGACGATCCCCGGATCCCACGGGGCTCCGCCTGAGCGTCTCCCCGGGGCTGGGGGTAGCGCATGGCCCGGATGGCGTTGATGGCCTCCTCCCGGGTGTCCACGAAGGGGAACATCACCCCGTAGGCCCCCACATCCAACGCCTGCTTCACCAGGAACTCCGCGTTCTCCCGTCCATTCGCAGGAATCCGCAGGATGGGCGTCACATCCATCTGTGTGGAGCCCTTGGCCACCGCGCTCCGGACGTTCACCATCCCCAGGATGAAGGTCTGGAGAGTCTCGATGTCCAGGGGGCTGTGCTCCATGTCGATGATGATGAAGTCCAGATCCGAGACCGCCAGCGAGCGGGCATTCACCAGGGAGAAGTTCCCGGTGGCCAGGCCGAAGACCGGATGTCCCGCCTCCAGCGTCTCGATGGTCCGGTTCAGCCGGAGCTCCTGCGCCTCGGCGGAGGGGGGGGCGAGAAGGGCGCCCAGGGCCAGGGTGGCGGAGAAGGCGAGGGAGCGGCCGTGGATCTGGGGGCGTGTGAGCATAGGGTCACCGTGTCCGAGGGAGGGGGGTGGAAGAGGTGATTCTCCTGGCACAATACAGGCGGGCGCGTTGATCGGGCCAGCCCCCTGTTCCCACTGGCCGTCGCCGGGACCGGCGACCTACTTTCCGCAGGCGAGGTCCGGCCGCCCTGTCCCGGGTCCCTCCACCCCTACCTGGATCGGCAACCATGGCCCGCACCCCGCTCTTCCAGCTCCTCCGCCGATCCGTCCGCCAGGCGCACGTGGCCAACCACGTCCAGCGCCCCACCCGGGAGGTTCTGGAGGTGGCGGGGGAGGCCCGGAACCGGGTCTCCCGGCGGGACTTCCTGGTTCGTTCAGCGGCAGCGGGAGCGGCCCTGGGACTCACCGGGTGCGCCTCCCGGGGGCTGGGCGGCGGAAGCGAGCCCGTGGTGATCGTCGGTGCGGGAATCGCCGGGCTCACGGCCGCCTACCGGTTGCGTCAGGCGGGGATCCCGGTGCGGCTCCTGGAGGCCCAGGACCGGATCGGAGGCCGGATGTGGTCCATCCGGGATCACTTCGCCGGGGGGCAGGTGGCGGAGCTGGGCGGGGAGCTGTTCGATACCCCCCACACCTGGATCCGGGGGATGGCGGCGGAGTTCGACGTGGTGCTGGACGACCTCCATGACGAGGATCCGGCGCTGGACGCCGAGGTGTGGCACTTCCAGGGGGTGCGCCGGAGCACGGCCGAGGTTGTGGAGGCCCTTCGCCCGGTGGCCGCCCGGATGGCCGCGGACGCCGCCCGGATCTCCGACGACTTCTCCTGGGAGGCCCCTGCCTCCGGTGTAGAACTGGACCGGATCTCCATCGAGGAGTGGCTGGACCGGAACGGGGTGTCCGGGTGGATCCGGACCCTCCTCACCGTGGCGTACACCACCGAGTACGGGCTGGAGATCGGGGACCAGTCCTCTCTCAATCTCCTGCTCCTCATCGACACGGAGCTGGATCCCTTCCGGATCTTCGGGGAGTCGGACGAGCGCTTCCGGGCCCACGACGGGAACGACGCCATCCCTCTCGCCCTGGCCCGCCGGCTGGAGGATGCCATCGAGACCGGGACGGTGCTGGAGTCGCTGGGGGCCCGCCCCGGAGGCGGCTACCGACTCTCCGTGCGCCGGGGCTCCGGCACCCGGGAGATCACCGCCGACGAGGTGATCCTGGCCCTCCCCTTCACTTTGCTGCGGCAGGTGCGGATGGAGGTGGAGCTTCCTGCCCCCCAGGCCGCCGCCATCCGGGAGCTGGGCTACGGCACGAACGCCAAGCTCATGGTGGGCTTCGACCGGCGGGTCTGGCGGGAGCAGTACCGATCCGCCGGGGCGGTGCTCTCCGACCTTCCGTTCCAGCTCGTCTGGGAGACCAGCCGCCACCAGGAGGGCGGGGCTGGGATCCTCACGAACTTCACCGGGGGGCGGCATGGGGTCTCCGTGGGGGAGGGGACGCCCCGGGCGCAGGCCCAGCGGCTTGTGGAAGGCCTCGACCAGGTCTTCCCCGGAGTGGCGGGGACCCGACAGGGGATGGCGGAGGCCCGCATGCACTGGCCCTCCCACCCCTGGACCCTGGGAAGCTACGCCTCGTACCGGGTGGGGCAGTGGAGCGCCTTCCACGGGGTGGAGGGGCTGGCCAGCGGGCGGCTCCACTTCGCCGGAGAGCACACCTCGGTGGCGGCGCAGGGCTTCATGGAGGGGGGGTGCGAGTCCGGGGAGCGGGTGGCCCGGGAGGTCCTGGCGAACCGGGGGATCCGGGTGGGGATGACCGCTCCCGGGGATCCGGTGCGGGTGGCTCGTCGGGAGGCGCTGGCCGCGGCGGGGAGGAGTCTGCTGGGGGTGTGATCGGGCATCCGGCCTTGGCCTGGCGTGGGAACGGTGTTCTTCTGGTTCCCGAAGGGCTGTCGTCCCGCTGCCCGTGTCCGTCTCCACCTCTTCCGGAGGTTTGTCAGGATGGCTGCTGCCCCATCGTTCATGGACCCCCTCGGCCGACGGGTGCCCCCCACCCGGGCGTTCCCTGCTGGAACGGTGGCATCCCCCATCGGGCTCCGATGCCGCCCCGCCTCCCTCCTGGGGATCGCGGCTCTGGCCCTCCTCCTCCTCCTGGCCCCCGTGCTCCTCCAGGCCCAGGCCCCTGCTGCAGCCGACCCCTTCCCTCCGGGGAAGAGCCGGGTGGAGGTGGAGGTGAACGGGACGGTGCTCAACCTCTGGGCCTACAAGCCGGACAACTACATCGGCGACGGCTTCATCCTGCTCCTCCACGGGGCGTCCAGGGCCGCCGAGGCCTACCGGGACAACGCCGCCGGCTTCGCCGATCTCCATGGGCGGCTGGTCCTGGTGCCGGAGTTCGATGCCGAGCGCTTCCCCAGCCGGCTCTACCAGATGGGGGGCGCCTTCCGGGCGGACGGGAGCTTCGCCGACCCCTCGGAGCACACCTTCGACTACATCCCGAAGTTGGCGTCGTTCATCCGGGGCAGGGAGGGGCGTCCGGAGCTCCCCTGGATCCTCATCGGCTACTCCGCCGGAGCCCAGTTCGTGTCCCGGATGGCGGCCTTCCTGGATCTGGACGCCGAGCGGCTGGTGGCCATGAGTCCCGGCTCGGCCCTCTTTCCCACCCGGGACATGGAGTACGGGCTGGGGTTCGGGGGGCTCCCGGAGGAGTGGGCCACCGACGAGCGGATCCGCCGCTACCTGGCCCTCCCCCTCACCGTCGCCATCGGCACCCACGACACCGAGGAGGGGCAGCTCCCCACCGGCGACGCCTTCGACCAGGGTGTGCACCGCTATTCCAGGAACCTGCGGTGGTTCAACACCGCCATGGACCTGGCCCACACCCGGGGGTGGGCGTTCAACTGGCGCCTGGTCATCGCCCACGGCGCCGGCCATGACCCACCGGAGATGTTCCACCACCCCCAGATGGGGAACGCGCTGTTCGGACATCGGCTTGAGCGGTGAGGGCGGCCAGGGTGAGGCCAGGGGACTGGGGAAGTTCCCCCCGGTGCGGGCGCGGTCCCCACTCCCGGTGGCTTGACACGTGAACCCGACATGATCATCATGTGCACATGCAAACGTACACGACGTACACGACAGCCGCTGTTGCTGAATTCCGGGCCAACCTGGGAGCCCACCTCCGGACGGTGCGGGCCGGGGGCGAGGTCCTGATCCTGGATCGTGGGCAGCCTGTGGCCCGCCTCGTTCCGGTGTCGGAGGCGGAGGGCCGGTCGTCGCGGATGGAGGAGCTGGTCCGGGCAGGGCAGGTGCGCCCCCCGGAGGGGCCCCTCACCCCCGACTTCTGGGACCGGCCCCGGCTGGAGGACCCGGAGGGGCGGATGGTCCAGGCCATCCTGGAGGAGAGGGCCGAGGGGCCGTGACCTTCTGGGACAGTTCGGCGCTGGTGCCCCTCCTGGTGCAGGAGCCCTCCTCTGGGGTGGCTCGCGGTTGGTTGGAGGCCGATCCCGATGTGGTGGTCTGGTGGGGGACGGGGGTCGAGTGCGCCTCGGCCATCGCCCGCCTTCGCCGGGAGGGAGTCGTGGACGTGCGGGGGGAAGCGGACCTCCTCTCCCTCCTGGATTTGCTGGCGCGGAGCTGGACGGAGGTGCTCCCTTCCGATGCGCTGAGGGCCTCGGCCCGGAGACTGCTCCGGGTGCACGCCCTCCGGGCTTCCGACGCGCTCCAACTTGCTGCAGCCCTCACCTGGGCCGGCACCGGGGAGGGGCATCCTCTGGCCACCTTTGACGACCGGCTGGCGCTGGCCGCCGGGTTGGAGGGGTTTGTGGTGGTGGGGGGAGGGGGCTGAGGGAGAACGACCTTCGTACTCACGTACGTTGAGTACCTACGGAAGAACGGGCGGGCGGGGGCGGTGGTGCTCCGTCGAGAGTAGAGCCCGGCGCCCCGGATACTGCGCCTACGCCAGCGGGTTCTCCCAGGCCAGCCCCGGAAACCGATCGAAATCGGCGTCCGTGGAGCACAACACCAGGCCATATTCCATGGCCAGGGCCGCGAGATGGGCGTCCGGAATGAGTTCAGCCCTGGTGACCCGGGACATGAGCCCCGCAAGGATCTCCCGATGACGCCCGGTGGGCTCCGGCGTGAAGGTGGAATCCAGTGCCAACCACTGCTCCACCTGTGCCCAGGCCTGGGCCGTGGGCATGGGGTTCGGGCAGACCCGGGGGTTCGAGACGAGTCGGGCGAACCCGTTCAGTACCTGCCATGGAAGCCCCACTCCGGCAGGTCCGTTGAGCCGGCCCTCCAGCCACCTCCGCGCGTCATCGTGAAAGGGGGAAGACGAATCCACCGCGTACACGAGCAGGTTCGTGTCCACGAGGATCACTTCCGCCCGTCTCCTTCCGCCCAATCCAGGGCGTCGGCCACGCTGTCGATGCCGATGCGCATCCCACCGCTGTTCCAGGGCCGGATCCGGTAGGGCGTGGGGCGGGGGAGTTCCCGCTCGGCGTCCATGCTCCGGAGCCCCCGCCTCAGCGCCTC
>CAYQVI010000153.1:0-9210 GCA_964420725.1 uncultured Gemmatimonadaceae bacterium | reverse complement strand
TGCAACGAGTGTATCTCGCTCTGCAACGAGATCCTGGCCGAGGAGGAGGAGCGGGCACAGGTCGACCAGGCCGTCCCCTCCCTGACCCCCGCCGAGATCAAGGCGGTGCTGGACGAGTACGTCATCGGACAGGAGGAGGCGAAGCGGGCCCTCTCCGTGGCGGTGTACAACCACTACAAGCGGGTGAACAACCAGGGCATGCTGGACGATGTGGAGATCGAGAAGGCCAACATCCTCCTCATCGGACCCACCGGCGTCGGGAAGACACTCCTGGCGCAGACGCTGGCCCGGATCCTGAAGGTCCCCTTCACCATCGCCGATGCCACCACCCTCACCGAGGCGGGGTACGTCGGTGAAGATGTGGAGAACATCCTGGTCCGCCTGCTGCAGGCCGCCGACTTCAATGTGGCGGACTGTGAGCGGGGCATCGTCTACGTGGACGAGCTGGACAAGGTGGCCCGGAAGTCGGAGAACCCCTCCATCACCCGGGACGTCTCGGGAGAAGGTGTCCAGCAGGCACTTCTGAAGATCCTGGAGGGGACCGTGGCCTCCGTGCCTCCCCAGGGGGGGCGGAAGCATCCCCAGCAGGAATACATCCAGATCAACACCCGGAACATCCTCTTCATCTGCGGCGGAGCCTTCGACGGCCTCGAGAAGATCGTGGAGTCCCGTCTGGGACAGCGGCGCATCGGCTTCGGGGACGAGGACAAGGAGAAGAACGCCGACAAGGATCGGGACCGTCTCCTCCGGTACGCCGAGCCCGAGGACCTGCAGCGCTTCGGGCTCATCCCCGAACTGGTGGGCCGGCTCCCGGCCATCGTCAGCCTCGATTCGCTGAACGAGGACGCCCTGGTGCGGATCCTCCAGGAGCCCCGGAACGCCCTGGTGAAGCAGTACCAGAAGATGTTCGAGCTGGAAGGGGTGGGGCTGACCTTCGACCCCCAGGCCCTCCGGGCGGTGGCCAGGAAGGCGCTGGATCGGGGCACGGGGGCCCGTGGACTCCGGGCCGTGGTGGAGGAGATCCTCCGGGACGTAATGTTCGATGTGCCGTCCCGCACGGATGTCCGGGAGGTGGTGGTGACACCGGAGAGCGTGGAGAAGAAGGTCCCGCCCCTCCTGGTCCTGAACCCCGAGCCCCGGAAGAAGGAAGCCTGAGGACTCCGGGGCTGCACCACCCGCACCCCTTCCCCACCGGCCCGCGCATCGGGGTGATCATGCAGGTCGAGCCAGGCTCCCTCCCATGCCCCTCCTGACCCGGCTGGACGAGATCGTGGAGGTTCCGGACCGGCTCCCGGTCCTGGCCCTCCGCGATCTCGTCTTCTTTCCGTACGTGGTGCTCCCCCTCCTGGTGGGCCGCCCCCGCTCCGTGGCGGCGCTGGACGCTGCAGGGGGCCCAGGGGGGCTGGTCCTGCTGGTGGCGCAGCGGAATGCCACCGTGGAGGATCCCACCGCCGCGGATCTCCACCGGGTGGGGACCATTGCCCGGATCGTGGAATCCCAGCCGGCCGGGGAGGGAACGGTCCGGGTGGTCCTGGAGGGGCTGGGGAGGGGGCGGATCCAGGAGTGGGGTCCAGAACCGGAAGGCTCCGGCCCCTTCATCGCCGCACTGGCACCGGGGGAGATCCGGGAGAAGGCCCCGGATCCCCCACCGCCCTCCTGGGCGGGGCTCCAGCAGCAGCTCCAGGAACTCTACGTCGAGTACGCCCAGCTCCACGAGCAGATCCCTCCGGGGACCGCCCCGGCCCTCACGGCCCCCGGGGACCCGGTCCGACAGACCCACCTCCTGGGGGGCCACCTCCTGGTGCCTGCCGCGGACCGGCAGACCCTCCTGGAGGAGGACGATGCCGGCCGTCGGATGGAGCTCCTCCGGAGCCTCCTGGAGCGGGAGGTGGAGCTGCTCCGGGTAGAGGCCCGGATCGATGAGGCGGTCCGGCGTCAGCGGGAGGCGGACCGGGAGCTCCCGGGAGTCGGGGAGGCCCTCCCCACCCGGGGGTGGATGGGTGGGGGCGGCACCGGAGGAGGCGGTCGGGATGGGGATCCGGAGTGGGCGGATGTGGAGCGGGCCGTGGCGGGAGCGAAGCTCCCTCCCCACGCGCTGGAGCGGGCCGAGAGGGAGCTGGGGCGCCTCCGGAAGCTGAACCCCGTCGCCCCGGAAGCGGCGGTGATCCGGAGCTACCTGGACTGGATCGTGGGGCTCCCCTGGAGCGAGACGACGCCGGAGCGGGCCGATGTGGCCCGGGCCTCCGAGATCCTGGACGGAGCCCACTACGGGCTGGGTGAGGTGAAGGAGCGGATCCTGGACCACATCGCGGTCCTCTCCCTGGTGGACGACGACCTCCAGGGGCCGATCCTCTGCCTGGTGGGGCCCCCGGGGGTGGGGAAGACCTCACTGGGGAGGAACATCGCCCGGGCGCTGGGACGGGAGTTCGTCCGGGTGAGCCTGGGCGGGGTCCGGGACGAGGCGGAGATCCGGGGGCACCGGCGGACCTATGTGGGCGCCCTTCCCGGGCGGATCCTCCAGGGGATGCGGCGGATCGGGACCCGGAATCCGGTCTTCCTCCTGGACGAGGTGGACAAGCTGGCCCGGGACGCCCACGGCGACCCCGCCGCCGCCCTCCTGGAGGTCCTGGATCCGGAGCAGAACCGGACCTTCGCGGACCACTACCTGGAGCTGGACTACGACCTCTCCGGGGTCCTCTGGCTGGCCACCGCCAACACCCTGGCAGGGATCCCGGAGCCCCTCCGGGACCGGATGGAGGTGATCCGCCTTCCGGGGTACCTGGACACCGAGAAGCGGGTCATCGCCCGGCAGTTCCTCTGGCCCCGGCAGCTCTCCCGGCACGGTCTCACCGACGCACCTGTGCAGCTGGAGGACAGTGCGCTGGCGGGGATCCTGGACGGCTACACCCGGGAAGCGGGGGTCCGGGAGCTGGACCGCCGATTGTCGCAGGTGGTGCGGAAGGTGGCCCGCCGGGTGGCAGAGGGAACGGCGGCGGCCTCCGACGCCATCCGTATCGGCGGAGCCGACCTCCGGGACTACCTGGGCCCCCCGCCCCACGACCGGAACGAGCACGCGGGGGGGGTGGACCGGGTGGGGATCGCCAATGGCCTGGCCTGGACCCCTGCCGGGGGGGAGGTCCTGGACGTGGAGGTCTCGGTGGTGCCGGGGGACGGGGAGATGCAGCTCACCGGCACCCTGGGCGCCGTGATGAAGGAGTCGGCGCTGGCGGCGGTGACCTACGCCCGGGCCCGGGCCCGCACCCTGGGGTTGGACCCCCGCTTCCACCGCACCGTGGATCTCCACATCCACATCCCCGAGGGGGCCACGCCCAAGGACGGCCCGTCGGCGGGGATCACCATCGCGGTGGCGCTGGTGTCGGCCCTCACAGGGGCTCCCAGCCGGCCGGATGTGGCCATGACCGGGGAGATCACCCTCCGGGGGCGCGTCCTCCCGGTGGGGGGGATCCGGGAGAAGGCGGTGGCCGCCCTCCGGAGCGGGATGAAGACGGTCCTCGTCCCCGCGGGAAACAGTTCGGAGCTGGACATGCTCCCTCCGGAGGTCCGGGAACGTGTCCACTTCATTGCGGTCTCATCCATGGACGAGGTGCTGGCCGCCGCCCTCCTCCCCCTCCCGTCCAGGGAGACGGATCCGCCGTCCAGCTTCACCACCCCCGGAGGACGTCCCCAGTGAAGGTCCAGAAGGTCGAGTTCAGCGGGTCCATGGCCGACGCGGCAGCCCCCTTTCCAGGCTCGCTCCCCCAGGTGGCCTTCTCCGGTCGCTCCAATGTGGGGAAGTCGTCCCTCATCAACGTCCTCCTCCAGCGGACCCGGAAGAAGCTGGCCCACGTGTCGGGACGTCCGGGGAAGACCCAGCTCCTGAACTTCTACCGGGTGAACGACCAGTTCTTCCTGGTGGACCTGCCAGGATTCGGATTCGCCCGGGCTCCCAAGCCGGTGCGGGACGGGTGGAAGAAGCTGGTGGAGGACTACCTGGCCCGCCCCGACGGCCCCCGGGGGGCGGTGCACCTCCTGGACATCCGCCACGATCCCACCGAGGGGGACCGGGAGATGCTGGATTACCTCACCGGGCTGGCCCTCCCCACCCTGGTGGTGCTCACCAAGGTGGACAAGGTGACGAAGACGCACCGGGCTCGGCGGGTGAAGGCCATCACCAAGGCGCTGGGGCTGGATCCGGAGCAGGTGGTGGAGTTCTCCTCCCTCACCGGGGAGGGGAGGGAGGACCTCCTGGGGGCGGTGGAGGGGCTGGTGGGGCCGGCGCCCACCGACGGGGGCGAGGCGCCGGAGGGGGAGGGAGAGGCGCCGGAGGACCGGGGTGACGCTCCCGGGGACGAAGGCGACGCTCCGGAAGGAGAGGCTCCGGAGAGGGACCCCGCCGACCCGGAGCCCACCCTGTGAAGACCCCGGTGGAACTCCGGTGCGGCCAGGGAGGCCGCCTCCTGCTGGTGCTGGCCCTGGCCGTGGCGGGGTGCGCCCCGGGGGCCACATCAGCTCCCCCCAGGGGGCTTCCTGAGCCTTCCACCGGTGCCTCCCCGGATGCGGAACTCCCCGAAGGACTGGGGACACTGCGGCAGGACGACATCACCCTGATGCTCCGGGCAGATGGCGTCCAGATCAAGGTGACCCCCCTGGAGGGCTCCATCACCCGCCTCACCGCCCCGGACACATGGGAGCGGCTCTCCGGCCTGAGCCGGATGCACCGGACCCCCATGGCCTCCCGGGCGGGATCCCCGGCCACCCTCTTCCTGGTCTCCTTCTTCAGTGACCGTGCCGGGGAGACCTTCCGCCCCAGGGACCTCTCCCTGGTGGCATCCGGAGTGACCTTGAGGGCTGCGGCCATCCAGCCGGTGACGCCGGGGTGGGACCGGGAGCGACTGGAGCAGCGGGAGACCCAGATGGCCGTCTATGCCTTCCCGGTGACGCTGGACTTCGACCAGCCCTTCCGGGTGGAGTACGGCCTGGGAACCAGCGGGGAGTGGGAGAGGATCCTCCCTGTCGTGCAGCGGGAGCGGGCCCGGATCCGGGCCAGGGGCGGGGATGGGGCTCAGAGCTCCAGGTTGAACTTCTCGATCTTCCGGTAGAGGGTCCGTTCGCCGATCCCCAGGAGTTCGGCGGCCTTCCTCCGGTTCCCCTCCACCTGCCGGAGCGCCGCCGTGACGGCCTGTCGCTCCATCTCCTCCATGGTCATCCCGGGGCGGAAGACCACCACCCCATCCTCCCCCTCCTCGCCGTCCTGACCGTCCCGGAGGCCCAGGGGCCCTTCCGCCGATGATGGCGGGGACACCCCACTTCCGCCCTCCTCCCCCCCATCCTGGGACGGATCCCCCTCCTCCTCGTCCAGGGGACCCAGCGGCTGCGCCAGCCCCAGCGGCCACTCCTGGGCGGGAGACGGAGGCGGAAGACCCGGTCCCAGGGCTCTGCGGGGATTCCAGATCCCCACCTCCCCACCGGACTCCACCTCCCTCCGATAGGCGTCGAACTGATGCCGGAGCTGGTCCAGGTCCACCCGGAGATCCACCAGGGTGCGGAAGACGAACTCCAGTTCGGGGCGCACCTGGGCCTCCCCCTCCCCTCCCCCCCTCCGGGCGAAGGGCACCGGGAGGAGGCTGACCCCGGAAGAGCCCCGCCGGACCTCATCGGGGATGTCCTCGGGGCGGATCACCTTCCCCGGCGCCAGCACCACCATGCTCTCCACCAGGTTCCGGAGTTCCCGGACATTCCCCGGCCACTGGTGGTCCATGAGGATCTGCATCGCCTCCTCGGAGATCCCCACGAAGGGACGGTCGTGCTGCGCCGTCACCTCCCGGATGAAGCGGCGAACCAGGAGGGGGATGTCGTCCCTCCTCTGCCGGAGGGGGGGGAGTTCGATGCGCAGGACATTGAGCCGGTAGTAGAGGTCCCGCCGGAACTCCCCCAGCGCCACCTGTTGCCGGAGCTCCTGGTTCGTGGCGGCGATGATCCGGACGTCCACATGGATGGGCTTCTCCCCCCCCACCCTCAGGAACTCCCGCTGCTCCAGGACCCGGAGGAGCTTGGTCTGGGTGGCCACCGGCATCTCCCCGATCTCGTCCAGGAAGATGCTCCCCTTGTCCGCCAGCTCGAAGAGCCCCCGGCGAGCGTCCACGGCCCCGGTGAAGGCGCCCTTCTCGTGGCCGAAGAGCTCGCTCTCCAGGAGGGTGTCCGGGAGGGCGGCCACATTCACGGCGATGAAGGGGCGGTGCTTCCGGGGAGAGAGGGCGTGGAGCCCCCGGGCCACCAGCTCCTTCCCCGTCCCCGACTCACCGGTGACCAGCACGGTGCTGTTCACCGGTGCGATCTGGGCCACCCGCTCCATGACCTCCCGCATGGACTCGGTCTCCCCCACGATCCCCGAGGCGTCCTGGAGGCGGCGGCGCTGGATCACCCTCCGCCCCAGCACCATCACCTCCTCCGGATCGATCCGCCCCAGGAAGGCCTCGGAAAGGCCGATCTCCGGCGCCGCCCGATGGATCCCTCCCCCCGGGGCACCCGGGAAGAATCCGAAAACCGGCAGCCCCAGCGACTCCCCCTTCCGGGCCAGCCGCTCCCCTCCCGGGACCTCCATGCTGGTCACCACCAGGAGCGAGGCCCCGTCCTTCTCCCGCTCCACGTCCTCCACATCCGTCACCAGCACGACCCGGAGGCCCCCCTCCTCGAAGGTGGTGCGGAGGAGCCCCGCCCTGGGGAGATCCTGGGTTGTGACCAGCACGGTCTCGGACATGGCGACTCCCTCACCCCTCCGGCGGGGTGGACGGGCGATGGGGGGTCTCCAGCCCCCGGAGGAGCCCCACCGTGTGGGGGAGGAGGGGATCCAGCACCTCGAGACCGTCCCCCACCCCCCCGGGACTCCCGGGGAGATTGGCCAGGAAGACCCTCCCCCTGGAGCCAGTGAGCCCCCGGGAGAGGACCGCGAAGGGGGTGGCGGACTGACCTTTCCTGCGGATGAGTTCGGCCATACCCACCGCCTCCCTGTGGAGCACGGCCCGGGTGGCCTCAGGCGTAACATCCCGATCGGTGAAGCCGGTGCCCCCGGTGGTGAGGATCACATCCACCTCCCCGCTGTCCGCCCAGTCCAGGAGGACGGGAACGATGCTGGAGGTCCCATCGGGGACCACCGCCCGCCGGGCCACCACATATCCCCTCCGGGTGCAGAAGTCCTCGATGAGCGCACCGCTCCGATCCTCCCGACGACCGCGGGAGGCTTCGTCACTGATGGTCAGGACCCCCACCCGGATGACCGTCACCGTCGGACCGACCCTCCCTTGTGGAAGGGGGGCCGCTCCACCATGGCCGGGGCGGAGCGGTCCCGGATCCGGACCCCCAGCTCCGTCCCGGGAGCAGCCAGCACCGCAGGGACGTACGCCAGCGCCACCCCCACCCCCAGCGTGGGACTCAGCACCCCGCTGGTCACCACCCCCACCACCTCATCCCCATGCACCACCGGATATCCGGGCCGGGGGAAGACCCGCTCCCCGCACCGGAGCCCCACCAGTCGCCGGGGGACCCCCTCCGCCTTCTGTCGGGCCAGCGCCTCGCTCCCCACGAATGGCCCCTTGTCCAGCTTCACGATCCAGCCGAGCCCCGACTCCAGGGCGGTGTGCTCCAGGTCCAGGTCGTTGCCGTAGAGGGCGTAGCCCATCTCCAGCCGGAGGGAGTCCCTGGCCCCCAACCCCGCCGGGAGGAGACCGTGGGGGGCCCCCGCTTCCAGGAGGGCCTCCCAGAGACGCAGGGCCTCCTCGTTCCGGACGTACAGCTCGAATCCGTCCTCCCCCGTGTACCCCGTCCGGGCCACCAGCATGGGGATCCCCGCCACCGCTCCAGACGCGAAGCGGTAGTAGCCGATGGCGTCCAGATCCATGTCCGGAGCCAGGGGAGCCAGGATGGCGGCAGCCAGCGGACCCTGGAGCGCCAGGAGGGCGGTCTCGTCCGAGCGATCCACCAGCTCCACATCGAAGCCCTGGGCGTGGCGCTGCATCCACTCCCAGTCCCGGGCCCGGTTCGAGGCGTTCACCACGATCATCCACTGCCCGGGCTCCCGGTAGATCAGGAGATCGTCCAGGACGCACCCATCCTCCCGGCAGAGGGCGGAATACTGGGCCTGTCCCACCGCCATCCGGGACACGTCGTTCACGGTGACATGTTGGAGGAAGCGCTGGGCGTCGGGGCCGCCGAGCTGGAACTCCCCCATGTGACTCACGTCGAAGAGCCCCGCCGCCTCCCGGACCGCCCGGTGCTCGGCGGTGATCCCCGTGGGATACTGCACCGGCATGCTGAAGCCTGCGAAGGGGACCATCTTCCCTCCCAGCGCCACGTGGGCGGAGTGGAGGGGGGTCGTCGACAGCGTGTCATCCATGGATGTCCCCTTCGTTGTCCGGAGCCAGGAGTTCCACAAGGAGGGCCTTCTGGGCGTGGAGTCGGTTCTCCGCCTCGGGGAAGACCCGGGAGCGGGGGCCGTCGATCACCGAGGCCGTCACCTCCTCCCCCCGGTGGGCGGGAAGACAGTGGAGGAAGATCGCCTCGGAGCGGGCCCCCTCCATGAGCATGTCGTCCACCTGGAAGGAGCGGAAGGCCTCCTCCCGGCTCGCCGCTTCGTCCTCCTGCCCCATGGAGGCCCAGACGTCGGTGGTGACCACATGGACCCCCTCCACTGCCTCCCGGGGATCCCGGGTGAGGACGATCCGCCCCCGCTCCGATGCCCCGGCCAGGATCCCCGGGTCCGGATCGTACCCCTCGGGACAGGCCAGCCGGAGTTCGAAGCCCAGGAGTGCCGCTGCATTCAGCCAGGAGTTGGCCATGTTGTTGCCGTCTCCAACCCACGCCACCCGGAGGGGCTCCAGCTCCGCCCCGAACTCCTCCCGGACGGTGAGGAGGTCCGCCAGCAACTGGCAGGGGTGGAGCAGGTCCGAGAGCCCGTTGATCACCGGCACCGAGGAGTGGGCGGCCAGCTCAACCACCTCGGCGTGCCCGAAGGTCCGCACCATGATGGCGTCCACGTAGCCGCTGAGGACCCGGGCGGTATCCTGGATGGGCTCCCCCCTTCCCAGTTGCGAGTCCCGGTCGGAGAGGAAGACACCGAACCCCCCCAACTGATGGATGGCCACCTCGAAGGAGACCCGGGTCCGGGTGGAGCTCTTCCGGAAGATCATGGCCAGCGCCTTCCCCTCCAGGGGGCGC